>DATISN010000096.1:0-33385 GCA_035581765.1 Halomonas sp.
TAGCCGCGACGCCGCATGCCGGAGATGGTCGGCAGGCGCGGGTCGTCCCAGCCGTCGACGATGCCTTCGTCCACCAGCAACTTGAGCTTGCGCTTGGAGGTCAGGGTGTAGTTGAGGTTGAGCCGCGCGAACTCGATCTGACGGGGCTTGGCGGGAACCGGCAGGTTATTCAGAAACCACTCATACAGGGGACGGTGATCCTCGAATTCCAGCGTGCAGATGGAGTGCGTCACGCCCTCGATCGCATCCGACTGACCATGGGTGAAGTCATAAGAAGGATAGATCTTCCACTTGTCGCCGGTCTGGTGGTGGCTGGCATGACGGATGCGATAGAGAATCGGATCGCGCAGGTTGATGTTGGGCGCGGCCATGTCGATCTTCGCACGCAGCACCTTCTCCCCCTCGGCGAACTCACCCACGCGCATGCGCTCGAGCAGGTCGAGATTCTCGTCGGCGTTGCGCTCGCGATAAGGGCTGGGGCGACCCGGTTCGGTCAGGGTGCCCCGGTACTCGCGGATCTCGTCCGGCGAAAGATCGTCGACGTACGCCTTGCCTTCGCGGATCAGGTGCTGGGCCCAGGCATACAGCTGGTCAAAATAATCGGAGGCGAAGCGCACTGCGCCGGCCCACTCGAAACCCAACCAGCTGACGTCGGCCTTGATGGCATCGATGTAGGCCTGCTCTTCCTTCGCCGGATTGGTGTCGTCGAAGCGTAAGTGACAGTCACCACCGAACTGTTCCGCCAGCCCGAAATTCAGGCAGATGGACTTGGCATGGCCAATATGCAGGAAACCATTGGGTTCCGGGGGGAAACGGGTGACGATCCTGGCTGTCTGCCCTGCCTCGACCTCTTCCTGGATCTGATTGCGGATGAAATTCGGCGCACTGGTGGTGTCGGTGGTCATGGTAGGAGAGGCAACCTCTGGTTGAATCGCGAGCCTGACAATGGGAGGGGAACGGTTTGAACGCCCCTCGACTTCGCGCATCGATGCAAAAGGGCTATTATAGCGCCACGTCGAGGGGTAGCGCCAAGGCGCATCCCGGTTATTGCCGGACACCCGACAACCTTACCGAGACACCACGACACAGGAAATTGTCAATGATCGTACTGCAGACCAATTACGGCGACATCTCCATCGAGCTTTATCAGGACAAGGCGCCCAAGACCGCGGCCAATTTCGAGCAATACGTGCGCGACGGTTTCTACGATGGCACGCTTTTCCATCGCGTCATCCCCGGCTTCATGGTCCAGGGAGGCGGCTTCGACATCGACTTCAACCAGAAGCCCACCCGTGACCCCATCGAGAACGAAGCCGACAACGGCGTGAAGAACACCACTGGCACCCTCGCCATGGCACGCACCCAGGACCCGCACTCGGCCACCGCTCAGTTCTTTATCAACGTTGCGGATAACGACTTTCTCAACCACAGCGGCAAGACCATCCAGGGCTGGGGCTATTGTGTGTTCGGGGAAGTGGCCGAGGGAATGGAAGTCGTTGAGAGCATCAAGGCGGTGGCCACCACACGCCGCGGCATGCATGCCGATGTGCCCGCCGAGGATGTCATCATCCAGCGTGCCTATATCGCATGACCACCCTGCTGATTTCGGACCTGCACCTGCATCCCGGCGCCCCCGAGGTCACGGAAGGATTCCTGCGCTGGCTCGATCAACGTGCCAGCGCAAGCGACACCTTATATATCCTCGGTGATCTCTTCGATGCCTGGATCGGCGACGACCTGCTCGACCTGGCGGCCAGCGATCCCACCGGCAGCGCCGCGCTCGCGGCGCGTGTTGCCAACGCCCTGCAGCGCCTGTCCGCCGTGGGCACGAGTATCTTCATCATGCACGGCAACCGCGACTTCCTGCTGGGCAAGCGTTTTGCGGATGCGGCAGGCGCATGCCTGCTGAAAGACCCGTGTGTCGTGGAACTCGGCGGCAGCAAGGTGTTGTTGATGCATGGCGATAGCCTGTGTACCCGGGATAGCGCCTACATGGCCTTCCGACAGCAGGCTCGCGACCCTGAATGGCAACGCCAGGTACTCGCCATGCCGGTCACCGAGCGTATTGCACTGGCCCGCCAGCTACGCGAGCAGTCGGGAGAGGCCAATTCCAACAAGGCCGACGACATCATGGACGTGACGCCAGAGGAGGTCATTAGCACCATGCGGGAGTTCGGTGTGACGACCCTGATCCACGGCCATACCCATCGGCCGGCAGTGCACGAACTCGGCGTTGGTGGAGAGACAGCCAAACGCTTGGTACTGGGTGACTGGCACCCCGACAAGGGTTGGGAAATCGTCGTGCAAACCGGGCAGGCACCTCATCTACGAGAATTTTCCCTGTAGTGAAGCAGGGATGTCAGCACCTCCATCGAGATCGATATCGCCTGTATGGCCTCTGCCCTCGGCTTGGCGTCGGTTTCACCGCGCCGTAAGCGCGATTATCGAGTCAGCCACAATGAGGCATTAAAGATAACGGTATAAAAATGCACGTAAAAAAGGGGCGCCTCAGCGCCCCATGACATCCAAATATCTACATACGCTCGATGTCAGCCTGATCGCGAAGAGTATCGAGAAGCCCCTGAATGGCGGCCTGAACGCGTAGCCGCTCGCCCATTTGCGCCACGAATTGCTCGACTTCTGCATTGACTTCGCCTTGCTCGACCTTGTCCAATGCAATCAGGATCACTTCGTCCCCGTCGACAACATGGCCAAAGACCGCTTCGTCATTGTCGGGTGCCGGCAGACGAAACACCTCATCAATCACCGATTGGCCGATATCGCCTGATGACTGACGGCCGACATCGTCAGCCGTCTGCCAGTCGATGTCCACTGAATCGTCACTGCGCAGTTGCTCGACCCGCTCTGCGGCGAGGTCCCTCAGCGCCTCACGGCGCAGTCTCGCCTCGACCCTCGAGCGCACCTCATCACGCACCTGGTCGAGCTCAAGCACGCTGGCGTCACGGTGCTCGGCAACGCGCAACACCATCCGACGATCTTCATCGAGCTCGATGACTTCGCTGTTATACCCTTCCTCAATGACATCATCGCTGAACGCCTGCTCCATGACCCCAGGCTCGGATAGCACACCTTCGGCCCCGTCACGAGACATCCATTCGCTGGTCTGAAGCGTGAGGCCAATCTCGTCGGCGACACTCTGCAGATCGTCCGCCGCGAAGCTGTTGTCGATCAATTGTTGCAACTGTTCATTGAACTGATCCGACACCCTCGACAATGCAATCTCACGCTCGAGCTCACCACGAACCTCTTCAAAGGCAGGCCGCTCCAATTCGGTAACCTTGACCAGGTGCAAGCCGTTATCGGTTTCGACGATATCCGACACCTGCCCTTCGTCCAGAGAAAAAGCGGCATCCTCGAAGGCCTCGCCAAAGAAACCACGGCCGATGACGCCCAGATCACCCCCCTGTTCGGCGGAGACGTTATCCTCGGACACTTCCGCGGCAAGGTCCTCGAACACCTCGCCGTCGTCGAGACGTTCACGGACGTCCTGCAGAGCCACTTCGGCTTCCTCGCGTGTCCGCTCATCACCAAAGGTCAGCATGATGTGCGAGACGCGACGATCGGCATCGGTGCTCGTGGCATTCCAACGCTCGCGCAGCGCCTCATCTTCGACCTCCACGTCCTGCGCCATTTGCTGGCGGTCGAGCATCACATAATCGAGACGCACCTGCTCGGGACGACGGAAGGACTCGGCATTCTCTTCGTAGTAACGCTGGATGGCCTCCTCGTCGGCCTCGGGCAGGGTCTCGAGATCCTCGGCAGTCAATGCATGATAGCGAAAGTCTCGAGTCTGTCGCTGCAGAGCACCCAGCGACTCGCGCTCGGAAGGTAATGTGAACTCACTGAGCGCCATGCCCTGCTCGAGCTGTTGGCGCTTCATGTCGGTCCGCAGCTGGTCACGGAAGGCGAGCGGCGTATACCCGGCGCTGGAGAGGCGGTTGCGGAACAGCTCTTGAGAAAAACGCCCCTCCTGATCCTGAAACTCTGATAACGAGACGATCAGTTCATCGAGCTGATTTTCGGAGAGCTGCATTCCGCCATCGTCGGTAAATTGCGTCATGAGGCGGACGTCAATGAGCTCGGCAAGCATCTCGTTGCGAAGCTGCCGCTCCTGCTCGGGGGGGACCTGTCCGCTGCGGATGGCTCGTTGCACCTCTCTCTCGAGCTGCTCTCGCGTGATCGTCTCGCCATTGACCTCGGCGATATCGTCCCCGCTGTTACCGAGCAGTCCGACCAGCGACTCGACACCAAACAATGCCATTGTCGCGATGACGGCACCGATGATGATCTTGGCGCCCCAGCTCCTGGAGCGGTCTCGAATACTTTGCAGCATGCAGGCCTCGGTAGGTGGTGTTGGCAGAGTCCCGCCACATTATACGCATCGACGCCTGACACGCGACCATCCGGCCACGCTAATTCGGCGCGTCACAAGAAAACAGGCGCACCGCCGGTGGGCGATGCGCCTGGAGTAAACTCAAGCATCACGGCAATGGTGCGAGCCGATCGCTCAGTTGACGGAATCCTTCAGCGCCTTGCCGGCCTTGAAGCTCGGCACCTTGGCAGCACTGATCTCGATCGGCTGTCCAGTCTGGGGATTGCGACCGGTGCGTGCGGCACGCTCCTTGACGGTGAAAGTGCCAAAGCCTACCAGCGAGACGCTATCGCCCTTCTTCAGGCTATCGGTTACGGTGTCGACCATGGCGTCCAGGGCGCGGGTAGCGGCCGCCTTGGGAATATCGGCAGACGCGGCGATGGCTTCGATCAGCTCGGATTTGTTCACACTTCACCCCTTGACTTTTACGGAATTTGGCTTTAAACGGCGCGGCTTTAAATTAAGAGTCGCGGTCTCAGCCTGACGTGATTTATAGCAATGCGGTCAAACGACTGTCAAGTAATCTTAAGCGCCAGACCCCACCGTACCGGCATTCTGCAACCGGCATTACTGGATAATTAACGTTAATGCGTGCTTATCATCGTATGCGCTGCGGCCGGGTCATCAGTTCGAGAATCCTCACCTGACGCTTCCGGAATTTTAGCCAACGCCACTTCCAGAATATCATCTATCCAGCGAACAGGTCTGATGTCGAGGGCCTCCTTGATATTGTCGGGAACCTCCTTGAGATCACGACGATTCTCCTCCGGCACCAGCACCGTCTTTATACCACCGCGCCTGGCCGCCAGCAATTTCTCCTTCAGGCCACCGATCGGCATGACCTCGCCACGCAGGTTGACTTCCCCGGTCATGGCCACATCGCAGCGTACCGCCCGGCCGGAGTAAGCCGACACCATCGCCGTCACCATCGCCACGCCGGCACTGGGGCCATCCTTGGGTGTTGCGCCCTCAGGCACGTGGATATGCAAGTCTTCCTTCTCGAAACGCTCGGGGTCGATACCCAGCGACACGGCGCGGGCACGCACCACGGTATGGGCGGCGCTCACGGACTCTTTCATTACGTCACCCAGAGATCCCGTCTTGTTGATACGCCCCTTGCCGGGCGTGACGACCGACTCGATGCTCAACAGCTCACCCCCCACCGAGGTCCAGGCCAGACCGGTCACGCGACCTACCTGATCCTCCTGATCGGCCAGGCCATAGCTGTAGCGGCGAACGCCTGCATACTGTTCGATATCGGCACCTGCCAGCACCATCGGCGCCTGAGCCCCTTCCTTGGCTTCCTTGGCGAGCTGTTCGCGCAGCACCTTGCGCGATACCTTGGCGATCTGACGCTCGAGCTCACGCACCCCTGCCTCGCGCGTGTAATAACGGATCAGTTCCAGTAACGCCTCATCCGCAAATGCCAGCTCCTCGTCCTTGAACCCATTAGCCTTGAGCTGTTTGGGCACCAGGTAGCGCTTGGCGATCGCCAGCTTCTCGTCCTCGGTGTAACCGGGCAGACGGATCACTTCCATCCGATCGAGCAGCGGGCCGGGAATGTTCATCGAATTGGCCGTGCAGATAAACAGCGTTTCGGAGAGATCGAAATCCAGCTCCAGGTAGTGATCGCTGAAGGTATTGTTCTGCTCCGGGTCCAGCACTTCGAGAAGCGCAGACGCCGGATCTCCTCGGTGATCCATGCCGATCTTGTCGACTTCATCGAGCAGGAACAGCGGATTCTTGACCCCGGCCCGGGACATGCGCTGGATCATCTTGCCCGGCAACGAGCCGATATAGGTGCGTCGATGCCCCCGAATCTCGGACTCGTCCCGCACGCCACCCAGGGCCAGACGCACATATTTGCGATTGGTTGCACGGGCGATGGACTGACCCAGCGAGGTCTTGCCAACGCCCGGGGGGCCGACCAGACAAAGCACCGGACCCTTGAGCGTCTTGACCCGCTTGTGCACGGCAAGGTACTCGAGGATTCTCGCCTTGACCTCTTCAAGCCCGTAGTGATCTTCATCGAGCACTTTTTGGGCATGCACCAGATCATGCTTCACACGCGTGCGCTTCTTCCATGGCACCGCCACCAGCCAATCGAGATAGGAGCGCACCACGGTGGCTTCCGCGGATGACGGCGACATCATCTTCAACTTGTTCAGTTCCTGGGTCGCCTTCTCGGCCGCCTCCTTGGGCATGCCGGCATCCTTGATCGCCCGCTCGTACTTCTCGGCCTCGTTGGGCACGTTCTCGAGCTCGCCCATCTCTTTCTGGATGGCCTTCATCTGCTCGTTGAGATAGTACTCGCGCTGAGATTTCTCCATCTGGTCCTTGACGCGGGAACGAATGCGCTTTTCAACCTGCAGGAGATCGATCTCGGACTCGATCAACGCCATCAGATGCTCGATGCGGTCGCGCACACGATCCATCTCCAGCAACTGCTGCTTGTCGTCGATCTTCAACGACAGATGAGCGCAGATGGTGTCGACCAGGCGGCTGGGATCCTCGATGCCCGAAAGCGAGTTGAGCACCTCATTGGGCACCTTCTTCGACATCTTCACGTACTGCTCAAATTGGTTGAGCAAGACACGCACCAGCGCCTCCTGCTCCCGCTCGGTCAGCGGCTCGCTCTCGCGCAGCCTTACCTCGGCACGGGTGTAACCCTGATCGACCACGAGGATCTCACCGACGTTCGCGCGCGAGACGCCTTCGATGAGCACCTTGACGGTGCCGTCAGGCAGCTTGAGCAGCTGCATGATCTCGGCCACGGTCCCGATCGAAAAGAGATCGCCATGATCGGGGTCGTCCTTGCTGGCTTCACGCTGAGCCACCAACAGGACGCGCTTGTCCGCCTCCATGGCCGCCTCGAGGGCCTGGATCGATTTCTCGCGGCCGACGAACAAGGGGATGACCATCTGCGGGTAGACGACCACGTCCCGCAGCGGCAAAAGGGGCAGACTCAAAGTCTGTTCGGCGTTCTGCTGCATCGCAGACGTTCCTCAAAACGAATCGGAAGAATACTGACTGGCGTATTGCCAACGGAATGGGGGCGGCAATGCCATATTGCAAGGCAGTGTGCGGGAGGGCAGAAAAAACGCCTAGAGGTTATAAACACGATGGGAGCGAACCCACTGCAGCACGCCCGTTACCCGCATGCCGTCTCAATGAGCCCGCTCCCACCAAGCGGAGAACCTTCCCCGCCTTTTTCTCAGCCGTCGGTGCCGTCGACTCGCGCCTCTTCCTGCTGCGAGTAGATCATCAACGGCTCACTGTCACCGGTGATCACTGACCCATCGATAACAACCTTGGATACCCCCTCAAGCGAGGGAATCTCGTACATTGTATCGAGCAACACGGATTCGAGAATCGAGCGAAGACCGCGTGCACCGGTCTTACGCGCCATCGCCTTGTGAGCCACGGCGCGCAACGCATCCTCGCGGAATTCCAGCTCAACGTCTTCCATCTGGAAAAGCTTGGCGTACTGCTTGACGAGCGAATTCTTGGGCTCGGTGAGGATCTCGATCAACGCATCCTCGGACAGCTCGGTCAAGGTGGCGATAACCGGCAGGCGACCCACGAACTCAGGAATCAGACCGAACTTGACGAGATCATCAGGCTCGACGTTGGCCAGCAGGTCACCCACGCCCTTGGCTTCGTCCTTGCTCTTGATCTCGGCATTGAATCCGATACCGCCCTTTTCGGTGCGCTCACGGACTACCTTGTCGAGGCCAGCGAAGGCGCCACCCACGATGAACAGGATGTTGCCGGTATCGACCTGTAGGAACTCCTGCTGCGGATGCTTACGCCCGCCCTGCGGCGGCACCGAGGCCGTGGTGCCCTCGATCAATTTGAGCAGAGCCTGCTGGACACCCTCGCCCGAGACATCACGCGTGATCGACGGATTATCCGACTTGCGCGAAATCTTGTCGATCTCATCGATATAGACGATGCCACGTTGCGCTTTCTCGACGTCGTAGTCGCACTTCTGCAGCAGCTTCTGGATTATGTTCTCGACGTCCTCGCCGACATAGCCGGCTTCGGTCAAGGTGGTCGCGTCGGCAATGGTAAAGGGCACATTGAGAAGGCGCGCCAGCGTTTCCGCCAGCAGCGTCTTGCCGCTGCCAGTAGGACCGATCAACAGAATGTTCGACTTGCCGAGTTCGACATCCTCGCCCTTCACACCGGAACGAAGCCGCTTGTAGTGATTGTAGACCGCCACAGACAACACCATCTTGGCGCGGTCCTGGCCGATCACGTAATCATCGAGGGTGTGACGAATCTCGCGGGGAGCCGGCAGACGCTCTTCATCGCTCTCGGCATCGGCATCGAGAACTTCCTCGCGAATAATGTCGTTACACAGATCGACACATTCATCGCAGATATAGACGGACGGGCCGGCAATCAGCTTGCGCACTTCGTTCTGGTTCTTGCCGCAGAACGAGCAGTAAAGCAGCTTGCTACCTTCGTCCTTGCCTTTGCCGTCGGCCATTCGCGTACCTCATTCACAAAGACGATCCTGACAGTAACCGCCTGAATCGTCGGATTCGTCACGGCGGCGCACGCCGCCGGGAAACTATCTTCGCCTGAACGGCATTCTTCGCCTGAACGGCGTCACTATTACGAATTACGCTATCAGGATGCGGGACGCTTATCCAGCACCGCATCGATCAGGCCGTACTCGGCGGCCTGCTTGCCGTCCATAAAGTTATCGCGGTCCGTGTCCCGGGCGATCGTCTCGATATCCTGGCCAGTGTGGTGCGCCAGGATGCGATTGAGCTTGTCACGGATGCCCAGGATCTCGCGGGTGTGAATCTCGATATCCGAGGCCTGCCCTTGATATCCACCCAGGGGCTGGTGAATCATCATGCGGGAGTTGGGCAGACAAAAACGCTTGCCTGCGGCCCCGCCTGCCAGCAGGAAGGCACCCATGCTCGCGGCCTGGCCGATACAGACAGTCGACACGTCGGGCTTTACGAACTGCATGGTGTCGTAGATCGACATGCCCGCTGTCACGCCGCCACCCGGCGAATTGATATAGAGATGAATGTCCTTGTCCGGGTTCTCGGATTCAAGAAACAGCAGCTGCGCGACAATCAGGTTGGCCGTGTAGTCTTCCACCGGACCCACCAGGAAGATCACACGCTCCTTGAGCAGACGAGAGTAGATATCATACGACCTTTCGCCTCTTGCGCTCTGCTCGACCACCATCGGCACCAGGCCGCCGGCGTTGCGAATATCGAACTCGTTACTCATTTGCGTGATGTCCTTGCATCCGATGAAGGAAAGAATTGATGAGGGCAGCGCCCCGCACTGTTAATAGCGCGGGGCGTCGCAGCCATCAGGCCTTCGCCTGGTCACTGCCTTGTTCGCTTTGCTCTTCAGCGTCATCCTCGGCGTCGTCGCCGACGTCGGCTTGCTTCTGCGCTGCCGCCAGGGCCTCCTGGTAACTCATCTCCACATCCTTGACGGAAGCCTGTTCCAGCAGAATATCGACAGCCTTTTCCTCGAGGATGGCAGACTTGACCTGGGTCTTCATCTGCTCGTTGCCCATGTAATACTCGACCACCTGCTCGGGCTCCTGATACTGCTGGGCGAGCTCCTGGACCTTGGCCTTGATCTCGTCATCGCTGGCGTCTACGTCATGACTCTTGATCACTTCGGCGAGCAACAGGCCCACCTGGACACGGCCCTTGGCCTGTTCGGCAAACAGCTCGTTGGGCAGCTGATTGACGTCGAAGTCCTCGCCGAGGCCGAACTGCTGGGCAGCCTGGCGCTTGAGACCGTCGGTTTCCTGCTGGACGAGGTTCTGCGGCACCGGAATCTCGTTGGCTTTCTTGAGCGCCTCGAGGACCTGCTGCTTGACGCGGTTATCGACGGCCTGGCTGGCCTCGCGCGTCATGTTCTGCTTGACCTCTTTGCGGAACTTGTCGAGATCGCCATCCTCGACGCCGAAGCGCTTGACGAACTCGGCATCCACTTCCGGCAGCGCCTGACCGCTGACCGCATGGACCTTGACTTGAAAAGTCGCTTCCTGGCCTGCCAGATTCTCGGCCTGATAATCTTCGGGGAAGGTCACCTTGAGCGTTTTATCTTCCCCGGCCTTGGCACCAACGAGTTGCTCCTCGAAGCCGGGAATGAAATTACCGGACCCAATCACCAGCTGATGGCCTTCGGCGCTACCGCCCTCGAAAGGCTCGTCGCCCAGAAACCCCTGGAAGTCGATCGTCACCTGATCGCCATCCTCGGCGGCACGCTCGACCGCTTCCCAGGAAGCATTCTGCTTGCGCAGCGTCTCGATCATCTCGTCGACATCCGCCTCGGTGACCTCGACCACCGGCCGCTCGACCTCGGTACCGGCAATGGAGGCCAGCTCGATTTCCGGGTAGATCTCAAGCGTCGCGGTGAATTTGAGATCCTTGCCCGCCTCATTGACGGTGGCTTCGATATTTGGGTAGCCGGCCGGATTGAGCTTCTCGTCGCTGATCGCGCGCACGTAGCGCTCGCGCATGACTTCACCCACCACTTCATTGCGCACGTCACTACCGTAGCGCTGACGAATGACCGACATCGGCACCTTGCCCTTGCGAAACCCATCCATTCGCACGTTCTTGGCGGCATCCTTGAGGCGGGCAGCGACGGCCTCATCGATCTCGTTAGCCGGCACCTGCACGGTGATGCGGCGTTCGATCTGGGAGGTCGTATCGACGGAAACTTGCATGAAATGTCCTCTACCGACTGGGGCGTTCTGTTGGGTGCGTGAAAAAAGTCAGAGGGAGGATTCTATGAATCCCTCCTGGCACTGGCAAGCGCCTTGCCGGTGAAATGGGGGCGCAATGCGGTAATACAAGGCCCGAAGACGCAAAAAACATGCGACAACGCTGTGTTTCGATCTGGGGTAATACCTGGTCTCAACCCGACACGACATGACGCAACAAGAACGATCACGCTTCTTGATTTGTCGAGGGGGTCAGCGAAAGGCGAGGACGAATCCGGAACCAAGGGGACTAACGAGAGAAAGTTCCTGAAGAAGAACAGGCAAGTGGGGTGGATGATGGGGATCGAACCCACGACCACCGGAGCCACAATCCGGGGCTCTACCACTGAGCTACATCCACCATTGCCTTGAAGGGTGCTGCGGGTATCGAAATGGGGTGGATGATGGGGATCGAACCCACGACCACCGGAGCCACAATCCGGGGCTCTACCACTGAGCTACATCCACCATTGTCGATACAGGTCTTGATTGTGAGTCGACCACTGCAAGTTCTTGAACCACTTGACGCCTCGGCTGGCGCGCCCAGCAGGACTCGAACCTGCAACCTACGGCTTAGAAGGCCGTTGCTCTATCCGGTTGAGCTATGAGCGCATGCTACGTTCCAAGGCACTCTACCACAACTATCGATTGAATATTTCACTTCAAAATCAATACGTTGTGGTCGGGGTGGAGGGATTCGAACCCCCGACATCCTGCTCCCAAAGCAGGCGCGCTACCAGGCTGCGCTACACCCCGCCGGTCATCAAACGGCCCAGACGTGCCGCAGGGGCCTCGTCGAGCGTTGCGTATTCTACTCATCTTTGGCGCCGGGTCAAGCCAGGCGCCACCATTGCCGTACGGCGGCGCTTTGCCTGGACGCCCCGGCATGCGAAAATCAGCGGCCTTTCCAGCCTAAGGGACGTCTCCTCACCGGCGTCCACTTCGATCACCATAGACCACCAGGGGACGCCAGATGACCGCGCAATTGATCGATGGCAAGGCCATTGCAGCTCGAGTTCGCCAGCAAGTCGGCCTGCAGGTCCGCGATCGCCGGGCGGCAGGCGCTCGCGTGCCCGGCCTGGCGGTGATACTCGTCGGTGAGGACGCCGCCTCGGCGGTCTATGTGCGCAACAAGCATCGTGCCTGCGAAGAGGCCGGCATAAAGTCCCTGAAGTACCAACTCCCCGTGACGACCACCCAAGCGGAGCTCGAAGCGCTGATCGCCGAACTCAACGATGACGCCCGCATCGATGGCATCCTGGTCCAGTTACCGTTGCCTGAACATCTCGACTCGCGTCCGATCCTCGAGCGCATCCTGCCCCATAAAGACGTCGATGGGTTCCACCCCTACAATCTCGGCCGCTTGGCTCAGCGCATGCCCATGCTTAGACCCTGTACGCCCAAGGGAGTGATGACCCTGCTGAAGGAAAGCGGCCTGGATGTCCGTGGACTCGATGCCACCGTGGTCGGCGCCTCCAACATCGTCGGCCGCCCCATGGCACTGGAGCTGATGCTGGCGGGTTGCACCACCACCGTCTGCCACCGCTTCACCCGCAATCTCGAGTCGCACGTCAGGCGCGCCGAGCTTCTTGTCGTAGCGGTTGGCAAGCCGGGGCTGGTCAAGGGGGAATGGGTTCGCGACGGCGCCATCGTCATCGATGTCGGCATCAACCGCGAAGAAGACGGCAGGCTGATCGGCGATATCGAGTTTGCCCCAGCGGTTGAGCGAGCCAGCTGGATCACTCCGGTGCCTGGTGGGGTCGGCCCAATGACCGTCGCCTCGTTACTGGAAAACACCTTGATCGCCGCCGAGCGCCATGACGCCATGGCCTCGGGCATGCAACCGGCCTGACGATGCACCGCACTTGCCATCCCACCATACTTGCCATCTCACCAGACTTGCCATCGCGCTTGACTCGGCTTCCCGCTAGAATAGGCGCTTGATGTTATTACCGGACAAGAGGTCATTGATGAGCGACAAGATGAACGTGGAGAGCTTCAACCTGGACCACACCAAGGTGAAGGCACCCTATGTCCGCCTCGCCGACGTCAAGGCCGGCGAGAATGGCGATCGCATTCACAAGTACGACATGCGTATCTGCCAGCCCAACCAGGCCCACATGGAGATGCCCGCGCTGCACTCCCTGGAACACCTGATGGCCGAACTCTCGCGCAATCATTCCGACAAGGTCGTCGACATCAGCCCCATGGGCTGCCAGACGGGCTTCTACGTGGCGATGATCAACCATGACGACTACGACGATGTACTTCGCCTCCTGCAGCAGACCCTGGAGGACGTGCTCGTCGCCGAGGAAGTCCCCGCCTGCAACGAAATGCAATGTGGCTGGGCGGCCAGCCACAGCCTCGAAGGCGCCAAGGAGATCGCCCGTGGTTTTCTGGCCAAGCGCGATGAATGGACGCAGGTCTTCGCCTGATTTTCTCTCGACTGTGCGGAGCACGCTGAACCCATGAAACGAATAGGCATCATCGGCGCCATGGCCCAGGAAGTGGATCGCCTGGCCGCCCTGTTGGAAGACCGTCGGACGACAACCCATGTCGGCTCGACCTTCCACATCGGTCGTCTGCATGACACCGACGTGGTGATCCTGCAATCCGGCATCGGCAAGGTCAACGCCGCAGTGGGCACCACGCTGTTGCTGGACATGTACCGACCGCAGGTCGTGATCAACACCGGCTCTGCCGGCGGTTTCGGCCAGGGGCTGGCGATCGGCGATGTCGTCGTGTCGACAGAGGTTCGCCATCATGATGTCGACGCCGTGGTGTTCGGCTACGAGCACGGCCAGGTGCCCGACATGCCCGCCGCGTACCGGCCCGATCCCAGGCTGATCAGGATCGCGCGGGAATGCGTCGAGTCGCTCGGGGAAGTCAAGGTCGTCGAAGGCCTGATCGCGACCGGGGACGTCTTCATGGCATGCCCGGATCTGGTCGCCAAGACACGTTCGCGCTTTCCCACCATGCTGGCCGCCGAAATGGAAGCCGCCGCGATCGCCCAGACGTGTCATCTGTACGAATGCCCCTTCGTGGTCATTCGCTCGCTGTCGGACATCGCCGGTGGTGTCGATAACCATCTCTCGTTCGAGCAGTTTCTTGACAAGGCGGCGGACCACTCGGCGCGCATGGTCGTGGCCATGGTCGAACGCCTGGCCCTGGAAGATGCCCTCTGTGCCGACCCCCTGCCCAACTGACTATCTGCGTCACTGCCTGCTGGGCGTGACGTTGAGCCTGTTCGTCGCCGGCTGCGGCAGCACGCATACCGCGACCCGGGGTGAGGTGGCCGTCGATCTGAGAAGCGAGCCGAAACCCGACGCCACCTTCCGCGCCCTGCCGCATCAAGCCTACACCCCTGACGACTGGCCCGAGACGCTCGAGGCGCGTGTCTACCTGCCCGACACATCGGGTGGTGCCCTGCGCCCCGCTGCCCTCATCGTCCACGGTGGCGGCTGGCAGAACCGGACTCCCGACGACATGACCTCCATCGCCGAAAGCCTCGCACAGGAAGGGTACGTGGCGGTCAATATCGAGCATCGCTTCGCCCCCGACTATCGCTTCCCGGCACAGCTGCACGATCTGCAGCAGGCCATGGCCTGGCTGCATGACAACGCCCCCGCGTGGCGTGTCGATACCGACCGTATCGTCGGGGTGGGGTTTTCATCGGGGGCCCAGCTGGTCAGCCTGCTCGCGGTCTCGGGTGCCGAGGGGCCGCTGGCTTCGCCCTACGGTGGCGATCATGCACGCCTGGCCGCGGTGCTGGCGGGCGGCACACCCAGCGATCTGCTCAAGTTCGATGACGGGCGTCTGGTCGTCGACTTCCTGGGCGGCACGCGGGCCGAGGTACCCGAACAGTATCGGCTCGCCTCACCGGCCCGCCAGGTGACGACAGATACCCCGCCGTTCTTCCTCTTCCATGGCACCTGGGACCAGCTGGTGCCGGTCGACCACGCCACCGACTTCAAGGCCGAACTCGAGGCCAAGGGCGTGGAAACCGAGCTTTATCTCCAGCACTGGCGCGGGCACTTGGCCAGCTTTCTCACCAAGGGTGGCGCCATCGACGCGGGCATTGCCTTTCTCAATCGTCAGGTCAATGGTCACTGAGCTTCCAGGTCAGTGACTCGCCGGCCATCAAGGGGACGATGCGCGCACCGCCGGCATAGGGAAGCGACGTCGGCAATTGCCAGGCGTCTCGCACCAGGGTGATCGTATCGGTGTTGCGCGGCAGGCCGTAGAAATCCGGGCCATGGTGACTGGCAAACCCTTCCAGCCGATCCAGCGCATCCACCTGCTCGAAGGCCGTCGCATAAAGCTCGATGGCAGCCGGCGCCGTATAGGCACCTGCACAGCCACAGGCGCTTTCCTTGTCTCCCTGGGCATGGGGGGCGCTGTCGGTCCCCAGGAAAAACTTGCCGGAACCGGACGTAGCGGCCTCGAGCAGCGCCTGCCGATGGCGCTCACGCTTGAGAATCGGCAGACAGTAATAGTGCGGGCGGATGCCCCCGACCAGCATGTGATTGCGATTGAACAGCAGATGATGGGCGGTGATGGTCGCGGCCACGTTAGCCGGCGCCTTGGCGACGAACTCGGCGGCCTGACGGGTGGTGATATGCTCGAAGACCACCTTAAGATCGGGATGACGCTCGAGCAGCGGCGTCAGGACCGTCTCGATGAACACGGCTTCGCGATCGAAGATATCGACCTCGGCATGGGTCACTTCCCCGTGCATCAACAGCGGCATGCCGAGCCGCGCCATGGCGGTGATGGCAGCATCGCAACGGGCGAGGTCGGTGACGCCGGAGGCGGAATTGGTGGTCGCCCCCGCGGGGTAGAGCTTGACGGCATGGATCAGACCGCTGGCGCTGGCCCGCTCGATCTCGGCCGCCGGCGTATCGTCGGTGAGGTAGAGCGTCATCAGCGGCTCGAAGCGACTGCCGTCCGGCAGCGCCGCCAGGATTCGCTCGCGGTAGGCAAGGGCCTGCTGCGTCGTGGTCACCGGCGGCGTGAGATTGGGCATGATGATCGCGCGGCCCATTTGCCGGGCACTGGCGCCCAGCACGTTGCCGAGTACCTCGCCATCACGCAGATGAAGGTGCCAGTCGTCGGGGCGGGTCAGGGTGATCGAAGTCACGGCGACTCCTGAAGTCAGTGAGCAGGATGGCGCCAGTATACCGCAGCAGCACGACGTCGTTGACCTACCGGGGCGCCCTGGGGCTTCCCCCATGGCGGTTTTCCCGTATCATGCCGCCAGATCTTTCAAGGGAGACCGCATGCCCAAGGTGCGCCAATATGCCGACCTGGTCGCCACGCTGGCCGGGCTGATGTGGCTGGTGGTCTTCTGGTCCATCAGCATTTCCGCTCATCTCGGCAGTATCGAACCCTTCCTGGCCGCCCTTCTGGCGCTGGGGAGCATGATTCTGGTCAGTTTCGTGCATCGCCCCATTCGGGTGTTGCTGCGCCGCTATCACGTGCGCAAGCGGCGCACCGAGATGTGGATGCATATCCTTGCCCTGCCGTTGACGATGGCCTTCCTGATCGCCATCGTCATCGAGATCCTCTTCACCCCGCTGGATGGCGAGCAGAAGATGCTGCTGTTCAACGCCATGGCGACATCGGGATGGGGCGTCTTCGTGCTGACCCTGCTGGTCAAGTGGGTCATGCATCGCCTCAACCGGCGCCGAGAAACCGACGCCTGAATCGCGACCCACCTGAACCGCCCTCTAATAGAACCGAACCCTAGAACCGATCCGCCCTGAAAGGCGTCATATCGACCGCCGTCGGCTCGCCATCGATCATCTCGCCCAGCAGGCGTCCCGTCGCCGGACCCATCGTGAACCCCTGGTGTCCGTGACCGAACGCGAGCCAGAGCCCATCGAGGCCAGGCGCCGGTCCGATCACGGGTTTCATGTCCGGCAAGCAGGGACGCGCTCCCTTCCAGGGTTCGGCATCGAGGCGTTCCGTCAGGGGAAACAGCTTGCGTGCCACGGCCTCGGCCGCCGATAGCTGGCCGTAATGGGCCGGCGCCTCGCGCGGCGCCAGCTCGGCACCGGTGGTCAGCCGAATCCCGGCATGCATCGGCGCCAGCAGGTAACCGATCTCGGCATCCATGACCCAATGATTGAGATGCGCGTCCCCCCGCGACGCGTAATGCATGTGATAGCCACGCTTGACGAACAGCGGCAGCGATAAGCCCTGGCGAGCCAGCCAGTCAGCCGACCAGGGACCCATGGCCATCACCAGATCACTGCCCTCGAACGGGCCATCGTCGGTCGTCACGCGCCAGCCCTGCCCCGAGCGCGCCATGTCACGCACCTCGGCACGCACCAGGCGGCCGCCTTCGGCCTGGAAGGCTTGCGCATAGGCGTGCACCAGGGCGCCAGGATCGCCGACCGTCCAGGAATCGGTCCAATGGATGGCCCCGGCCAGGTCGCCCGACAGATGAGGCTCCTGTGCCTTAAGCGCGGCAGCATTGAGCAGCCGATGCCCCACGCCGAATCGCTCAGCGACCCTCTGGACGTCACGCAACTTGTTATCGAGTCTCTCTGCACTCCGATAGAGCTCGAACCACCCCTGCTTGCTGACCAGCGACTCGGCGCCTGCCGCCTCGATCATCGGGCCGTGCGTCTCGAGTGCCAGCACGATCAGGGACGCGTACTCGGGCACGATTTCCGCATAGCGCCGTGGTGAAGAATGATGCCAGTAGCCCAGCAGCGATTGCGCCGACCCCATGACAGCGCCGATTCGATAGCGGATATCCACGGCGCGATTGGGCAGAACGCGCGCCAGGGTGCCCAGGTCACGCGGGAACGGATATGGCCTGACCGCCTCGCGCTGGATGATGCCGGCGTTGCCGAAAGAGGTTTCACGCCCCGGCTCGCGGCGGTCCATCAGGACCACCGAGTGGCCACGCCGGGCCAGATGCCAGGCAATCGATACCCCGACCATCCCGGCACCCAGAACGATGATTTCGCGAGACATGATCTTCTCCTGCATGCCGGTGTGCATCCGCACCGTCGGAGGCCACGGAAAAAACGGATGGTGCCCATCCGTCTGTCATAAGGCGATGGGCACCGTCAGTCGTCCTGACCGCCCTGAGCCTGCAGTTTGCCACGAATGAAATCGGCGTGTGCCACGTGCAGCAAATCGGCGAGCCGCCTGATCCGATGCTCTTCCAGATGGTGGTGCTCGCCATCGGCCAGCGCCAGCGACCACATCATTCCGATCAGCTCGCATCGCTGCGCGTAATCGTAGTTGTCCTTGATCAGGCTGACGAACTGGTAGTGATCCACGGCATCGTCCACTTCCTCTTCGGCCATCTCCATCAGCTCGGTCGCCTGCGCATCGGTGAGTCCGAAATGCGACTTGAGCAGACGATGCAGCGCATCGAGTTCCGCGTCATCGATATGGTAATCGGCGCGCACCACCTCGCACAGTAGCGCTGCCGTCGCGAGCTCAAGACTCGGCGTGGCCCCGGAGTCACTGCCTGGCTGCGCCAGCGACTGCTGAAAGAAACGTTGAATTCTATCGATCATGACTCTCTCCCGACATAAGTGACTCCCGAAAATGCACGCCCCTCAGACTCGACACGCCGGGGGACGTTCACGCGGCACGGCGAGCGGCCGGCATGGCTGGCCGCATGGCCATGATCACGGCATCCCCTCCCGGCACCCGAAGCACTGATCGCCTCGTCTGGCGTCTGCCAGTACAACCGCCAACCTTTGAGACGAGCGGTTAATATACTGAGGTCTGCGCCTCGCGCTTGAAACCGCGTTGCCGGCACTGGTCGCCCTTGCTCGAGGTCGCACAGCGTGTCAAAGAGATGAACGCCCGACCGCTGGCGCCAGCTCATAAAACGTGATGAAGGAGTTTGCTGAATGACCACCGCGACGACTCGCCGGCTTCCCCTGGAAGGCCTCAAGGTACTGGAGCTGGGTCAGCTGATCGCCGGCCCTTTCGCCACCAAGCTGCTCGGTGAGTTCGGGGCCGACGTGATCAAGATCGAACCGCCCGGGACCGGCGATCCCCTTCGCAAATGGCGGATGATCGAGGATGGCACCTCGCTCTGGTGGCATGTGCAGACGCGCAACAAGCGTTCCGTCTCCCTCGACCTGCGCTCCACAGAAGGCCAGGCGCTTGTGCGCCAGCTGGCCGGTGAGGCCGACGTCCTGGTCGAGAACTTCCGCCCCGGCACCCTCGAGAAGTGGGGGCTCGGCTGGGAAACGCTCGCCGCCGACAATCCGGGCCTGATCATGGTGCATATTTCCGGTTATGGCCAGACCGGCCCCTATCGTGACAAACCCGGCTTCGGGGTGATCGGCGAGGCCATGGGCGGCCTGCGCTACCTGACCGGTCAACCCGGCGAGCCGTCGGTTCGCGTCGGCGTCAGCATCGGCGATTCACTCTCGGCACTCTACGCCGTCATCGGTACCCTGCTGGCGCTGCAGGAGCGCCAGCGAAGCGGCCTGGGCCAGGAAATCGACGTCGCCCTCTACGAGTCGGTCTTCGCCATGATGGAAAGCCTGCTGCCGGAATTCGACGCCAGCGGCGAGATTCGCCAGCCCAGCGGCAGCGCGCTTCCAGGGATCACGCCATCCAATGCCTATCGCTGTCGCGACGGCGACTATGTGCTGATCGCCGGCAATGGCGACAGCATCTTCAAGCGCCTGATGCACGAGATCGAACGCGCCGATCTCGCCGAGGACCCTCTGCTTGCCCATAACGACGGCCGCACCCGCCAAGCCCAGCGTATCGATACGGCCATCGAGGACTGGACCCGGGAGCGCGCGCGCGACGAGATCCTCGGACGACTCGATGCCGCCCGGGTGCCCGCCGGCTTCCCCTACACCGCCGCCGATATCGCCAACGACCCTCACTATTTGGCGCGGGAGATGATCCAGACGTTCACCCGGCCCAACGGCAAGCCCCTCAAGGTGCCCGGGGTGCTGCCCAGACTGAGCGCCACGCCCGGCAGGTTGGGCAACGGCGGGCCTGAGCTCGGGGCGCACACCGATGAGGTGCTCGACGAGCTTGGCATCGACGCCGAGACGCGTGCCAAACTGCGCCAGGCCGGCATTATCTGACACACAGGAAAACTTCGACATGACCGCATTGCAGATCAATGAAGTGGCCACGCGCGACGGCTTTCAGATCGAGGCCGCCTTCGTGCCCACCGCCGACAAGATCCGGCTGATCGACGCGCTCTCCACCACCGGACTGGCGCGCATCGAGGCCACGTCGTTCACCTCGCCCAAGGCGATCCCCAACCTGCGGGATGCCGAAGAGGTGGTGCGCGGTATCCAGCGTCACGACAACGTCGGGATCACCGTGCTCGTCCCCAATGTCAGGGGCTGCGAGCGAGCGCTCGCCTGCGGGGTCGATGAGATCAACCTGGTGATGTCGGCAAGCGACGCCCATGGGCTCGCCAACCTGCGCATGACGCCGGAGCAATCCCTCGAGCAGTTCAAGCAGATCCTTCAGGTCGTGCACGCCGCACAGTCTTCATCCAACCCCCATAGCAGCGGCGTGTTTGTCAACGCCTCGCTCTCCACCGCCTTCGGCTGCCCCTTCGAGGGCGAGGTTGCCGAGACGCGCGTGCTGGAACTCGTCGGCAAGCTCTTGGAACTCGGCGTGGACGGCTTGACCCTGTGCGACACCACCGGCATGGCCAACCCCGCCCAGGTCGCCTCGCTGTGCGAGGCAGTCCTGGCGCGCTGGCCAGAGTCCCCCTTCACGCTGCATTTTCACAATACGCGCGGCATGGGCCTGGCCAATGCGCTCGCTGCCTGGCAGGCGGGCATCACCCGCTTCGATGCCTCGCTGGGCGGACTCGGCGGCTGCCCCTTTGCGCCGGGCGCCTCCGGCAACGTCTGCACCGAGGATCTGGTGCACATGTTCGAACAGATGGGCGTGCCCACCGGGGTCGACCTCGACGCGCTGCTGGCAGTCTCGGCCACCCTCCCCGAGCTCATCGGCCATGAGACGCCCGGCCAGGTGGTCAAGGCCGGCAAGGCGGACCGGCGCTACGCTATGCCGACCCGGTGCCCCCCCAGCGACAGAGAAACAGCGCATAGGCCTTGAGCGTGTGACGGATCGACTCGATGTCCACCCGCTCGTCGACGCCATGGATGCGCTCGGCCACCGGCCCGTAGCAGGTTCCGGCGACGCCCGCGGCGACATGAAAGGCACGCAGGTCGGTGGTGCAGGTCAGCAGCTGATGCTCGACGGCATGGCCTGTCAGGGCATGATGGCAATCATCCAGCAACCGGATGCCACGGTGATCCAGATCGACCAGATGGCCTTCCGACCGGAACCCGTGAAACGCCACCCGCACGTTGGTCACGCCATCCCCCAGCACCTCGCGAGACTGGTCGACGCAATCCCGCACCTGCGTCATCACCGATTCCACCGTCATGTCGGGCGGGAAGCCGACACGCCCTTCGAGCTCGGCATGGGACGGCACGCTTGACGCCCAATTGCCGCCGTCGATGCGTCCGATGCTCAGGTTGAAGGGGTGTTCGAAGGTATCGAAGGGTGCCGGGCGAGGCGGTGCATTGAGGCGCTCTTCCAGGGCCTTGAAGGCGGGCACCAGACGCATGATCGCCTCGATGGCATTGCTGCCCGCCGAGGTATCGAGCACATGGGCCGGCACGCCATCCAGGCTCACGCGAAACCACAACACGCCGACCTGGCCGGAAGCGATCTTGGCCCCGAAAGGCTCGGGTATCAGCACGAAATCACCGGCCAGGCCGCGATTGATGCACGCCAGGGCCCCGTTGCCCGTGCACTCCTCCTCGATCACCGTCTGCAGGGTCAACGGATAATCGATCGCCACCCCGGCCTCACGCACCGCGTGAACCGCCATCACCATGGCCGCAATGCCCGCCTTCATGTCGCCGGCGCCACGTCCGTAGAGCCAGCCATCCTGCTGCCAGGGCTCCCAGGGCGGGCGCGTCCACATGTCGATGGGCTCGGCCGGCACCACATCCAGATGGCCGTTGAACACCAGATGCGGCGAGGTGGCATCGGGGTTGAGTCTTGCCACCACGTTGTGGCGAGCCTCATGACAACTCGCACCGGGGCCGGCCTTGGGGTGAAAGTCCAGTGCCGTCTGCTCCAACGGCACCCGCTCGACCTCAAGCCCCAGGCGCCGATACCACGCCTCCATTACCGCCAACACACCGCTTTCCTGCCCGAGCACGCTGTACTCGCGCACCAGATCGCGCGTCATGTCCAGAGTCTGGTCGAAGAGCTCGTCACACTGCGCCAGCACACGATTTTCAACATTGGATAACATGAAAAAATACTCCCCGATATCAGCCAAGCGAACCGTCCCTTCGTTTCGCAGGGTCTATTATTAGCCATGTCAGCGTCTGAAGGCGTTTGCAAGAATAAACCGATTCGTTAACCCGCCTTACCATAACTCTGGAAAATACAAAGAATAAAAAAAATAAAATTGCCTTATGCCAAACGAATCAGGGAGGGTAGGGACAATGCTCGAATGACAATAAACCCTCGAGGCGATATGCAGATTTGTCCCTATCGCGATTCACGCCAGACGCTGTTCCAGGGGAACGGAGGCCATGGCGCTGTGCAGGAAATCGAAGAACAGGGTTTCTGCCTGGCCAAAGCGAGCGTCATGGTGCCACACCAGATGGAGATCGATGTTGGGAACGCCCTCGTAGGGCGGAAGCGGCCAAAGCCAGCCACGTTCCACGTCAAACTGCACCGTGTGTTCGGGCAAGCACCCAATTCCCCATCCCGCTCTCACCAGCCGCTGGACTTCCTCGAGACTGCTGGACGTGACGACCACCTCACCCACCATCCCCAGGTTCGACCTGAAGACCGCGATCTCGGCAAGCGCGCCCGACAACTGAGCACTCGTGAAGGACACGAACGGCTCGCGTCGAAGCATCTCGAGCGACAGGTTCTGCTGGCCGAAGAGAGGATGGGAGCGACCGCAAAAGAAACGGTAGCACTGGTGAAGCAGAAGTTGACTCTGCAGGCCATCGACGGGGTGCGGCAGCAAGCAGATGCCCACCGTACCGGTTTTTTGCAGCATGGCTTGCACGACGTCCTGGCTGGACATCACGTCTACCTCGCAGGTAATCCTTGGGTGCTTGATATGGAAATCTCGCAGCACCTCGTCAAGAAACGTGCAATGAATACCACTCACCAGCAAGAGACGAAGGTGGCCCGCGACTTCCGGCTTCGCCTCGCTCACCGCCACACTGAGGCGCGCGACGTTGGCATAGATGTCCACGGCATCGCGGTAGACCAGTTCACCCGCCTCGGTGACACGAAAAGAGTGACTTCCCCGCTCGATCAGGCTCTGCCCGAGTTGGGATTCCAGCCGCTTGAGCGCGAGGCTGACCGCCGGCTGAGAGAGGTTGAGCCGCTGGGCAGCGCGACTGACGCTGCGTTCCTGAACGATGCTGACGAAAGTTCGCAACAGATTCCAATCAAGTGTGTCGTGCACGGACCGCATGGTCGGACGCCTCCCAGGATGAAACGGCTACTCGAAAAGCCTCACGCGCATCCTATCCCGCCCACGCTCCCAAGCCGAATTGATACAAGCCGAATCTCATCCAAGCCGAACCTCTTAGGAGTCATGTATGCCGACGGATACCTCTCCCCGCATTGACGGAAAGCGCCTGTGGGCGTCCTTGATGGACATGGCGAGTATCGGTCCATCACCCAACGGAGGAAGCCGTCGCCTCACACTAAGTGAAGAAGATCTGGCGGGGCGCCGGCAGCTTATCGACTGGGTGGAAACGCTGGATTGCACCTGGCACACCGATCAGGCGGGCAACATGTTCATTCGCCGTGCCGGCGAGGACGACACCCTCGCCCCCATCGGCGTCGGTAGTCATCTGGACACCCAGCCACTTGGCGGGCGCTTCGACGGCGTGCTCGGCGTGCTGGCCGGACTCGAGATATTTCGCACGCTCAATGACACCGGCATCACCACCCAGCGTCCTCTCGAGCTGATCGTATGGACCAACGAGGAAGGTAGCCGCTTCGCCCCCGCGATGGGAGGAAGTGGGGTTTACAGCGAGCGCCTCTCCCTGGAGGACTTCCGGCAAGCCAGCGACCGCGACGGCGAAACGCTTGGCAATGCGCTCGACCGCTCCGGCTTCAAGGGAGAGTTGACGAAGGCGGAATTGCCCCTCGCGGCGTATCTGGAGCTTCACATCGAGCAGGGGCCCATCCTCGAAGAAAAAGAACTTCCGCTTGGTGTAGTAACGGGCGTGCAAGGCCTGCGTTGGTACGACATTGAGATCGAAGGCGAATCCGCCCATGCCGGCCCCACGCCCATGGCGTTTCGTCACGACCCGTTAATGGCGGCTTGCGCCTTCATCGAGGCCATGCGAGCCACCGTCCTGGCCGACCCGGAGGGCACCTCGCGCCTCACCGTGGGCGATGTCAAGGTGGCGGAACCTTCACGCAACGTCATCCCCGGCCACGTCACCTTGAATATTGATGTTCGCCATACCGATGAGGATGCCCTGTCCGATCTGGATACCAAGCTACGCGGGCATCTTGCCGATGCCGCCAAGCGCGAGGGCGTCAAGGCAGAAGCCCATGAGCGTTGGCATATGCCCGTCACGCATTTCGATCCCACCCTGGTGGAAGACCTGTCAATGGCGGCTCGCAACAACGGGCTGGACCCCCACCCCATGATGAGTGGTGCAGGACACGACGCCGTCAACCTGAGTTATGTCACGCCCACGGCAATGCTCTTCATACCCTGTCGCGACGGCATCAGCCACAATGAACGCGAGTACGCCGAACCCGAACATTGCGCCATCGCCACCCAGGTACTCTGCGATGCAATCTTGAAGATCGCCAATCGCACCTGACCGGTAGTCTCGGCAAGAAGAATGCATCAATGATTGTCGTAGCCTCGGCATTTGCCACGGCAGGTGACGTGGCTACCACCCGGTTCGAGTGCTGCTCGAACTCCCAGGCTCCCGGAGCCGTTCCATCCCATGAACAAGTAAGACAATTGCGGGGTAACCACATGAAGACCACTTTGACCATCGCCATCGCCGCGGCCTCTCTGGCCTCGACGACAGCGTTCGCCGAACCACGCGCAGGCGGTGTCATCGACACCATCATCCAGCCGGAACCGCCTGGCATCATCGCCGGAATCAATCAGAACGCCCCCACGCAGACCATTTCCGGCAACATCTACGAAAGTCTGCTTCGCTACGACACGGACCTCGAGCCGATGCCGCAGCTCGCACAGTCATGGGAAGTCAGTGACGATGGCCTGGTGTATACCTTCCACCTCAATGAAGGGGTGAAATGGCACGACGGCGAAGATTTCACGTCTGCCGATGTCGTGTTCTCGACCGATGTCTACCTGCGGGAAATGAATCCAAGGACGCGCACGATCCTCGAGCACGTCGACAGTATCGAGGCGCCTGATGACCACACCGTGGTCTTCACCCTGAAGAACCCCTTCGGCCCGTTCCTGCTCGCGTTTGAAGCAGGCACCATGCCCATGATGCCCAAGCACATCTACGAGGATACCGATTTTCGGGACAACGAGGCCAACAACCACCCCATCGGCACGGGGCCGTTCAAGTTCGACAAATGGGAGCGTGGCACCGTCATCCAGTTGGTCAAGAACGAAGAGTATTATGAAGATGGACTGCCCTACCTCGACGGCATCAACTGGCATGTCATTCCCGATGCCGCCTCCCGCGCTGTCGCCTACGAGAACGGCACGGTAGACGTACTGCCGTCCAACTCCGTAGAGAACTTCGATATTCCCCGCCTGAGTGAAATGGACAACACCTGCCGCACCGAACAGGGGCATGAGTATTTCAGCCCCTTCGCCATGCTATGGATGAACAATCGCGAAGGCCCCACCGCCGACAAGCGCTTCCGTCAGGCCGTGATGTACGCCATGGACCGCGAATTCGCCCGCGACGTGCTGTGGAACGGGCTGGGCAAGGTGCCGCTCAGCGCCTTCGGCTCCAATGCCAAGTTCCAGAACGAGGACCTCGAACCCTACGATCACGACCCGGAAAAGGCCCGAGAACTGCTCGACGAGATGGGATATGACGGCGAAGAGGTTCGTCTGCTGCCCATTCCCTACGGCGAAACCTGGAGCCGCTGGGCCGAAGCCGTACAGCAGAACCTGAAAGAAGTCGGCATCGAGGTGACGACCGAGGCCACCGACGTGGGGGGCTGGAACCAGCGCCTTGGCGAATGGGACTACGACCTGGCCTTCACCTACCTGTTCCAGTATGGCGACCCTGCATTGGGCATCTCGCGCACCTATATCTCCAGCAATATCGCCAAGGGCTCGCCCTGGAACAACGTCGAGGGCTATGAGAACGAGAAGGTGGACGAGCTATTCGATGCGGCCGCCACGGCCTACCCCGACGACGAGCGTGAAGCCCTCTATGAAGAGGTCCAGGAAATCCTCCACGAGGACGTGCCGGTGGGCTGGATGCTCGAGCTTGGCTTCCCGACGATCTACCGCTGCGATGTCAAGGACCTGGTGACCACGGGTATCGGCCTCAACGATGGCTTCAAGAACGCCTGGCTTGATCGCTGAATCCGATAGGGGGCGACTCCGCGTCGCCCCTTTCTGTTCTATCCCGTTTCCTGCGTCCAAGGGAGAAATGGCATGCTCTATGCGCGCTTGATTTCGATGCGACTGCTGAAGGCCGTGATCGTGCTGTTCATGATCGTGATCTTCAATTTCTTCCTGATCCATCTGGCACCCGGTGACCCCGCTGCCATCCTGGCCGGCGAGGCCGGGGCAACCGACGAAGAGTTCCTGCGCCAGCTGCGTGAACAATTTGGTCTCGACGAGCCACTTTACATCCAGCTATGGCACTACATCTCGGGCATCGCCACGCTCGACTTCGGCTATTCCTATCGCCAGCAGATGCCGGTATTCGATCTGATCATGGCGCGCATGCCCGCCACCCTGCTGCTGACCGGCACCGCCTTCGTGCTGTCGCTGGCACTGGGCATCGTCGCCGGTTCGCTGGCCGCCGCGCGGGTCAAGAAGCCCTCCGGTTCCATCATCATGGCGCTGGCCCTCTTGTTCTACGCGACACCGCTGTTCTGGGTCGCGCTGATGTCCGTGGTGGTCTTCTCGGTCTATCTGGACTGGCTGCCCGCCTATGGCCTGTATACCGTCGGCGCCGGGCATACCGGCCTGGCCCTGGTGCTCGATGTCGGCAAGCACCTGATATTGCCCGCGACCACCCTGGCGCTGTTCTTCATGGCCATCTACACCCGCATGACCCGTGCCTCGATGCTCGACGCCAGCCAGCAGGATTTCGTCAAGACCGCTCGCGCCAAGGGACTCAAACCGGGCGTAATACAGAGGCGCCATATCCTGCGCAACGCCTTGCTGCCGATTATCACCCTCGCCGGCCTGCAGGCCGGGCAAATGGTCGGCGGCGCCATCCTCACCGAGACGGTCTTCGCCTGGCCGGGCATCGGCCGGCTGATGTTCGAGGCGCTGCAGCAGCGCGACTACAACCTGCTGCTGGGTATCTTCTTCTTCTCGGCGGCGCTGGTGATCGTGTTCAACATCATCACGGATCTCGTCTACGGCCTGGCCGACCCGCGCATCAAGGAGGCGTCATGAATTTCTTTGCCCGCTTCGCCCAGAACCGCGGTGCCCTGGTCGGGCTGATCATTCTGATGGCGATCATCCTGATGGCGATACTCGCACCGCTGGTGTTTCCTGAATCGCCCTGGCGCATGGTCCAGCGGCCCTTCCTGCCGCCCCTCGAGCAAGACGGCTTCCTGCTCGGCACCGACACCATGGGCCGCAACGTTGCCGCCGGCCTGATGCACGGCGCCTGGGTGTCACTGATGATCGGCCTGGTTTCGACCACGGTCGCGCTGGCCATCGGCGTGCCGTTGGGCGCCATCGCCGGCTACCACGGTGGCCTGATCGACGACGCCCTGATGCGCTTCACCGAGTTCTTCCAGACCATTCCCAACTTCGCCCTGGCCATCGTGCTGGTGGCGATCATGCAACCCAGCATCACCTCCATCGTGCTGGCCATCGCCATCGTCAGCTGGCCACCGGTCGCACGCCTGGTGCGCGCCGAGTTCATGTCGCTGCGCCATCGCGAATACGTCGAGGCCGCAAGGCTCGTCGGCCAGTCCAACACCACCATCATCCTGCGCCAGATCCTGCCCAACACCCTGTCGCCGATCATCGTGCTGGCGTCACTGATGGTGGCCACCGCGATCCTGCTTGAGTCATCACTGTCGTTCCTGGGCCTTGGCGACCCCAACGTGATGTCCTGGGGCTACATGATCGGCGCGGCGCGCACGGTGATTCGCCAGGCCTGGTGGCTGAGTTTCTTCCCCGGGGTGGCGATTCTGCTCACCGTGCTGGCACTCAACCTGGTCGGCGAAGGCCTCGATGACGCACTCAATCCCAAACTTTCACGCGAACGCTCATGACCGGCGTCAGAGGAGAATCCGATGAGTGACACCCTGTTGAGCATTCGCCAACTGACCATCGCCCTGCCCAAGGGCGCCGACCGTCGCTTCGCGGTGGAGGACGTCAGCTACGAGGTTGAGCGCGGCGAGATCATGTGCGTGGTCGGCGAATCGGGCTCCGGCAAGTCCATGGCCGCCAATGCCCTGATGGGCCTGCTGCCCAAGGGCGTGCGGGCCACCGGCGGCGAAGTGGTCTTCGATGGGCAGAACCTTCTCGCCCTGACCGAGAAACAGCATCGTGAACTACGCGGGCTGCGCATCGGCATGATTTTCCAGGAGCCGATGACCGCGCTGAACCCGCTGATGCGGGTGGGTGCCCAGATTGCAGAGGTCTTCGAGGCGCACAACCGGCTCACCCCGGCCGAGCGTCAGAGCCGCGCCCTGGAACTGTTGATCGAGGTCGGCATTCCCCAGCCCGAGAAGGCCATCCGCGCCTACCCTTTCCAGCTCTCCGGTGGCCAGCGTCAGCGAGTGATGATCGCCATGGCGCTGGCGCTGGAACCGGAACTGCTGATTGCCGACGAGCCGACGACGGCACTCGACGTGACCACCCAGGCGCAGATCCTCGAGCTGATCGCCGACCTGCAGCGACGCCATGGCATGGCGGTGATGTTCATCACCCATGACTTCGGGGTGGTCGCCGAGATCGCCACCCGCGTCTGCGTGATGCGCGAGGGGCGCATCGTCGAACTCGGCGTGGCGCGCGACGTGCTGGAAAATCCGCAACACGATTACACCCGCGCCCTGATCGAGGCGATTCCCAGCAATGCCATGCCCGCCGCCCGCGAGGTCAACCGCAGCGCCCCGCTGCTCGAGGTCCGTCACCTTCAGAAGGTCTTTCGCTCCCGGGGCGGCCTGTTCAAGCCCGCCCGCGAGGTTCACGCCCTGGCCGATGTCAGTTTCACGATGGCACGCGGCGAGACGGTGGGCGTGGTCGGCGAATCCGGGTCGGGAAAGTCCACTCTGGGTCGCTGCGTGGTACGTCTGGAACGCCCGGACAGCGGCGAGCTGCTCCTCGACGGCGTGGACTTGACCAGCCTACGGGGCGAAGCCCTGCGCAGCGAGCGACGGCGCGTGCAGATGATCTTCCAGGACCCCTACGCCTCCCTGAATCCGCGCACCCGCGTCGGCATGGCCATCGCCCAGGGCCCGATCGCCAATGGCGTAGCGCGCGTCAAGGCATTGAAACAGGCCGACGAGTTGCTCGAGCTGGTTGGCCTGGGCGGCGTCGCCGACCGTTATCCGCATGAATTCTCTGGTGGTCAGCGCCAGCGAATCGGCATCGCCCGGGCACTGGCGCTCGACCCCGAGCTGATCGTCGCCGATGAAGCCGTCTCGGCGCTGGACGTGTCCATCCAGGCACAGATCCTCGATCTACTCGAAGATCTCAAGCAGAAGCTCTCGCTGTCACTGCTGTTCATCACCCACGACCTGCGCGTGGCCGCCCAGATCTGCGACCACATCATCGTCATGCAGAACGGCCGCATCGTCGAACACGGCACCGCCGAGGCGGTGTTTCTCTCGCCGCAGGAGGCCTACACGCGCGAGCTGCTGGCGGCCATTCCGGGGCGCGAGCAGGCACTGGCGAGCGCCTGAACCCGACCGGCAGCGATCGATGATCACGCTTCTCACGATGTGAAGGGTCGAGATGCGAAAGGAAGACATGCGAAAGGAAGACCGATGGACGCCCTGCTGACCGATATCGAGGCCCTGGTAGGCGCCGGCAACGTCCTGACAGGCGAGGATGTCAGCCGACGGTCGGTGGACTGGCTCAGCGGCGCGCCGTGTCGGGCGCAGGCCATCGTGCGCCCCGCCTCGCCCCAGGAGCTTGCCGCGGTGATGCGCCTGTGCCATGCCGCACGCCAGCCCGTGGTCGCCCATGGCGGCCTCACCGGCCTGGTGCATGGCGCCGAGGTGGCACCCGACGAACTGGCCATCTCGCTGGAGCGCATGACCGCCATCGAGCATGTCGACCCCATCGGCGCCACCCTGACCGTGCAGGCCGGCGCGCCCCTGCAGGCCGTGCAGGACGCCGCCGAGGCGGCTGGCCTGCAGTTTGCGCTCGACCTCGGCGCCCGCGGCAGCTGCACCATTGGCGGCAACATCGCCACCAACGCCGGCGGGGTGCGGGTGATCCGCTACGGCATGATGCGCCAGCAGGTGCTGGGGCTCGAAGCCGTGCTTGCCGATGGCACCGTGGTCAGCTCGATGAACCGCATGCTGAAGAACAACGCCGGGTTCGACCTCAAGCAGCTCTTCATCGGCAGCGAAGGCACGCTGGGCATCGTCACCCGCGCGGTGCTGCGGCTGCATCCGGCGACGCCCGACGTACAGACCGCGCTGGTGGCCTGCGACACCTTCGAGGCACTCACCGGCCTGCTCGCCCGGACGGGCAACACCCTCGGTGGCAGCCTGGCGGCCTTCGAGGTGATGTGGCAGAGCCACTATCGACTGCTCACCACCGAGAGCGGACGCCATACCCCGCCGATTGCGCCCGAGGCCCCCTTCTTCGTCATTGTGGAGTCCCTGGGCCATGACCCCAATCACCACGCCAGGCAGTTTTCGGAATCGCTCGAAGCCGCCCTGGAAAGCGGGCTGATCAGTGATGCGGTCATCGCCCACTCCGACGCACAGCGCCGCGGTATCTGGGCGATACGCGAGGACATCGAGGGGCTAATCGCCGCCCTCTCGCCCCTGCTCGCCTTCGACGTCAGCCTGCCGATCCACGCCATGGCCGACTATGTCGAGGCACTCGAGGCGGCGCTCACTCGTCGATGGCCCGAGGCGCGCGTTGTCACCTTTGGCCATCTGGGCGACGGTAATTTGCACCTTTCCATCAGCGTCGGCAGCGCCGGTCCCGAGACCCGCCGCGCCGTGGAGCAGTGCGTTTACACGCCCCTGGCGGCGCTGGGCGGCTCCGTGTCCGCCGAACATGGCATCGGCCTGGAGAAGCGCGACTACCTGTCGCTGTCGCGCACGCCGGAAGAGATCGCCCTGATGCACACGCTCAAGCAGGCACTCGATCCCTACCAGCTGCTCAATCGCCACAAGGTGCTGGCGGCCACCTACCCCGGATGACTCGCCGCATGTTTTCTCCCATCGCTCAGCGACTCCAGGGCGCCCTGATCGAACGCCCTCTTCTCGGCTCCCTGATGCTGATCGGCGCCATCGGCCTGTTCTGGGGCGGCAACTGGCCGGCGGTGCGCTTCATCCTCATGGACCTGCCCCCCTTTACCCTGCGAGCGATCGGGTTCAGTTTCGGAGCGGTCATGCTGCTTGGCTGGGCGCGCATCACAGGCCTGCCGCTTCGCGTTCCACGCAAGGAGTGGCCCTGGCTCGTCGTCACGGGCCTGTTCACCATTCTCGGCTTCAACCTGGCCACCGCCTTCGCGCAACTGCACATGCCGACCTCCCAGGCGGCGATCATCGCCTTCACCATGCCCTGCTGGGCGGCGCTGATGGCCTGGGCGATTCTCGGTGAGCGCATCAGCCGTCGTCAGTGGCTGGGGCTCGCCACAGGCCAGATGGGGCTGATCGTGCTGCTCGGACCCGCCGCGCTCGAGGCGCGCGTCGAGGATCTCATCGGGCCGCTGATTGTCATCGGCGCGGCACTCTCCTGGGCGCTGGGCACCGTGCTGATCAAGCGACGCGGCCGCTGGGAGAGTCATCCGGTGGTCATCACCGGCTGGCAATTCGCCCTCTGCGCGCTGCCGATGCTCTGGCTGATGGCCTGGCGGGAGTCGCCTCCTCCGATCGGCGCCTGGCGCGACAGCACCTGGCTGGCGCTGGGGTATCATCTGGTGTTCTCGATCTGCCTGGCGCAGATGCTGTGGTTTCGCAACGTCAACCGCCTGACTTTGGCACAATCAACCATCAGCACCCTGATCATTCCAGTGATCGGTGTCGGCAGTGCCATCGTGCTGCTCGGCGAACCGTTCACGACCAGGGTCCTGGTGGCCCTGCTGCTGATTCTCGGCGCCATCGCCATCGTCATGCTCAACAAGAGGCCTCGGCCATGACCCTTCGACTTGCCACGCCCACTCCCGCCGACCGGCCAGACTGGACGCGGCTTTACCATGGCTATGCCGAGTACTACGGCATGCCCATGAACGACACCATCCTGGCCACCGTGTGGGACTGGCTCCAGGCGCCTGACGAACCCCTGCAGGGTCGCCTGGCGAGAAACGCCGAAGGCACGGCGATTGGCTTGATGCACTTTCGCGCCATGCCCTCGCCGCTGCGTGGGGCACACATCGGCTTTCTCGATGATCTCTATGTCGACCCGGCCCATCGCGGCAGCGGTGCCGTCGACGCCATGCTCGAGGCCCTGCGCGAGGAAGCCCGCCGCCAGGGGTGGCCGTTCGTGCGCTGGATCACGAAGGAGCAGAACTACCGTGCCCGTGGCGTCTATGACCGCCACGCCACGCGCACCGACTGGCTGACCTATCAACTAGACACCTGAGCAACTCGACGTCTGGCGGCAACTCGACGCCTGACGGCACTCGACAACTGACTGACGACGCCTACGCCACCCGCTGACCGCATTTCCCAGGAGACCCCATGCCCCGCTATCCCGATCATCTGCAAGGCGACGGCCCGAGCAATCCCTTCCCGGGCATCAAGGTGCTGGAGCGCCGCCTGGGACGCGAGATTCCGCACCGCCTGGGCTCCAACGAAGGGCTCGACATGCCCCACCGCGCCCTGCGCGCGCACTTCGGCGATGCCATGGT
>DATISN010000097.1:0-27714 GCA_035581765.1 Halomonas sp.
GAGGCGGACGAGGCTTCTCTGAGGCGCCGTATCGAGAAACGGGCGCTCCGCCAGCAGCTGCCGGTGGAACAGAGCCTGTCGATACTGAGGCGTCAACTGGCGCTGTTCGAGGCCTTCGGCGACGAGGAGCGGTTACATCTCGTACATCTCGACACTACTGCCGATAATGCCACCGACACCTTGGTGACGTTAATTCAGCGCCATATCATTTGATAGGGCCTCAGTGGGCGAGCGAAGCAGTGTGGCCACGGTGTGGAGGCGTCTTCGATCTGACAGTTTGCAACAACAAGACATTATGAAAAAGGCCCTGCATGCAGGGCCTAGAGAATAATGAATCGACTCAGTTTTGGTAAACAGTAGCTGAGTTATTGATCCCGGCTTGAGTAGTCACCGCAGCATTGTTATACCCAGTCTGAACATGCTTGGCATATTGACTGATGCGGCTAGCCTGCATACCCGCTATTGCTTCCTGGGTAATGGAAGAGTAGTGATTGTAGCCATTTTGATAAGAGTCGGCCATGTCACTGTAGCCACTCTGTTCGATCTCGGAGACATTGTTGTAGCCCTCCTGAGTGATAATGGCATCGTTGTTGTAGCGGCTCTGATCGACACGGGCGATGTTATATTTGCCATCTTGATAAATGTCGGACAGGTTCTTTACGCCTTCCTGATTGACCCTGGCAACATTAGACATCCCATACTGCTCAACGGAAGATTCGTTATACCTACCTTCCTGACGGATGCGAGCAAATTGGTTCTTTCCGTTCTGCTCTACATCAGAGTCGTGATTGTCGCCTTTCTGCTTGACAGAGGCACGCTGAAATTTACCGTTTTGCTCGATAGAAGAGGAGTTATATTCTCCTTTCTGTTCCACTTCGGCGATGTGTTTCCAGCCGTTCTGGTAGGTGGAGGCACTATTCTTGATACCTTCCTGGTCTACCGCAAGCTCATTGAAACTACCATTCTGTTTGCTCTCGGAACTATTATTCCAGCCCTCGCTGGTGATCGTAGCCGTATTCAACCAACCATTTTGTTCCACGTCGGCTTCATTACCAATTCCATCTTGGGTAATGGAGGATGTATTATGGCCAAACCACCCTTTCTGTAAAACGGTGGCATCATTTAAGCCCCCATCCTGCTCGACCGTAGAAGTATTGGAGCCGCCACCCCATCCCTGAGTCAGCTGTGTCACTTCAGCGTTGTTTTCGACTCCACTTTGGTCGACATCTGAGAAATTTCCATTTGCGACAGCAGTGCCTGAGAAAGCAATAGCAGCTGCTATAAAAGTCATTCTAAATTTCATGTTTTTTCCCTTCTTGATTGAGCCTTGACTTGCCCTTTTCGTTATTTAAGGCGGTCAGGCGTTTCAATAAAAAAGTATCGAATGATACTTTCACCTGCTCTATGTTACCCTTGCGTATTATGGATGCTTCGTCTTTCTCGTCTTGCTGCTTCTAGTCACCCTGTTAATGTTGAATGACTTGGACATTGGCCCGGCCACGCGAAAACTGCGTAATCGCTACGGGAGACGCATGAGAGTTACCGAGCTGTTGAATGGAGGCCTGCCCATATATTCCATGTTGAGTTATCGCGGCTTCCTTGCCATAACCGTGTTGGGTAATCCCTGCCTCATGGCCACTTCCATTCTGGATGATGTTTGCACTCAGGTACCCTCCCTCTTGAAGGATGCGCGCTTCATGGTGGCTACCACGTTGGGACGCCATGGCCTGATTCGATAGACCACGTTGAGTGGTGCTGGCGGTATTAGACTGACCCTGCTGAATGATTAACGCGTCATTGCCATATCCGTATTGTGAGATATCACTCAACTGTCCGAGGTCGGTAGTGGAATGTGTCTGCGATAATAGCTCAGAATGCTCGGTCAGGTCTGCCGCGATGGCGATACCAGGGGCCAGCAAACACAAGCAAAGCATTTGTTTTGTAAAGCACATCGGATTTGGCATGGTTAGAATCTCTTATAGTGCATCGTGCAACTTTTATCTTGGTTACAGTTTTACACATTTCGATACATTTTGTATAAGAAATTATTGTTAATTTAGAGCATTAAAATTTTTAAGCTAACTAGGTTACGAATGGACTGGCTTTTCTGATAATCAAATACTAGCGTTTCTAATTTTCTCATTTTTTCACATTCCTATAAATATAAGCCGCTATTTTGTATAGCGGCCTATCAAGAAATTAATTAAAAAACTATGAGAATTTCCTATTTTAAACCCAATGCTAAGTAAAAATCTTAGCAATACTAACACTTTTTCTATGTCATATAGTTGACTCTTCCCAATCGAATATTTGGCCCGGTAATGGTACGGACGGCGGCTACATCGTCATCGTTGAAACTTGCGCTGAGTTCTATCGAGGTAATCCCTTGGTCCATAAGCTCTCTTGTCAAGCGTATGGCAGATTTCAAATCTCCTATAACGGCGACGCTGATGGCATAGGGACCGCTGCTCTGACTTGTCAGGGAGGTATTGCTACCCACAGGCATCAGAATAAAGAAAGCGAGATGTTGACGTGATGTCATCGAGCACTCCTATTGCCAAACGATAAACCAACGACCATGAATTTCGCGAAGAGAAGGCGCTATTCAGCGCCTTCACATTCGTACATATGATGGGTATGTTTTACAATTTGGGGACCGGAGCATCCCGATAGGCGGTGAGGATGGGATGGCTAAGATCTTCTTGGTTGGCCAGGCTCCACAGTTGGCGATCTACTCCTTGGGTGACCAGATGGATCACCGCAGACTCGATAGCTGACATGACCGCCATCTGCACAGGCTCATTGTTGGTGTAACCAACTTCGGCTTCGAGGAGTCGACTGAAGTCGATGAAACGGTAGACCCCAGCCCTAAGTTCATGGGAATAGATTGTCTTGCTGGTCGTGACGTTTGCCAATACCTCGCCAGTCGCAATATCAACGGCACGTAAGTTGATGGATACTTGATCGACTTGGTATTGCCCGGATGCACCTATGCCGAAGTACTCGGCACCGGCCCCGCCGGTTCGCATGTTGGAATCGTAGGCGATAATCCCGCCTTCGAGAATTACTCTTGCTGCATCCAGCGAATCCAGGGCATCGGCCTGGCCGACACGCTCCAGATTGGCGCGTATGATGCGTCGTTCGGTGAGCAGGTTCTGTAGACCCACACGCTCCAATGGCACGAACCATCCCGAATCAGCCAATGCCGCGCTGAGCATGGCCGCGCCTCCTTGGGTGACGGCGGTCGAGAAAGTACTCGCCGGCGCGGGGCGATACTGTCCCGTCTGATCGCGGAAATCGTAAACGGCTGCCAAAATCGGGGCTCGGGGAGCCGGCAAATTTTTCAGGTCGGCATAAGTGCCTGTCCTGGGCATCAAGGTTGCCGGCGTACCGGCAAGGTTATCTGCATTGCTGACCACGTTCGCACAGCCGGAAAGGCTAAGCACGCCCGCGACGATAAGCGTCGTGACGAATTTCATGTTGCTCTCCTTACCGGATTGTTAGGGCTGCAGGGCGGATTGGCCCAAGCGAATCGTGGTAACTTCACCCGTTGTCTTGTCCCTGATATCCAGGTTGAAGCCATTGCCGGTATTATTAAGCCGAATATCGAGGGTCGCCGAATCGATAATCGCCCCCCCTTGGGCATCGGGATTATCCAGCGCATCCTCGATGGCGGTATTCAGAAGATCAGCGCGTAAGTCCTGAAGAAAAAAATCGCTCTCGGAGAAGGAGCCGAAATCTGGGGCATCAGGGTCAACGTTGGTGTCCTGACTTTGTGCCTTGTTGAGCAGATAATTGCCTGCTAAAGGATCGCCACCGAAAGAAGGATTGATGGGGCGGTAGATCAGTTCCCCGGCCTGGGTTGACCCGGTCGCCAGCATCAGCGGTAAGATCAGATGACAGATTTTCATTGTGTTCCCTCGTAGTTGCTCACTGCGTCTTTAGTTGCTCATTGCTTATCGGGGCCATGGCTTGTTCAAAGCTCTTCGTCGGCCAAGTCTTCGTTTTGTTGTAAGGCATCCATTACCTTGCGCTGTATGACCATCTGCTCAACTTGCTCGATCGCGGCTTCAGCATACTGGTCGACATCGCTGAGCCGCGGGGATAACGTGGCTTCGAAAATAATGTTATTGCCTTCCGAGACCCATACCAGGCTTCCCCAACGCGCAGAGGGTCGTTCATGTATCGATAAGTTGGCGTTGCTCAGGATGGTGCTTTCCATACTGAGTTGGCTGAACTGACGATAGAAGGTTTTCCCGATCATGGTAATGGTGCGGTCAACCAGCACGCCGCTCAAGCCGGGCTCGTCAAGATTCAGCTGCTCTGAAAATTCTTCTTCTATTCCTTGCTCCATGTTATCCAGAGTTTCTTGTTCTTCTTCCTGTGCTATTTCGTCGATAGCCTGTTGTTCTTCTATGCCGGCGCCGGAAACTCCAGCGGAGCTCGTTCCCGGCGACGACGGCCGCTGTGCCTGAACGGGCTGTCCTGCAATGGCCGCGATCACCAACAGCTGCGAAAGGGTTTTGATAGCCCCTACTGCACTCATGATGCCCCGTCCCTACTGCGGCTCCGGCTCTGGCTCAGGGGAGGCGGCGCTCCCAGGTTCTGCCGTGCCCAGTTAACTGCCTGGATCCGGTTATGGACCTTGATCTTGCGAAAAATATTGTAGAGGTGAGATTTGACGGTGTGCTCGCTGACGAACAGCCGATCGGCAATTTCGGTATTGGAAGCCCCGGTGCCCAACATGGCGATCAGTTCCAGCTCCCGGTGGGTGAGACCACAGACGGGACGATAGGAGTTGAGCTGTTGGCGGCGAAAGAACAGGATCATCCGCGTCATCAACGAGCGCGACATCCAGAGATGTCCCTTCATCAGGTTATCAATTCCCTTGCAGATGAGGAGCAAGGAGTCGCTGCGGTAGAAGATGCCCTGGAAATTGATCCCGGAAAGCACGTCGGCGGCATGATCCTCGTCACGAAGATTGAAGGCTGCCAGCGATAGGCTCTCGTTGTCTGAGGCTTTGGTGTGCCAGTGCTGTAAGCTGGTCTCATCGATATGGTCGGCATCGACCAGTATGACCGTGTGCTCAGCCTCAGTGGGTTGCCATTCCATGGTCGGCGTGACGACCGTGACATCGCAGTCAAGCTGCTTATGCAAGTAGTCAGTGAATAACTGGGTCTGAGGATTATTGAGTGTGACCAACAATACCAAGCCTTTGTCTCGATTCATCATGCAATCCCTGCTGATTGGGCGCCAGTCGTCCCCTCTGAGTGACGTAGCTGCGCTGTGGAATGGATAACCGTAGAGAAGTGTTGTCCATAGTGTTAACTAATGTAACTATTTTTTTTGCATAAGCAGTGAGTCGAGGGTGATAAAAAAGCACTATGCAGATAAAATCATCTTATAAATCATTGTCTTGAATTCTTATTAGGCAGTTCGAATATATACATTTCGTTACATTCATGGCTGAGCTTTTTCGTGACTCGCCCTCATTCCCTCCCTTTCTGATATCGGCGATGGCTTCTATCGTTCCTCCATACGCCGCGTAGGAACATCCTCATTCCCTCCGGCGTTTCCCTGCTCGTGTCAGCCCCGTAGAATGACTTCCCTTGCGACTGCAGAGAGCCTTGTGACGATGTCTAATTCAATGGTGCTGGCCAGCAGCAACGCCGGTAAGTTGCGTGAGTTTCATCGGCTGCTTGCCCCCTTGGGGTTCGAGGTGCGTCCTCAATCGGACTATGGCGTGACAGACGTGGAAGAGACCGGTCTCACGTTCGTCGAGAATGCCCTGCTCAAGGCCCGCCAGGCTTGTCAGATCAGCGGCTTACCTGCATTAGCCGATGACTCCGGACTGGAAGTCGATGCCTTGAACGGTAGCCCGGGGATCTACTCCGCGCGTTTCGCCGGTGAGCCGAAAAGCGACGCACGCAACAACGCCCTATTACTCGATAAGCTAGCCGAGGTTCCCGAGGGGAGCCGTTCGGGTCGCTATTGGTGCGTACTGGTATATCTGCGCCATGCGGAGGATCCGGTGCCGTGCATCGTGCAACAGGCATGGGAAGGCGAGATTCTGGCTCATCCTCGTGGAGATGGCGGGTTCGGCTACGATCCGCTGTTCTGGTTGCCGGAGCTTGGCATGAGTGCTGCCGAGCTTTCGGCTGACGAAAAGAACCGACTGAGCCACCGTGGGCGAGCCCTGCAGGCATTGGTACATGCCTTGAATCACGCTTCCCCCGGTGTCGTGAATGGCTGAGATGGCCCCACTCCCCCCGCTGGCGCTCTATATCCATGTGCCATGGTGCGTGCGCAAGTGTCCCTACTGCGATTTCAATTCCCATGGGGTGGGTCATGGGGCCGAGCTTCCCGAGGCGGCCTATCTTGATGCCTTGATTGCCGATCTCGACGCCGATCTGCCGCTGGTGGCGGGTCGGAAGCTGGTCAGCATCTTCATTGGCGGGGGAACGCCTAGCCTGATGTCAGCCGACTTCTATTGGCGGCTTATGCAGGCCATCAGGCGCCGTGTTCGCTTGGCCGATGAGTGCGAGATCACCCTCGAGGCTAATCCCGGCACCCTGGAGCGCGGTCGTTTCGCGGGCTACCGGTCGGCGGGTATCAATCGGTTGTCGATTGGGGTGCAGAGCTTTCACGATTCCCAGTTGCATGCGCTCGGCCGCATCCATTCCGGTGACGAGGCGGTGGCGGCCGTGCAGGAGGCACGCCACGCCGGCTTCGATAACCTCAACCTGGACCTCATGCATGGGCTGCCGGGTCAGACAGCCGAGCTGGCACTGGATGATCTTGATCGTGCCCTGTCACTCTCGCCCGAGCATCTCTCCTGGTATCAACTGACCCTTGAACCCAACACCGAGTTTTACTCGTCGCCCCCCGTGCTGCCGGTGGAGGAGGTGTTATGGGATATCCAGGATCTGGGCCATGAGCGACTACGCGAGGCTGGCCTGGACCGCTACGAGATATCCGCCTATGCCCGACAGGGGCGGTGCTCGCAGCACAATCTCAATTACTGGCAGTTCGGCGACTATCTCGGTATCGGGGCTGGGGCACATGGCAAGTTCAGTGTGGCTGATGCCGGCGGCTTGCATATCGAGCGGCGCTGGAAGGTGCGACAGCCCGCGTCTTATCTTCAGCGCCTGAACGATCTGCGAGGCTTCGTTGCCGGCAGCCAGCCTATCGTCGAGCATGAGCTGCCCCTGGAGTTCGCCATGAATGCGCTGCGTCTTGTTGAGGGAGTGCCCATGTCGAGCTGGGAGGCATATACTGGTCGTGAAGCGGCGCAGCTCGCTAACCGTCTGGTGTCGGCTCGCGAAAAAGGACTTTTGATGCAAGACAGCGACCGACTGCAGACATCCCCGCAGGGATTACTATTCTTAAACGATTTGCTGACCTTGATCAGTGATGATCCGGCTGGCAACGCTAGATATTCGTCACCTAAGAGAGACTGACTTCATGACCAACGTATTACGCACGATAGCCCCACTGGCGGCCGCGCTTCTGATCGCCGGTTGCGCCACCACGGACCCCTATTCCGGTGAGACCCAGCGCAACAAGACCGGCGTCGGGGCGGCCGTGGGTGCCGCCGTGGGCGCGGCGGCTGGAGCGCTTAGCGGCGACGGCAGCACGAGTCGCCGTGACCGTGCCTTGATCGGGGCTGCCGTGGGTGCGGCTGCCGGCGGCGGCGTAGGAGCCTACATGGACCGCCAGGAAAACGAACTGCGCCAGAGCGTGGAAGGCACCGGAATCGAGGTGGATCGTCGCGGCGATGATATCGTGCTCAACATGCCGAGCAGCGTGACCTTCGGCTTCGATTCCAGCGAACTCACCACGAGCGCACGCACCGCACTGAATGACGTGGGGTCGGTCCTTCAGCAATACCCGGATACGCGCGTCAATATTGCCGGCCATACCGACAGTACCGGTAATGACAGCTACAACCAGCAGTTATCCGAGCGTCGTGCCCAGTCGGTGGGTAACTATCTGTCCCAGGCCGGCGTGTCGAGCAATCGTCTCGCCATGACGGGGTACGGGGAAAGCCAGCCGGTGGCGAGCAACGATAACGAGCAGGGGCGTGCCCAGAACCGTCGGGTCGAGATCACCCTGACGCCGATTCAGGACCGCTTCGAGCAGCAGTAAACGGGTTCAGCTAGACCGGACTCACGGGGCCCGCCACTATCACAGTGGCGGGCCCCTTCGCTTTTCGCTACATGAGTGTCCATTTCATGCTTTCTTACCAGCATGCCTACCACGCGGGTAACTTCGCCGATGTTCACAAGCATCTGACGCTGTTTGCCGTCATCGACCACCTGTTGCATAAAGTCTCTCCTATCACCTTCATCGATACGCATGCCGGTCGTGGCCTCTATCCCCTGGCCGCCGAGGAGACGGCCAGGCTCCAGGAATACCGGGACGGCATCGGGCGGCTCTGGCAGGCGCGAGAGCGTCTCGGCGAGACGCCGCTACTCGGCGAGTGGCTCGCGGCACTGGGTCGAGTCCAGGAGCAGGGCAACCAGCTCGATCGCTATCCCGGCTCGCCGTGGTGGCTGTCCCATCGGCTGCGGCATCAGGACCGCCTCAAACTCATCGAGCTACACCCAGCGGAGCATGGTCACCTGATGCAACAGGCCCTGCCACGCAACGTGCAGCGATTGCATGGCGACGGGCTCAAGGAACTGGACAGGCGGCTACCGGTGAAGACGCCACGTCTTTGCGTGCTGATCGACCCGAGTTACGAGCGTAAGGAGGAATATGGCGAGGTGGCCAGGGCCGCCATCAAGGCCATGGCCAAGGTGCGCCATGCGGTCTTGCTGATCTGGTATCCGCTGCTGCCGGCGGGCCGGCACCACGAATTGCTCGATGCCCTGCGGGCGGGGGGCCTGCGCAAGGTGTGGCGCAGCGAACTGAACCGGCCGGCGCCCAGCGGCCTACAGCATGGGATGCAGGGTAGCGGGATGCTGGTGATCAATCCGCCTTGGGGACTGGAGGAGCGCCTTGGCACGGCCATGGCCACTCTATCCCCGCTGCTGGGCGAGGCAGTTCGCTATCATCAAGACTGGTGGGTAGGCGAGTAGCCAGACGGCTTTACTTGCCGATGCAGAAGCTACCGAAAATCTCGCCGAGCAGGTCGTCGGCGCTGAACTCGCCGGTGATCTCGCCCAGTGCCTGCTGGGCATCGCGCAGATCCTCGGCGAGGAGTTCACCGGCGCCAAGGTCGTGTAACTGACGCTCGCCGTTAGTAAGCGCTTGCTTCGCCCGATCCAGCGCGTCCAGGTGGCGTCGCCGGGCGGAGAAGCGTCCCTCGGTGGTCATGGAATAGCCCATCACTTGCTTGAGATGTTCCTTCAGCGCTTCCACCCCGGCGCCGGTCTTCGCCGAGAGTCGCACGATCGGCGTGGCCGCGGATGCGGCGATGCCCGGCGATTCGTTGTTGGTATCTATCTTGTTGCGCACCAGGGTGAGGCGCGAGGCGTCCTCAAGGCGATCAACGAAGTCGGGCCAGATCGACCTGGGATCGGTGGCCGTCGTGGTGCCGGCATCCACGAGCAGCAGGATGCGATCAGCCTTTTCGATCTCGGCCCAGGCACGAGCCACGCCGATCTTCTCGACCGCGTCCGGCGTGTCCCGCAACCCGGCCGTATCGATGATATGCAAAGGCATGCCGTCGAGGTGTATCTGCTCGCGCAGCACGTCACGCGTGGTGCCTTCGATGGCGGTGACGATGGCGGTTTCCTGTTCGGTCAGCGCATTGAGCAGGCTGGACTTGCCGGCGTTGGGGCGTCCGGCGATCACCACATTCATGCCCTCGCGCATCAGCGCCCCCTGTCCCGCGGCGGCACGCACCTGGCCAAGCTCCGTGGTGACCGCCTGGAGCATGTCGGCGACCTTGCCATCGCCAAGAAAATCGATCTCTTCCTCGGGGAAATCGATGGCCGCCTCGACATAGATGCGCAGTTCGATGAGTCGCTGGACCAGCGCATGGACGCGATGGGAGAACTCACCCTGAAGCGAGCGCAAGGCATTCTCTGCGGCGGCGCGTGAGCTTGCCTCGATAAGGTCGGCGATGGCCTCCGCCTGGGCCAGGTCGAGCTTGTCGTTGAGAAAGGCGCGTTCGGAGAATTCACCGGGGCGTGCCAGGCGGGCCCCCAACTGAACGCAGCGCTCCAATAGCAGGTCCATTATCACGGGTCCCCCGTGGCCCTGCAGTTCCAGCACGTCTTCCCCGGTGAAGGAGTGGGGCCCTGGAAAGTACAGGGCGATGCCCTCATCGAGAATGGTTGTCTCGCCGCGGAAGGGGCCGTAATGCGCCTGACGTGGGGCAGGGAGATGAGACAGCATGGCCTCGGCTATCGCGCGGCCGGCCGGCCCCGACACGCGGATGATGCCCACACCGCCACGCCCCGGTGGGGTGGCGAGAGCCGCGATGGTGTCCTGACGATATAGTGTGTCCGGCATCGTCTTCTCCTCGGGGTGCAGGGTCATTGTCAGTCTCGTTCGTTACAAACGCCAGGCCCCCGCACGAGGGCGGGGGCCTGGGGATAGTGGGCAAGGTGAGGCCTATTTGGTCTTCAGGCCCTTGCCGATGGTGGGGTCCCTCTCGATGTTACGCGTGATCACGTACTGCTGGGCAATCGAGATGACGTTGTTGACGACCCAGTAGATGACCAGGCCGGCCGGGAACCATAGGAAGAAGAAAGTGAAGACGATTGGCAGCATCTTCATGATCTTGGCCTGCATGGGGTCCGGCGGTGTCGGGTTGAGCTGCTGCTGGAAGAACATCGAGGCGCCCATCAGGATCGGCAGGATGAAGTAGGGGTCCTTCACCGACAGGTCCTGAATCCAGAAGATGAACGGCGCATGACGCAGCTCCACCGATTCCAGCAGCATCCAGTACAGGGCAATGAAGACCGGCATCTGTACCAGGATCGGCAGACATCCACCCAGGGGATTGATCTTCTCCTTCTGGTAGAACTTCATCATCTCCTGGGACATCTTCTGGCGATCATCGCCATACTGTTCCTTGAGACGCTGCATCTCCGGGCCCAGCTTGCGCATGCGGCCCATGGACTTGTAGGCCTTGGCGGAAAGGGGCCACAGCGCCATCTTGACCACGATGGTCAGGACGACGATGGACCAGCCCCAGTTGCCGAGCAGGTTATGGATCTGTTCGAGCAGCCAGAACAAGGGATTGGCAATGAACCATAGCCAGCCGAAATCGACGGTCAGCTTAAGGTTCGGTGCCACCTGTTCGAGATAGTCCTGGACCTTGGGGCCCATATACAGGGTGGCGGCAAGCCGTGCCTGGCCGTCGGAGGCCAGGTTCTGGGTCTCACCCGCGAAGGCGGCGACATTCCGGTCCTGCGAGTCGGTCGTCGCGTAATAGAGGTTCTGCTGATCCTGGGGTGGCGCCCAGGCGGACACGAAGTAGTGCTGGATGATGGCGACCCAGCCGCCTTCGGCATCGCGGTTGTCGAAGTCGCCACTCTTGATGGCATCGAAATCGATCTTCTGATACCGATCCTCGGGCGAGGAGTAGGCCGCGCCCAGGTAGGAGCTCATCCCCATGGCCGGCCCACTGGTGGGATCAGGACTGTCATCGCGGGCCAATTGGCCGATGAAGCGGGTCGTCAGGGCCTGTTCGGTGTTGTTGGTCAGGAAGTACTCGACGTCAACCGCGTAATTGCCGCGCTCGAAGCTCAGCCGTTTGGTGATATCGACACCGTTCACCTCGGCAGTGAGATCCACTTCCAGGCGGTCGTCATCCTGGGTAAGGCGATACTCGTTCTGCTCGGCATTGAAGGCGATGCGTCCCTCGTGGCCTTCCAGCTGGAGGCCGGAACGAGCCACGTAGCTGCGCGACTGGCTGTCGGAGAGCAGGACATAGGGACGGTCGGAATCAAGCGTCAGGCGATGCTCGGGGAGCGCCGCATAGACGATATCGCCGCCTTGAGGGTCGATGCGCACGTCGAGCACATCGGTGACCACTGCCACCAGGTCGCGACTGTCATCGGCCGCCGGGGCGTCGGGCATCGCCGCGTCACCTTGATCCTGGCTCGAGGAAGTCGAGGGGACCGTCAGATCGCCACCGTTGGTGTCGGCAGGCTCGCGTTGTTCGCTGCCGCCGATGGCCGGTGCATTGTCGGGCTCTGTGGTCACTTGCCCGTAATCCTGATTCCACTGCACCACCAGCAAATAGGCGAGCAGCGCCAGGGGAACCAGCAATAGGAGTCGTTTTAGGTCCATGAGGGATCTGCCCGATGGGGGGTTAACATTCCGATAGCGACATACTGGCGGTATGCCTGATAGACGCAAAAGCCTGCCGGGGGCAGGCTGTGTGTCGGTCGCGACGATGCTTCGCTTGGCGCGCCCGCAAGAAGGTGGTTCCGAACCAAGGCCGTCATACAGACTCCATGAGGCTGTCGATTGGCATGACTGAGATGTATCGGTAGCGATAGCACAGGGTTGTTCGCTTCAAGTCGTTATCGATGACGCATTGCGTGCCTCTCGCTCAAGGCGTCGCCACATGCCATGGATCTGCCGGTGCAGGGTGTCATTATCCAGCTCCTGAACCCCACGCTTGGCCAATACAACGATATCCACAGAGGGCAAACGATCTTGTTGCAGACGCACGGACTCACGGACCAAACGTTTGAAGCGGTTGCGATCGACGGCACGGCGAACGTTCTTCTTGCTCACGATCAGCCCGAGACGAGGATGGCCCAGCTCATTGGGCGTTGCCAAGGCCATCAACCCTTTGCCATGAACCTTATAGACAGCCTTGTCGAAAACACTCCGATACGCCTCGGCGTTCAGCAAGCGAAGACACCGAGGGAAGCTCTGACGAGACACTAACGAGCCGCGTTCAGGCGCTTAGGCGCTTGCGACCCTTGGCGCGACGACGTGCCAGAACGGCACGGCCGTTCTTGGTGGCCATGCGAGCACGAAAACCGTGCACACGCTTGCGCTTGAGAACGCTAGGTTGAAAAGTGCGCTTCATAACTGGTTATTCCCACGTGATTTATGGACAAATCGGTAAATTCGAGACACCTGAACCCCATCAGGGAACCCGGGGGTGTCCGGCTCAAGACCGGAAATTGTAGTGATTTCGCCGTCCCGGTGCAATTCTTCTTGTCGGTAGGTGCTCGCCAGCCCAAGGGAAACGGTGGCGACTACGGTCATGAGGAAATCGGCTAAACGTCCGACGGAGGGAGGCCAGTGCTCAATGCTGGGGATAGAATCTGTTGATAAAACCAAAAAGTATTTTATTATCAGTAATTTAATATGTTATCTGTTTTGTGAAGAAAAGGTCTGGCTGCAGGGGCTACCCTTGTCCACTGTCCTGACCACTAAGATCACTGGCCAGTGAGATAGCGTAAATACCGGGCAGAGAATGGCGGGTCGTCCCGCGAGCCAGGCGGTCAGGCATGGCGTTTTCCACAAACTGCCGCAAGGCCGAGCGCGTGTGGATAACTTTGCCGCTGGACGATACAATACTCGGCCGTTTTCCGATCAATGGTGAGGTCGCGTGTCGCTTGCGCTATGGCAACAATGTCTGGACTCCCTACAGGATGAATTGAGCTCTCAGCAGTTCAATACCTGGATCCGCCCTCTGCAGGCGGAGGAAGGCGAGGCCAATGAGCTGTGTCTGCTGGCGCCGAACCGGTTTGTGCGTGATTGGGTCAGTGACAAGTATGCCAAGCGTATCAGCGAGTTGATGCGTGATCTTTCGCCGGCAAAGCCCCCCAAGGTGGTGTTGACCGTGGGCAGTCGCCGGCGGACCACGACGCCTCAGCCCCGCGAACTCGGCAATCCGGTCTCCGCGACCCCGCCAGCCCAGCAACAGCGCGGTGCGCCCTCGGTGCGTACGCCGAAGCGGGGCTCGAGCGACGATGCGCGCGAGATAGACGTGCTGCGTGAAGAGCAGGACGGAACACGTCGGCCCGGTGAGCGACAGGTGCAGGTGGAAGGTGGCCTCAAGCACCACAGCGGCCTCAATCCTAATTTCACGTTCGAAACCTTCGTCGAAGGTAAATCGAACCAGCTTGCCAGGGCGGCTTCCCGCCAGGTATCCGAGAATCCCGGCGGCGCTTACAATCCCTTGTTCCTCTACGGCGGGGTGGGCCTGGGCAAGACGCACCTGATGCATGCAGTGGGCAATGCTCTGTCCACCCGGCGTGAAAATGCCCAAGTCATCTACCTGCATTCCGAGCGGTTCGTGGCCGATATGGTCAAGGCACTCCAGCTCAACGCCATCAATGATTTCAAGCGCTTCTATCGTAGCGTTGACGCCCTGCTGATCGATGATATTCAGTTCTTTGCCGGCAAGGAGCGGTCCCAGGAAGAATTCTTCCACACCTTCAATGCGCTGCTTGAAGGGGGTCAGCAGATGATCCTGACCTCGGATCGTTATCCCAAGGAAATCAGCGGCGTCGAGGAGCGTCTCAAGTCGCGTTTCGGGTGGGGCCTGACGGTTGCCATCGAACCTCCCGAACTCGAGACGCGAGTGGCGATCCTGATGAAGAAGGCCGACCAGGCGAAGGTCGACCTGCCCAATGATGCGGCCTTCTTCATCGCTCAGAAGATACGTTCCAATGTGCGTGAGCTTGAAGGTGCCCTGAAAAAAGTGATTGCCGACTCCCATTTCATGGGCAAGCCCATCACCCAGGATTTCATTCGCGAGTCGCTCAAGGATCTATTGGCGTTACAGGACAAGCAGGTGGGTGTCGATAACATCCAGCGGACCGTGGCGGAATATTACAAGATCAAGCTCGCCGACCTGCTGTCCAAGCGGCGTTCGCGTTCTGTGGCCAGGCCACGTCAGGTCGCCATGGCCCTGGCCAAGGAACTGACCAACCACAGCTTGCCGGAGATTGGCGATGCCTTCGGTGGGCGCGACCACACCACCGTCTTGCATGCCTGTCGCAAAGTGAAATCCTTGCAGGAAGAGAGTGCGGATATCCGCGAGGACTACAAGAATCTACTGCGGTTATTGACGAGTTGAATGCCGCTAACCCTGACCGGCTAGTTGCTTCGTACTGGTCATCATTCCTATCAGGACAAATTGTGGAGCTGACATGAAATTTTCCATCTCCCGAGAAGCTCTGCTACGCCCGTTGACACTGGTTGCCGGCGTGGTGGAGCGTCGCCAGACCCTTCCGGTGCTGTCCAATGTGCTTATTCAGGTCGACAACGATCAGGTGGCACTGACTGGTACCGACCTCGAAGTCGAGCTGATCGGACGTACCGCCCCTAGCCTGGTCGAGGCCCCTGGTGCTGTCACGGTGCCAGCCCGCAAGCTGATGGATATCTGCAAGTCGCTCCCGGATCAGGCCGACATCCAGCTCGCGTTGGAAGACGGGCGTGCCGTGCTGCGTAGTGGTCGTTCACGCTTTACCCTGTCGACGCTTCCCGCTGCCGAATTCCCCAACATTGAAGAGAGCGAGGGGAGTACCGAGCTGAGTCTGCCGCGTGGCACACTCAAGCATTTGATCGACACCACGGCCTTTGCGATGGCGCAGCAGGATGTTCGCTATTACCTCAATGGTATGCTTCTGGAATTGCGGTCCAACTTGGTGCGTGCCGTGGCGACCGATGGGCATCGCCTGGCCGTTTGCGCGCGCCCGGCGGATATCCAGTTGGAGTCGGCACAGCGATTGATCGTGCCACGCAAGGGCATTATCGAGCTCGCCAGGTTGCTGGATGACAGCGACGAGCCCGTCACGCTGACCTTGGGTTCCAACCACCTGCGCGCGCACACCGGTGACTTCACGTTCACCTCCAAGCTGGTGGATGGCAAGTTTCCCGATTACGAGCGCGTGGTTCCCAAGGGTGGCGACAAGGTACTGATTGCCGATCGCGCCGAGCTGCGCCGCGTGTTGTCACGCACGGCGATCCTTTCCAACGAAAAGTATCGTGGTGTCCGCCTCCATCTGGAAGAGGGTAACCTCAAGGTGATGGCCAACAATCCCGAACAGGAAGAAGCCGAAGAGAATGTGGCGATCGAATATTCGGGTCCGGCGATGGAAATTGGTTTCAATGTCGGTTATCTGGTCGATGTGCTGAGCGTATTGGATGAGGATCGCGTGCAGATGACATTTGCCGACCCCAACAGCAGCGCTCTGCTCGAAGAGCCTGGTGGCGGCGATGCGCTTTACGTCGTCATGCCCATGCGCCTCTAAGCGGGCCGGCGGCGCTTCCTCTGTGCCGCCTTACGGATTTCCTCGTGCCTCTCGACCGTCTTGTCTTCCAGGGTCTGCGCAATCTTGAATCTCTCGACCTGAGTCCCGGGCCGAGAATCAATCTTGTCAGTGGACCCAACGGCAGCGGAAAGACCAGCCTACTTGAGGGCATCCATATTCTCGGCATGGGGCGGTCCTTCCGCACCCGTCACCTTCGACATGCCATCTGCCATGATGCCGATGCGCTGGTCGTTCACGGACGACTCGTCGGTGATCCCGATATCCCCTTTGGTGTGCGTCGTCATCGCGAGACCAGTGAGCTCGAAATACGGATTGCCGGTGAGCGTATTAATCGCATCGCCGAACTGGTCGACCTCCTGCCGATTCAACTGATTAACCCCGATGCTTTCCGGCTCCTGGAAGGCTCCCCCTCTGCTCGACGAGAGTTTCTCGACTGGGGGGTGTTTCACGTGAAACACGATTTCCTCGATGCATGGCAGCGGGCGCGTCGAGCGCTCAAACATCGGAATGCCCTACTCAGGCATGGTAGAATACAAGATGCTTCCATGTCGGCCTGGGAGCATGAGCTGGTGCATTGGAGCGAGCAGATCGACACCATGCGCCGCGAGTGGATGGCGGCTTTTCTGCCGGTCTTCGAGGAAACACTCAGTGGGCTGTTGCCCTTGCAGGGCCTTGAACTTCGTTACTCTCGCGGCTGGGACAGTCGGCGCGAACTCGCCAATATCCTTCGGCAGGGACGCGAGACGGATCGGCAGATGGGCTTCACCCAGCAGGGACCTCAGCGGGCGGACTTGCGCATACGGCTGGCGAGGCGACCCGCCGTGGAAGTATTGTCGCGCGGCCAGCAGAAGCTGGTCGTCAGTGCGTTGAAGCTGGCCCAGGGACGACTGCTCGAGGCGACCAACGGCCGCTCTTGCGTTTACTTGATTGACGATCTCGCCGCGGAGCTCGACAGCCACCATCGGCGGGTCTTCTGCGATTGGCTCGAGCGGATGCATTGCCAGGTTTTCATCACCAGTGTCGAACACGATGTGCTGACAGACCTATGGCGACCCGACACCTCAGTGGAGATGTTTCACGTGAAACACTCCGAGAAAGGCGCAGGACGATTGCTGCCCCTTGATAGACAGACTTCATGATGGAGTAGTCAATGAGCGAACATGCTTACGACTCGACGAGCATTAAAGTGCTCAAGGGACTGGACGCCGTACGCAAGCGGCCGGGAATGTATATCGGCGATACCGATGACGGTACCGGGCTGCACCATATGGTCTTCGAACTGGTGGATAATTCCATCGATGAAGCGCTAGCGGGGCATTGCACCGAAATACGCGTACTGATCCATCCCGACGAGTCGATCACCGTCAGCGATAATGGCCGCGGTGTCCCGACCGACATCCACGAGGGAGAGGGCGTGTCGGCGGCCGAAGTCATCATGACGGTGCTCCATGCCGGGGGTAAGTTCGATGACAACTCCTACAAGGTATCCGGCGGACTGCACGGTGTCGGGGTCTCGGTGGTCAATGCGCTGTCGGAAGAGCTGAAGCTGACGATTTGGCGGGCAGGCGAGGTACACGAGCAGATCTACCGGCATGGTGTTCCGGCCTCGCCGCTAGCCGTGGTCGGTACCACCGAGAAAAGTGGCACGCGGGTTCACTTCAGGCCCTCAACCGATACCTTTCACAACATCGAATTCCACTACGACATCCTGGCCAAGCGGTTAAGGGAGTTATCCTTCCTGAATTCGGGTGTTGCCATTCGCCTGCTCGATGAGCGCAGTGGCAAGGAAGAGCTTTTTCATTATGATGGCGGGCTCAAGGCATTCGTCGATCACCTGAACACCAACAAGACGGTGCTGAATCCGGTATTCCATTTCAATGCCGAGCGCGAAGATGGTGTCGGTGTTGAGGTGGCGATGCAGTGGAACGATTCGTTTACCGAGAATATCTTCTGTTATACCAATAACATACCTCAGCGCGATGGTGGCGCTCACTTAGCCGGTTTTCGTGCCGCGCTGACACGTACCCTCAATAATTACATTGAGGCCGAGGGGTTGCTCAAGAAGTCAAAGATCAACACCTCGGGCGATGACGCGCGTGAGGGCCTGACGGCGATCATTTCGGTTAAAGTCCCCGACCCCAAGTTCTCGTCCCAGACCAAGGACAAGCTGGTGTCTTCCGAAGTGAAGACCGCGGTAGAACAAGAAATGGGTCGCCTGTTCTCGGAGTATCTGATCGAGAAGCCCAACGAGGCCAAGTCGATCGTCAACAAGATGCTCGACGCCGCCCGAGCCCGAGAAGCCGCGCGCAAGGCCCGCGACATGACACGCCGCAAGGGGGCCCTGGACATCGCCGGGCTACCCGGCAAGTTGGCAGATTGTCAGGAGAAGGATCCGAGCCTCTCCGAGCTGTTTCTGGTCGAGGGGGATTCGGCCGGCGGTAGCGCCAAGCAGGGCCGCGACCGGCGTACCCAGGCCATTCTGCCGCTCAAGGGCAAGATTCTTAACGTCGAGAAGGCGCGCTTCGACAAGATGCTGTCGTCGGCCGAAGTGGGGACACTGATTACCGCACTCGGTTGTGGTATCGGGCGTGAGGAGTTCTCTCCCGACAAGCTGCGTTATCACTCCATCATCATCATGACCGACGCCGATGTCGATGGCTCGCACATCAGGACCTTGTTGCTGACGTTCTTCTTCCGTCAGATGTCTCAGCTTATCGAGCGGGGGCATGTCTTCATTGCGCAGCCCCCCCTCTACAAGATCAAGCGTGGCAAGCAGGAGCTCTACCTCAAGGACGAGCAGGCCATGATCGACTACCTGACGACCACTGCACTGGATGGCGCACGACTCTATGTGAATGCCGATGCCCCGGGGATTGCAGGCGAGCCACTGGAAGCCATCGTCAATCAGTACCGAGACGTCATGAAACGGATCGATCGGCTCTCGCGTGTCTATCCCAACGAAGTGTTGCGCAAGATTGTTCATGCTGCACGGCTCGACGGAGAAATCGCGCTGCGAGACCGTGTGACGATCCAGAGCTGGATCGACAGCCTGCAGGCCGACATGGATGCCTTGGTCGCCTATGAAGGGGGGCCGCGTTATACCTTTCATATCGAGGAAGAGGCCGAGCGCGGGTTCTTCTTGCCGGCGGTCACGTTGGCGGCGCACGGCGTCACGACCGACTATGTGTGGGGGATCGATTTCTTCACCAGTGCGGATTATCGTGCCATTACCGGTCTTGGGGAAACCCTTGACGGCCTGATGGAAGACGGCGCTTATATTGCCCGCGGCGAGCGTCAGAAATCGGTCGTGAATTTCTATGATGGGCTCGAGTGGCTGATGAGCGAGGCGCAGCGTGGCCTCTCCATCCAGCGCTATAAGGGTCTCGGTGAGATGAACCCCGACCAGCTATGGGACACGACCATGGACCCCGAGACACGCCGCATGCTGCGGGTCACCATCGAGGACGCCGTCGCCGCCGATATGATGTTCAATACCTTGATGGGCGACGAAGTCGAGCCACGTCGCGACTTTATCGAACGGTTTGCCCTGGTAGCCAATCTGGACGTCTAGACCTTGCCTGGAAATGTTTCACGTGGAACATTTTCCTTGCACCGAAACGCCGGCCCGAGTCTTGAGATGTGACTCGGGCCGGCTTTTTTTGTGTGACATGCATCGGATTTGCTTCATTCATTAGCCAGTAACCAGTCCGCGAAGGCGCTTAAGTCTTCGAAGATCATCGCATTCTCCAGGCCTTTGCCCTTGGCCTCCGTGCGACGTCCCTTCCCGGTTCTCACCAATGCCGATCGGCACCCCAAGCGTTCACCGGCTTGAAGGTCGCGAAGGCTGTCGCCGACCATCCAGCACCCCTTCAGGCCCTGGCTCTCCAGGCCCAACGCCTCACCTATCTGAACGAGAAGCCCTGAGAGCGGCTTTCGACATTCGCAGTGATCGTCGGGTCCGTGTGGACAGTAGCCGATGTGAGCGATTGTCCCTCCGGCATGGTGTACATGGCGCTCCAGTTCGGCATGGATAGCCTCGAGTGTCGCTAGGTCATAATAGCCACGTGCAATGCCGGATTGGTTTGTCGCGATGGCGACTTGCCAGCCTGCTCGGTTCAGCCTAGCGATGGCCTCAATCGCGGCGGGGTAGGGACGCCATTCCTCGAGGGACTTGATGTAGTCGTCTGAGTCTTCGTTGATGACACCATCGCGGTCGAGAATGACCAGCTTCACGGGAGGGGCAGTTGGCATAAGGCGTTACTGTGTCCGCTACGAAAGGAGTGTGTGAAGTGTTTCACGTGAAACATCGTGTTGCCACAGGAAGGTCGGTAAAGAGGGGCGTGGGTTAAAAACCACTTTCAACCAAAAAACCGGAGTGCATTGTTTTACGTGGAACACTGCGCGTTATAAAAAAGAGAAGTTGAACCGGAACGAAGCTGCATACAAAAAGGCCACCGAGATGTTTCTCGATGGCCTAGTCGATCAGTCAGCCAGTCGTCATTGCTGAAGCAGTGCAATATCGGCCACTTCGAGGAACAGCGCCTGAAGGCTAGCCAACAGCGCCAGTCGATTGCGACGAACGGCCTCGTCCTCTGCCATGACCATTACCTGATCGAAGAACGCATCGACGGGTTGGCGTAGGCTGGCCAGAGCGTCCAGAGCGTCGCGATAGCGGGCTTCGGCAAAAAGTGGCATCACGTCGCGCCGACACCCCTCTACGGCTTCGTAGAGGGCTTTCTCGGCGGACTCCTGCAGCAATGCGGGCTGAACGCTGGTGACGTCGCCATTGTCCTGCTTGGCGAGAATGTTCGAGACGCGCTTGTTGGCGGCTGCCAAAGCCGCTGCCTCGTCGCGTTCAGTGAAGGCCTGAACGGCACGCAGTCGCCGTGCGAAATCCAGCGGATGGGTGACCGGACGGGCACGAACCGCCAGGTAGACCTCCGTCTCGATACCTTCATCGTGCGCCCAGGCTCGGAAGCGGTCGAGCATGTAGGCGAGGACTTCATCGACAAGCGTGTCGGTCTCGACGAGCGCCTGATGCTGAGCAACAGCCAGCTCAAGCAGCTCGCGGAGATCCAGGTCCAGCTCGCCCTTGACCAGAATGTTCAGCACGCCGATCGCCGCGCGGCGCAGCGCAAAGGGGTCCTTGGTGCCACTCGGCCGAGCCCCGATGCCGAAGATGCCGGTGAGGGTGTCCAGCCGGTCAGCCAGCGCCAGGGCCTTGCCGGTAACGCTCTCGGGGATCGTGTCAGAGGCGAAGCGCGGCAGGTACTGCTCTTCGAGTGCCTTGGCGACTTGGCTGGGTTCACCGTCCTGTGCCGCATAATAGTGGCCCATGATGCCTTGAAGCTCAGGGAACTCGAGCACCATCTCGGTGACCAGATCACACTTGCCGAGCGCCGCTGCGCGGCGTGCATGGGCGGCGGAGCCTCCAATACGCTCGGCGATGAAGGCCGCTATCTCGGCGTTGCGGTGTGCCTTGTCCGCCAGCGAGCCGAGCTGCTTCTGGAAGACCACGCCGGCTAGCTCCGGGGCGCGGTCGGCGAGCGGGCGTTTGCGATCGGTGGCGTAGAAGAAGGCGGCATCGGCCAGGCGGGGGCGGATCACCTTCTGGTTGCCCTGGATCACCTGCTCCGGATCTTCGCTGTCGATGTTCGAGATGGTGATGAATGACGGCTTGAGGCGGCCATCGGCGTCGAGAAGATGAAAGTATTTCTGGTTGGCCTTCATCGAGGAGATCAGACACTCGGAAGGCACCTCGAGGAAGCGTTCGTCGAAGCTCCCGGTCAAGGCCACGGGCCATTCCACCAGACCGCTCACTTCGATCAACAGCGCCTCGTCGATCACCGCCGTGGCGTCCTGGACCTCGGCCTCGGCGAGGACCTGCTCGCGGATGCGCTCACGCCGCTGGTCGCGATCCGCCAGTACCCAGGCGTTCTCGAGCACGCTCAGGTAATCATCGGCGTGAGACAACGCGATGGGCGCCGGGGCATGGAAGCGATGGCCTCGCGTGATTCGGCCGGCGGTCAGACCCAGCGACTCGCCTTCGACCACCTCTTGGCCATAGAGCATCACCAGCCAGTGTACGGGACGTGAGAATTCCACCCGTGAGCTCCCCCAGCGCATGTTCTTGGGTACCGGGAGGGAGGTGAGAGCCTTGTCGACGATGGCCGGCAACAGGCCGATGGTTGTTTCGCCGCGTTGCCGCTCGCGATAGCCAAGCCAGGCGCCCTTGTCGGTCTCGAGATGAATTAGCTGGCCCACCGTGACGCCACAGGAGCGCGCGAATCCCTCGGCGGCCTTGGTGGGCTGGCCGTCCTTGAAGGCGGCCGCCAGTGCGGGCCCGCGTCGCTCGACCTCGCGGTCGGGCTGCTTGTCGGCAAGCTCGACAATCTGTACGGCGAGGCGACGCGGGCTGGCAAAGGCCTTAACCGCGCCGTGTTGGATGTCGGCCTCGTCGAGCCCGCGGCGAATGCCGTCCGCGAGGGAATCGGAGAGCAGGTCGATGGCGCTTGGTGGCAGCTCCTCGACGCCCAGTTCAACCAGTAGGGTGTTGGCAGCCATCAAGCAGTTCCCTCTTCGGTAAGCGGTTCTTCGGCGAGACATTCATCACGCAGTGCGGCGGGGGCCAGCGGGAAGCCGGCAGCCTTGCGCGACTGGTAATAGGCGCGGGCGACATCTCGGGCCAGCGTGCGCACGCGCAGGATGTAGCGCTGACGCTCGGTGACCGAGATGGCATGCCGGGCATCGAGCAAGTTGAAGGTATGCGAGGCCTTGAGCACCTGTTCGTAGGCGGGCAGCGGCAGGTTCGCCTCGAGCAGCTTGCCGCATTCACGCTCCTGGTGGTCGAAGGCCGCGAACAGGAAGTCGACGTCGGCATGCTCGAAGTTGTAGGCGGATTGCTCACGCTCGTTCTGCAGATAGACATCGCCATAGGTCACGCGGGTACCATCGGGTGCCACGGTCCACACCAGGTCGTAGACGCTATCCACATCCTGCAGGTACATGGCGATGCGCTCGAGTCCATAGGTCAGCTCGCCCGTGACGGGGTAGCATTCGAGGCCGCCGGCCTGCTGGAAGTAGGTGAACTGGGTCACCTCCATGCCGTTAAGCCAGACCTCCCAGCCGAGACCCCAGGCCCCCAGGGTGGGCGATTCCCAGTTGTCCTCGACGAAGCGGATGTCATGCACCAGCGGGTCGAGTCCCAGGTACTTCAATGAGCCCAGGTAACGCTCCTGAAGGTCGGCGGGGGAGGGCTTCATGACGACCTGAAACTGGTAGTAGTGCTGCAGGCGGTTGGGGTTCTCGCCATAGCGACCATCGGTAGGCCGACGGGAGGGCTGCACGTAGGCGGCGTTCCAGGTTTCGGGACCGATGGAGCGCAGAAAGGTGGCCGGATGGAAGGTGCCGGCTCCGACTTCCATGTCCAGGGGCTGCAGGATCACGCAACCCTGTCCGGCCCAGTACTGCTGCAGGGCGAGGATCAGACCCTGGAAGGTTGCCACGTCTGGCGTCGACTGTGTCATTGCAAAAGCACCGTTGGCCATGAATTCACTGGGCGTCAAGTATACAATCACAGGCAGATCGGTTATAGGCGCAGGCCGCTGCGCCACAACGAGGATTCTCCATGATCGTAGTGACAGGCGGCGCCGGGTTCATCGGCGCCAATCTGGTCAAGGCGCTCAGTGCCCGCGGCCACGAGGTACTGGTGGTCGATGACCTGAGCGACGGCACCAAGTTCATCAACCTTGCCGATTGCACCCTCGGCGACTATCTCGACAAGGACGACTTCCTCGGCCGGGTCAAGGCGGCGCTGGATGGTCAGCCATCCGGCCTGCCACCCATCGAGGCGATCTTCCATGAAGGGGCCTGCTCCGATACCACCGAGTGGGACGGCCGCTTCATGCTCGAAAACAATTTCGAGTATTCCAAGGTGCTGCTGCACTACTGCCAGCACCTCGGCATTCCCTTTCTCTATGCCTCGTCGGCGGCCACCTATGGCGGCAGCGAGGTGTTCGTCGAGGCGCCGGAGCACGAGAAGCCGCTCAACGTCTATGGCTATTCCAAGCTCCTGTTCGACCAGTACGTGCGCGCCCGTGACGACGATTTTGTCAGCCAGGTGGTGGGCTTTCGCTACTTCAACGTCTATGGTCCTCGAGAACAGCACAAGGGCAAGATGGCGAGCGTTGCCTTTCACCACCACACCCAGATCAGCGCCGGCGCGGACCTGAAGCTTTTCGGGGCCTGGGAGGGTTTCGACGCCGGGATGCAGAGCCGCGACTTCGTCTATGTAGGCGACGTGGTCGACGTCAATCTGTGGTTTCTCGACCACCCTGAGGTGTCCGGAATCTTCAATCTGGGAACCGGCCGCGCCGAACCCTTCAAGGCCATCGGTCAGGCAGTGATCGACTACTACGGACGTGGGGACATCGAGTACATCGATTTTCCCGAAGAGCTCAAGGGGCGCTATCAGAGCTATACCCGTGCCGACATCACCAAGCTTCGCCAGGCCGGTTACGACGGTGAATTCCGCACCGTGGCGGAAGGGGTGAAGGCCTACCTGGAGTGGTTGCATGGCTGATGCGGCCTCGTCCTCGAGCAATCCTTCATCGAGCGCACCGGGTGAGCGGATTCTGGTGGTGGGGCCATCCTGGGTGGGGGATATGGTCATGGCCCAGAGTCTTCTCATGACCCTGAAGTCTCGTCATCCCGGCTGCCATATCGGCGTGGTCGCCCCTGGCTGGTCGCGGCCGATTCTGGCGCGGATGGCAGAAGTCGACGAAGTGGCGAGTCTTGAAACCGCTCACGGTGAATTCGGTTGGCGGGCTCGGCGCTCGCTCGCTCGACAGCTGCGTGGCCGCTTCGAGCGAGCCATCGTGCTGCCCCGCTCCTGGAAGTCGGCGCTGGTGCCCTACCAGGCCCGTATCCCTCGTCGCACCGGATTTACCGGCGAGCAGCGATACGGCTTGCTCAATGATCGTCGGCGCTTGGACAAGACGGTGCTGGACCAGACCGTCAAGCGTTTCGTGGCGCTGGGCGTCTCTGCCGAAGAGGCGGCAACGGGCCTGTTCCCCCTCCCGCATCCGCGGCTGACGGTGGATGCCGATAACCTGGTGGAGCAGCGGCTGGCCCTTGGTCTGTCGTCGCGTCCGGCCATCGGCATGATGCCCGGCGCGGAATATGGCCCGGCGAAGCAGTGGCCACTCGCCTATTTCCGGGAACTGGCGGGCAGGCTCGGTGCCGAAGGCTTCGAGGTGAGGGTGCTGGGCGGCCCTAAGGACGCCGAGGCGGGCGATCTCATCACCGAGGGGCAGGCCCATGTGCACAATCTATGTGGGCGCACCCGGCTGGCGGACGCCGTCGATCTGCTGGCGGATTGCCGGCAGGTGGTGACCAACGACTCCGGCCTGATGCATGTCGCCGCGGCCGTGGGCACCCGCATCCAGGCCCTGTACGGGTCGTCCTCGCCGGCTTTTACGCCGCCGCTGACCCGCAATGCCGAGATTCACACGCTCGGGCTGGCCTGCTCTCCGTGCTTCGCCCGTACCTGCCCGTTGGGACATACCCATTGCCTGGTTCAGATGCCTCCCAAGCGCGTACTGACCTCGATATTGTCTTCTTCCGAGCCCGTCATTGCCCGCGGCTAAGGCGAGTTGACTATTGAACCTCGGCGGGTTGTTCGTTGTCGGCGTCTTTCGGGGTCTCGACGACCTGTTCGGTGGTGGTGGTCTCTTCCTCCTGTTGCTCCGGTACCAGACCCTCCCAGAGCCGCTCCTGAAGCGCGGTTTCCTCACGCATTCGAGTATTGACGTTCTGGATGCCATGTTGCTCCACCATGGTCGGATACGGAGACAGCAGGGAAACGCCGAGACCGGCGTGATGTTCATCAATCTCGAAGCCCATCGCCTCGAGAATGGTGGGGAAGACATCGAGCGTCGATGCGGGGCGGCTGACATGTCCCGGTGGTATGTCATTGCCGAGCAGCATGAAGGTATTGTAGCGCTCGCCACTGACCAACTGATCCCAGGCCGACACACGCATCGTCAAATGGTCGCTGGCGATGACGACCAAGGTGTTTTCCAACAAGCCTTCGTCCTCCAGACGCTCGATCAGATCACGGGCCAACCAGGCCGAGCACTCCACCGAGTAGAGGATGTCGACACCGTCGAAGTCTCCCTGACGCTGTTCGCAGCGCCGCGCCGGGTAGCCTTCCGGTGCATGGCCGGTGAGGGAGAGGTTGACGATGGCCCAGGGGGCCTCGCCCTGGCTGAGCTGTCGCACTTCCTCCACGGTGATGTCGTAAAGCGTGTCGTCGTATAACCCCCAGTTATTGAGGTAATCGGGATCTTCGAGTCGTGGCACCAGCGCCTCTCTACCGAGGACGCGGTCGAAACCGTGATCCTCGTAGAAGATTCCCTTGCCGGCAAAAGAGGTACTGGCACCTCCCATGTAGGTGAGATGGTAGCCCTGCTCATCGAGCAGGTCGCCGAGGCAATCCACCCCCGGCACGACCTGGCCCAGGGGTTCGAACTGGCTGTCATGGAGCAGGCCAGCCGGCATGAGGGGCGTGCCGCACTGGGTGGCGATCATGCCCGCCATGGTCCAGCCGGTGTTCTCGAGCTGTTGAATACCCTCGAAGACTCGCGCTCGCTCACCGAGCGCCGTCAGGTCGGCGTAGGCATCACCGAAGCGCTCGGTATCGGCATAGGTGCGCTCGAGGCTTTCCAGGTAAAGAATCAGCAGGTTGGGAGGATCCGCGGGGGCCTCGTGGATGACCGGGGCGACGTAGCGCCGCTCCAGCCAGGCACCATCGTCGGTGACGATCGAGGCACCGCGCTGTCCGACCCCATAAAACAGCGGATTGGTGGCCAGCAGGATCAAGGCGAGCGGTCGCTCGCCCAACCGCCAGCGATGGTCGACCCGGACCAGCCAGGTAAATGCGATCAGCAGCATGGCCATCGAGAAGGTGTAGAGCACGGCCGCGATATTGCGATCGGTGCCACCATGATCTTCCATGCCGGCCTGGAGATGGAAGAAGACCGCGCCCAGATCGACATCACCGAAGCTGCCGGCCAGATAGACGTAGAGCCCCCAGAGCGCGATTGGCAACAATGACCAGGGCCAGACGCGGATCAGCTTGCGTGGCCGACGCGGTGCCCCCCAGCGAAATAGCCAACCCAGGCCCAGCCAGCCAGCCACCACCGGCACCATGATCCAGGGCGACACCAGGCTCAGGGTCGCCACGGAATGCGCGATCCATAAGCCGATGATCAGTAAGGCCCACCAACGCGGTTGGCGAGCGCAAGCAAAGAGTGCAGGGAAGGGCATGACCATGACGCCGGAAAGAATATCCCGTCAGCTTACCAAGGCCGGGCGGTATAAGGCAGTCCCGACCGCCCATCGACACGGGTCACTTCCGCCCGAGGCGTTCCTGCTCGTAGAGTTCATTGAGCTTGGCGTATTTCATGAACGCATGAAACGCCGTGGTGATCGTGACGGTCATGCC
>DATISN010000098.1:0-5015 GCA_035581765.1 Halomonas sp.
GGGAAATCGATCTCGTCGACCAGAATGCGGTAGGCACGCTGGCAGATCTCGGTCTTGCGGGCGAAGGTGTCGGCCTGGCCCTGCTCGTCGAAGGCCATCACCACCACCGCGGCACCGAAACGACGGCAGGCGGTGGCCTGCACGCGAAAGGCATCCTCGCCTTCCTTCATCGAGATGGAGTTGACCACCGCCTTGCCCTGCACGCACTTCAGGCCCGCCTCGATGATCTCCCACTTGGAGGAGTCGATCATGATCGGTACCCGGGCAATATCCGGCTCGCCGGCGATCAGGTTGAGGAAGCGCACCATGGCCTCCTCGGACTCGAGCATGCCCTCGTCCATGTTGATGTCGATGATCTGGGCGCCGTTCTCGACCTGCTCGAGCGCAACCTCGAGCGCCGTGGTGTAGTCCTCGTCGACGATCAGGCGCTGGAAACGCGCCGAGCCGGTAACGTTGGTGCGCTCGCCGACGTTGACGAACAGCGAGTCGGCCTCGATGTTGAAGGGCTCGAGCCCCGAGAGGCGGCACGCCCGCGGCCGCTCCGGCACCTGACGCGGCGTGAGGCCCTCGATCGCCGCGTGGATCGCGGCAATATGCTCGGGTGTGGAGCCGCAGCAGCCACCGATGATGTTGACCAACCCGCTCTCGGCGAACTCGGCGACGATGGCCGCCATCTCCGCAGGGGTCTGGTCGTATTCACCGAACTCGTTGGGCAGCCCTGCGTTGGGGTGGGCAGAGACGAAGGTGTCGGCCTTGCTGGAAAGCTCGTCGATATAGGGGCGCAGTTCTTCGGCCCCCAGGGCACAATTCAAGCCGATCGAGAAAGGGCGTGCGTGACGAACCGAATTCCAGAACGCCTCGGTGGTCTGTCCCGAGAGCGTGCGCCCGGAGGCATCGGTGATCGTGCCGGAGATCATGACGGGCAAACGCTCTCTACGTGCCTCGAACAGCTCCTCCAGGGCGAAGATCGCCGCCTTGGCGTTGAGAGTATCGAAGATCGTCTCGATCATGATCAGGTCGGACCCGCCTTCGATGAGCGCCTCGGCGGCCTGGTAATAATTCTCGCGCAACGCATCGAAGGTGACATTGCGCTTGGCCGGGTCGTTGACATCCGGGGACAGCGAGGCGGTACGTGAGGTGGGCCCCAGCACGCCGGCCACGTAGCGTGGCACGCCGGTTTCGGCACTCACCGCGTCACACACGGTGCGGGCCAGCCTCGCCGCCTCGCGGTTGAGTTCCGGCACGATCGCTTCCATGCCGTAATCGGACTGCGATAACCGCGTACTATTGAAGGTATTGGTTTCGACGATGTCGGCGCCGGCTTCCAGGTACTCCCGATGGATACGCGTCACCAGATCAGGGCAGGTCAGGACCAACAGGTCGTTGTTGCCCTTCAGGTCGCTTGGCCAGTCGGCGAAGCGCTCACCACGAAATTCCGCTTCGGACAGCTCGGCATTCTGCAGCATGGTGCCCATGCCGCCATCGAGCATGAGAATACGCCGTGACAGGCTGTCGGTGAGCGTGGCGGTCAGAGCAGTGGGAAGGGCGGCCATGGGTCGAGGCGATCTCCAGGTGAACAGTGCAAACGCCTGCAGGGCAGGCGTAAAAAACAGCCCCCTAGGGTAACAAAAAGGCTTACCGGAGGGCAGAGGGGCAGGCTCGCGCAGGGTGAGACTAATCCCGAGCAAAACAGTCGGGATTGTCTCATTCGACATGCTGTCTTACCATATGGGTATTGATACGGGCGTCGTCGAGACACCCCCGCGCCGCCCCACGGACCTGAACAGCGAGAATCCCATGAGCGAGAACATCCAGATTACCGACAGCGCCCAGGACTATCTTGCCGAACTGCTCGAGAAGCAGAACGTCGAAGGCATCGCGGTGCGCATCTTCATCACCCAACCCGGCACACCTTACGCCGAGACGTGCCTGGCCTATTGCCGCCCCGGCGAGGAAGAGCCCAGCGATGAGCGTATGGAGCTGGAAAAGATTGCCGTGTACCTGGACAAGAACAGCCTCGCCTTCCTTGATGAAGCCGTGGTTGATTTCAATGCAGACCGAATGGGCGGGCAGCTGACCATCAAGGCGCCCAACGCCAAGATGCCCAAGGTCAACGCGGACAGCCCACTAGAGGATCGCGTCAATTACGTGCTCTACAGCGAGATCAACCCGGGCCTCGCCGCGCATGGTGGCGAGATCAAGTTGATCGAGCTCACCGACTCGCAGATTGCCGTCCTGTCCTTCGGCGGCGGTTGCCAGGGGTGTGCGGCCGTCGATATCACGCTCAAGGATGGCGTCGAGCGTACCCTGCTGGAGCGCATTCCGGAGCTCGGCGGTATCCGCGATGTGACCGACCATACGGACACCACCAACGCCTACTACCGGTAAGCCTACTTTCCAGAGGCTGGTAGACACTAGCGCGCTCAGGTCGCTTCCGGCGCCCGGTTGTCGTCCGACTCACTTCTTTCCAAAGGCTTCGCTTCCGCGGAGCTTTTGTCGTCTATATTCCCTCCAGCCTCGTCATTTCGGACTGATACCGGTGTCTGCCAGAGATGCCGGTTGAGCTGCGCCTCGAGATCCCGAAGACGTCTCGCCTGGTCTTCCAATAAGCGTTTCTGCTCGTCGACGCGGGCCTGAAGCAGGGCTTGTTCGTGCTGCAAGGTATGCGTGCGGTCTTCGGCCCGAGTGCGCGCCCATTCGAGCTCACGGCGGCGCTTATCTTCCTCGACCACTTCCGCGCGTGACGTCTGTAGTTGTTGCTGCAGCGTCTCCTTGCGTGTTTCGAGCTGCTTCTCCCGAGTGGCATGCGCCTTTTCAGCCGCCTGACGTTCCTGGCGCGCCTCGTCGAGCAGCGTCATCAGCCGCGCCTCGGCACTTTCGTGACGCTGCTCTTCCTGAGCCAGCCGCTGCTGATACTGGATTTCCTGCGCGGCCAGCATTTCCTGGTGCCGCTGGGCCTGGCGCTCTTTCTGCGCCTGCAGCTGCGCCAGTTGTTCCTCGCGCTTTTCCAGGCGGGCGGAACGTTCTGCCTCACGCTCTACTTGGGCGTGGCGTGCCGACTGGCTCCTGGCCAGCTCGGCGCTACGTTCTTCAAGGCGTTGCTCGGTGGTAGCGAGGTGCGCTGCCAGGGCGGATTCGCGCTGCTGGGCATCCTCGGCATGTCGTTGGGCCTCGATGATCTCGGCACGCGCCGCCTCGACTTGCTGGTTCGCCTCGTCCCGATAGTGACTCAGTGCCTCGCCGGCATCTTGCTGAGCCTGATCCCAAAGGGCGCTAGCCAATATCTGCAGGGATTCCGGCATGCTGCGAGGCGCAGGAAGGTCGCGATTGGCCTCACGAATGGCGCGCCATTCGCGCAGGTGCTCGCTGATGGTGGTGAAGCTGCCGGTACCCAGGATCTCGCGCACCTTCTGCACGCTGGGCGTTTCACCCCGCGATGCCAGTTGGTCGATCGCCTGCTGCACATCCTCGTAACGTACTCCACTACGTGCCATCTACCCCTCCTTGAGTCATCAAATTGTCAGCACGACGCGCTGGGTGTCGGGTGAATCAGTCTCGCATGAGATCGCAGCGTAGCCTGAAACCCGGTCAAAGAGAAATCTTTACGTTATACGTAAACTGTAAATTACATTACAGTATTGGCATTAAAATCAAGATTACGCGGCTTATCTTGCTTTTGGGTAAGGCGCGTCTGACACTGCGACATGTGAATCCAGCAGGTAAGGTAGACATGACCGAGGGACATGACGCGTCAGTGGCGCGAAAGGAGCTTGAACGTCGACAGCCAGCCGGGTTGCCCAGCGAGGGAGGGGACTCTGTCGCTGCCCTAGGGCTGCCAGCCATGATCGATGCCGACACAGATGCCGAGGCGGTGGCCTGCTGGTTGCGCGAATATCGCCGTAGTCCCCGCACGCAACAAGCCTATCGGCGAGAGGCCGAGCGCCTGCTGCTGTGGCTTGCCGATCAGGGCCTGAGCTTGGTGGTGGTACGCCGTGAGCACCTCGACATTTTCGAGGCCTTCCTTGGCGATCCAAGGCCGCGAGATCGCTGGGTCGGGCCGACACGCCCTCGCCAGGATGCCCGCTGGCGACCCTTTCGCGGCCCTCTGTCGCCGGCGAGTCGTCGCCAGAGTTTGGTGATCCTGCAGGGAATGTTCGCCTGGCTGGGGGAGGCGGGGTGGGTGCGTCACAACCCGTTTCGCTTGATGCGCGACAAGCGCCGACGCCTCGACAATCGCCAGGGGCGTATCGAGCGCTACCTCGAGCGGCCACTGTGGGGATGGTTCTGGAATTGGCTGAACCGGCCGCTGGAGGAGGGTGCCTCTCGACGTCGGCATTTCGAGTGCGAACGGCGTCGCTTCACGTTCGGTTTCGCCTATCTGCTCGCGCCACGAATCGGCGAGATGAGTGCGGCACAAATGGCGGATTTCACCCTGCGTGAGGGACGCTGGTGGTGGCGCGTGACAGGCAAGGGGGACAAGACGGCCAGCATTCCAGTCCCTCCGGATATGCTCATACTCCTGAAAACGTGGCGCTCCCGGCTCGGGCTTTCGCCTGAGCCCGCACCCGACGAGTCGGGGCCACTGCTGCGTGCCCTGGATGGCCTCCGAGGCCTGGGTGACAATCGGCTATATCGTCTCGTTCGCGAAACCTTTCGCGAGGCCGCCGAGGCCTTGGCGCTGGAAAAGGGCGAAAAAGCTCGTGCCGATGTGCTGCGCCTGCGTCAGGCTACGCCACACTGGTTACGTCATACGGCCCTGACTCACCAAGCTCAAGCCGGCGTGGAGCTTCGCTATCTGGCCGAGACGGCCCGTCACTCGCGCCTCGACACCACGGCGCGTTACCTGCATGCCGATGATGAGGAATGGCATCGCCAGCAATCGTTTCACGGACTGGATCGGGTTTCCCAAAGGCCAGGGTGGCCACGCAATCGAGATGCCGATCCAGAGCCGTTATAATCACAGAAAGCCTTCTAGGAGTTGCCATGAGTTCCGAGACAACCGTCGAACAGGCCCA
>DATISN010000099.1:0-6587 GCA_035581765.1 Halomonas sp.
AAATATCGGACTCGAGTAATGGTGGCTGTCACGGACTCGAATTCAAATGGCCGATTGCTTGCTGGGCGTATACATTTCCAGATAGAGATGTCCCCGGGCCGAGGAGACAGCTGACCAAAATGCGCAAACAGGAAAGGACAACAGAGGAATACCCATTGGATCGCGCCCCACCAGCGTCAGAGTTCGACTTCACGCTTCCCGAAGAGTGGCTGCACAGCATCAGCCATGGCATCGGCGCCCTGTTGAGCCTTGCCGGCATGATCGCGCTGATCCTGCTGACCGCGATGGCGCCCCAGATCGACGCCTGGAAAGTGGCCGCCGTCAGCCTCTACGGTGCCACCCTGGTGCTGCTCTATACCGCCTCGACCCTCTACCACGCCACGCGAAAGCCGGAATTGAAGCGGTTGTATCGGCTGCTGGATCACTGTGCCATCTATGCCCTGATCGCCGGCACCTATACGCCCTTCCTGCTGGTCAACCTTCGTCACTCGGTGGGCTGGACATTGCTGACGATCATCTGGGCGCTCGCCCTCGCGGGAATCGTGCTCAAGCTGGTCTGGCCGAAACGCTTTGGCGTCCTCCACGTCATCGTCTACCTGGCCATGGGCTGGCTGATCGTGGCCGCCTCCGGTGAACTCGGCGAGGTCACCTCACCGACCGGCCTGAGCCTGCTGGTGGCAGGCGGGCTCGCCTACACCGGCGGCGTGCTGTTCTTCGCCATCCGCGCCATTCCCTACAACCACGCCATCTGGCACCTGTTCGTCCTTGCCGGCAGCACCTGCCATTATCTCGCGGTCTATACTGATGTGCTGCCCTTCAAGACGTGACGCAAGGTTGGCTGAGAGCCTTCTTCAGGCGGTGCGGGCCTCGCGGATGCGTTCATAGGCGTTGCCGATTTCGCTGGTGCGAGCCTGGGCGAGTTCGCGCATGCTGTCGGGGAGGCCCTTGCCGGCGAGCTTGTCGGGGTGGTTCTGGCTCATCAGCCGTCGGTAGGCCTTCTTGATCTCGGAATCGCTGGCCTCCCTCTCGACCCCGAGTACCCGATAGGCATCGGTCAGCGCTTCTTCGCTGGCCCCCTTCGAATTGGCGGCCGCGCCGTGCAGCATGGCCTCGATCTGCTGGACCTCCGCCTCGCTGCAACCGAGCCCCTGCGCCACGCGCAGGATCATGTCGTGCTCGGCGGGGTGCAACTCGCCATCGGCGGCGACGGCCGACAGCTGCACCTGGAGAAAGACCTGGCGCAGGGCCGTCGGGCCTGAGGTGAAACCGCGCACCTCGGCCAGTTCGGCATCGAGGTCGAAGTCATCGGCGCGTCCACGCTCGAAGGCCGCCCGGGCCTGGTCACGCTGGTCGCCCTGCAGGTGTAACTGGTCGAACAGCTTTTCGGCGATATCGCGCTCGTCCTTGGACACCTGGCCATCCGCCTGGCACAGGCAGCCCATGACGGAAAAGGTCGAGTTCAGGAACCGTGATTGCGCCTGGACCCGGGCCTTGCCCAGCACCAGCCGCACCCGGCGTCCGGCCCACCAGCCCAACGCGCCACCGACCAGCATGCCCAGCGGTCCGCCAATCGCCAGCCCCAGCAGGGCACCGATCATGATAAGAAACAGCATTGCAGCCTCGCTAAGAAAGATGTTGAAGGATCAAGCCTCGCCGCGGAGACGCGCGCGTATGCAGGCCTCGATACCCGGGGCGTCGAGACCACATTCGCTCAGCAGCTCGGCCGGCTTGCCGTGCTCGACGAAGGCGTCCGGCAGCCCAAGGTTGAGCACCGCCACCTGGACACCCGCTGCGGCGAGCAGTTCATTGACGGCACCCCCCGCCCCACCGGCGACCACGTTCTCCTCAAGCGTCACCAGCAGGTCATGCTCGGCGGCTGCCGCCAGTATGGCCTTGCGATCCAGCGGCTTGACGGAGCGCATGTTGAGGTGTGTGGCGTCCAGCGATTCGGCCACCGTTGCCGCCGGCCCATTGAGACTGCCGAACGCCAACAGGGCAATGCCGCGGCCCTGTCGACGCTGCTGGGCCTTGCCGATCTCGAGCGGCTCGAGATGCCCGGGAATCTCCGCTCCCGGCCCGGTACCGCGTGGATAGCGCACGGCCGCAGGACCGGGATGGTGGTAGGCGGCGCTGAGCATGGCCCGGCACTCGGCCTCGTCGGCGGGTGCCAGCACGACCATGCCGGGCACACAGCGTAGATAGGAAAGGTCCAGGGCGCCGTGGTGGGTCGGACCGTCCTCGCCCACCAGCCCCGCGCGGTCGATGGCGAAGGTGACATCCAGGGACTGCACCGCCACGTCGTGGATCAGCTGATCATAGCCGCGCTGCAGGAAGGTGGAGTAGATGGCAACGACCGGCTTCATGCGCTCGCAGGCCATGCCGGCGGCCAGGGTGACGGCGTGCTGCTCGGCGATCGCCACGTCGTAGTAGCGCGCCGGGTATTCCCGGGAGAAGCGGATCAGATCCGAGCCCTCGCGCATGGCCGGGGTGATGCCGATCAGCCGCGGGTCGACGGCCGCCATGTCGCACAACCAGTCACCGAACACGCTGCAGTACTTTTTAGGCTTGGACGGGTTGGGCTTGGCCGGGCTATTACGGGGCGGATTAAGCGGTACCGGCGTATTGGCCGGCTTATCGGGCTCGCGCTTTTCCAGCTTGGTGATGGCGTGATAGCCGATGGGGTCGGCCTCGGCGGGCAGGAAGCCGCGGCCCTTGCAGGTCTTGACGTGCAGGAACTGTGGGCCTTCCAGGTCGCGCATGTTGTGCAGGGTGTGCGTCAGCGCGTCGAGGTCGTGCCCGTCGATGGGGCCGATGTAGTTGAAGCCCATCTCCTCGAATAGCGTGGCCGGGCTGATCATGCCCTTCATGTGCTCTTCAGTGCGCCGCGCCAGCTCCAGGGCCCCAGGCAGGTGCGAGAGGACCTTCTTGCCACCCTCGCGCAGGCTGATGTAGGGCTTGCTGACCAGGATGCGCGCCAGGTAGCTGGCCATCCCGCCGACGTTCTCGGAGATCGACATCTCATTGTCGTTGAGGATCACCAGCAGGTTGGCATCGACATGACCTGCATGCGCCAGGGCCTCGAACGCCATGCCGGCGGTCAGGGCGCCATCGCCGATGACCGTGCACACGCGACGCTTCTCGCCACGCGTGCGGGCGGCCAGCGCCATGCCCAGGGCCGCCGAGATCGAAGTGCTCGAGTGGCCCACGCCGAAGGTGTCGTAGGGCGATTCAGCACGGCGCGGAAAGGCCGCCAGGCCGCCGTAGCGGCGAATGCGGGTCATCGCCTCGCGCCGCCCGGTGAGTATCTTGTGCGGGTAGGCCTGATGCCCGACGTCCCAGACCAGGCGGTCGTAAGGAGTGTCCAGCGCATGGTGCAAGGCCACGGTGAGCTCCACCACACCCAGCCCCGCGCCGAAATGACCGCCGGAGACGCCCACGCTATAAAGCAGATAGGCGCGCAGCTCATCGGCCACCTGGACCAACTGATCGAGGTTCATGGTCCGCAGGGCGGCCGGGGTATCCAGGGTGTCGAGCAGCGGCGTTGCCGGACGCTCGACGGGAATGTCATCGAACAGCTTCATGGGCTCATCTGTCGTGTCAGTGGTCACGTTCGATCATATAGCGCGCCAGGCAGGCCAGGGGGTCCTTGGCACTACCCAGCGGCGCGAGGGCGGCGATCGCCTCCTCGACCAGCTCGCTGGCGCGCAAGCGGGCCCCCTCGAGCCCCAGCAAACTGGGGTAGGTCGGCTTGTGGCGCGCAGCATCGGCACCGGAGAGCTTGCCGAGGGTGGCGGTGTCGCCGGTCACATCGAGCACGTCGTCATGAATCTGGAACGCCAGGCCGATCGCCTGGGCGTAGGCATCCAGGGCGGCCAGGCGCGGGTCCTGATCATCGACCGCGATCAGCCCGCCCAGCCGCACCGCCGCGCGGATCAGCGCGCCGGTCTTGTGGGCATGCATGGTGGCCAGGGCCTCGACGCTCGGCTGCCCACCCACGGCGGCGAGATCCAGCGCCTGGCCCGCAACCATGCCGTCGCGGCCGGCGGCGTGTGCCAGGGTCAGCATCAAGGCCGGCAATCGCGGCAGTGCCGCACGCGCCAGCACTTCGAAGGCCAGCGCCTGCAGTGCATCCCCGGCCAGCACCGCCGTCGCCTCGTCGAAGGCACGGTGCACCGTGGGCTGGCCGCGGCGCAGATCATCGTCATCCATCGCCGGCAAATCGTCGTGGACCAGTGAGTAGGCGTGAATCAACTCCAGCGCCGTGGCCGGGGCGTCGAGTGCGTCATCATCGGCCCCCAGGGCGCGACCTGCCGCATAGACTAGTACCGGCCGCAACCGCTTGCCCCCCACCAGCACCCCGTGGTGCATGGCGGCGTCCAGCCGCGGTGCGATGGCTGGCCGGGCCTCGACTGAATTGGCGTCAAATAGCGCCGCGAGGCAGGCGTCGATACGCGCTCGATCCGCGGCCAGACGCGCCATCAGGACCTCAGTTCTCACTCTCGTCCTCCCCGCTTTCTTTCCCGCTTTCTTTCCCGCTTGTCGCAGTGAAGCGCTCGAACTCGACGCTGCCTTCCGGCGCCTCGATCAGGGTGCGTACCTTGAGCTCGGCCTCGTCCAGGCGGCGTTGTGCGTCGCGGGTCAGGCGCACGCCCTGCTCGAACGCCGACAGCGACCCCTCCAGCGACAATTCGCCGGATTCGAGCCGCTCCACCAGCTGTTCCAACCGCTCGACGGTGGCGGCGAAATCCCCGGGGGACGCCTCGCCTTCCGCCACCTCGGCTGGCCGCTCGTCACGCTCTGCCATGGGACCTCTCGCCAGTCACGGATCCATAAAGGCCACGGATCCAAAAGACGGTAGTATACACGCTCTGCCCGGTGTGCCGTCTGCCCTGGCGATACGCCAACATGCAGTCGGTTCATCATCGCAGCGCAGCATTTTCATTTTCGCTCATGCCCGCTGTGCTAACATAGTCGCCCTGTTTCGAGCCTGTGGCGGCCCCGAGACCATTGATCATCGGCGGCCCAGACAGGCTCGGCATTTCCCGCCATTGCATGCCGCACGCGCCAGAAGGGGGTTGATTCGACCATGGCCAAAACGTCCCTGGACAAGGGCAAGATCAAGATCCTGCTGCTCGAGGGCGTCCACCAGAGCGCGGTGGACAACCTGCTGGATGCCGGTTACACCAATATCGAACATCTGCCGACCTCGCTCGACGAGGCGACGCTGATCGACAAGATCCGCGATGTCCATTTCCTGGGCATTCGCTCGCGCACCCAGCTTACCGAGCCGGTGTTTGCCGCCGCCGAGAAACTCACGGCGGTGGGCTGCTTCTGCATCGGCACCAACCAGGTCGATCTCGACGCGGCACTGGTGCGCGGCATTCCGGTCTTCAACGCCCCCTACTCCAATACCCGTTCGGTGGCCGAGTTGGTGCTGGCCGAGGCGATCATGCTGCTGCGCGGCATTCCCGAGAAGAGCGCCCGTGCCCATCAGGGCGGCTGGCTGAAGTCGGCGAACAAGTCCCACGAGGCGCGCGGCAAGACGCTGGGCATCGTCGGCTATGGCAGCATCGGCTCGCAGCTCTCGGTACTCGCCGAGTCGCTGGGCTTCGACGTCATCTATTACGACGTGGTGACCAAGCTCGGCATGGGCAATGCCCGCCAGGTCGCGAGCCTCGAAGAGCTGCTGGCCCGGGCCGATGTAGTCAGCCTGCACGTCCCGGAAGTGCCGTCCACCCGCTGGATGATCGGCGCCGAGCAGATCGCGCTGATGAAGCAGGGCGGCATCCTGATCAACGCCTCGCGGGGCAGCGTAGTGGTAATCGAGCCGCTGGCCGAGGCGCTCGAGGCCGGTCGGCTCAGCGGCGCGGCCATCGATGTGTTCCCAGTGGAGCCCAAGGGCAACAACGAGGAGTTCGTCAGCCCCCTGCGCGGCCTGGACAACGTCATCCTGACGCCCCATATCGGCGGATCGACCTTGGAAGCCCAGGAAAACATCGGCATCGAGGTCTCCGAGAAGCTGATCACCTACTCTGACAACGGCACCACCGTCGCCTCGGTCAACTTCCCGGAAGTGGCGCTGCCCGCCCATCCCGACAAGCATCGCCTGCTGCACATCCACGACAACGTTCCCGGCGTGCTGTCCGAGATCAACCGGGTCCTCTCCGAGAACGGCATCAACATCGCCGGCCAGTACCTGCAGACCAACGAGAAGGTCGGCTATGTGGTGATCGATGTCGACAAGGCCTATGGCGCCCAGGCCCTGGAGGCACTCAAGCAGGTGCAGCATACCCTGCGGGTGAGGGTGCTCTACTCCGAGACCAACTATCAGGACTGACCCGGTCTGGACTGACCCGGTCTGGACTGACCCGATATCAAGACCGAACCCGTCCGAGACCGGCCTCGTTAGCCACATCATCACCTCCGGCCGGCAACGTTGGACACCATGGCATGAAACGACACTCCCGAACGACAGCCGAGGACATCGAGGCCGGCAAGCCCGAGAGCGTGAAGACCGCGGCGCGCACGCTGAGCCTGTTCGAGACCTTCGCCGAGGCTCAGGCGCCGCTATCGCTGACGGATCTGGC
>DATISN010000100.1:0-8875 GCA_035581765.1 Halomonas sp.
GCGGCGAGGAACACCAGGGTGAAACGGCCCTTTTCGTTCTCCTTGCGGCGCACTTCCTTGAGACCGAGCAGGTCGCAGAAGAAATGCAGCGTGGCGTCGAGGTCGCTGACGCGAATCATGGTGTGAAGGTATTGCATGGCAAGGTGTCTCCGGGTTCACTGGTCGATCACGCTATCCTGACAAGCCTGGCCGCCCTTGCCAATCCCGACGAATGACAACGAGAGCCTTCCAATGAGCGACTACTGCGATCTCGCGCCGGGGCACCCGTTTCATGGCCCCTACCACGACCACGAATACGGGTTTCCGGTGACCGACGACGACGTGCTCTTCGAGCGGCTGGTGCTGGAAATCAATCAGGCGGGCCTTTCGTGGCTCACCGTGCTCAAGAAGCGCGAGGCCTTTCAGACGGCGTTCGAGGGCTTCGCGGTCGATCGCGTGGCGGCCTACGGCGAGGCCGAACGCACGCGCCTGCTCAGCGACGCCGGCATCATCCGCAACCGCCTCAAGGTCGATGCCACGATCCACAATGCCAAGGTGATCCAGCGCCTCCAGGCCGAGCACGGCAGCTTTCGCGCCTGGCTGGAACAGCAGCACCCGCTGACGCATGCCGACTGGGTCAGGCTGTTCAAGCGCACCTTTCGCTTCACGGGGCCTGAGATCGTCAACGAATTCCTGATGAGCAGCGGCTACCTGCCCGGCGCGCATCACGATGGCTGCCCGGTGCAGGCGCGCATTCTGGACACCGGCCCGGCCTGGGCACGCACTAATTCAAAGGGCACTGCCTGACAATCCATTTCCTGACATGAACGCGAAAGGCGACGAGACGTTTTTACGCTAACCACGCTTCTAGTAACCAAGGACCTATGCAATGGATTCGATTACCCAGGCCGCTCTGGGCGCGGCGATCGGTGGCGCCGTGCTGGGCCGACGGCTGGGCCGCAAGGCGGTGCTGATCGGCGCGGTCCTCGGCACCCTGCCCGACCTCGACGTGGTCATCGACTACGGCGACGCCGTGGCCAACGTCACCGAGCACCGCGGCTTCAGCCATTCGCTGTTCGTGCTGGCGGGGTTGGCAACGGCCTTGAGCTTGCTGAGCGCACGCTTCGCGCCGGCCCGCGATATCAGCCTGCGCCATTGGGGGCTGTTCTTCGGGCTGATCCTGCTGACCCACCCGCTGCTCGATGCCCTGACCACCTACGGCACCCAGATCTGGTGGCCGCTTGACGTGCGACCCACCGCCTGGCCGATCTTCTTCATCATCGACCCCCTGTATACCCTGCCGCTGCTGGTCGGCATCACGGTAGCGCTCGTCACCGGCAACGGTCGGCGCGGCCCCGCCTGGGGGCTGGCGCATTCGTGCGTTTACTTGGTGTTCGCTTTCGGCGCCAAGGCGGTGGTGGAAGAGCGGCTGGCGCCGGTGCTCGCCGCGCAGGGTCTGGAACAGGCGCCCCGGCTGGTGCAGCCCACGCCGTTCAACACCCTGCTGTGGCGGGTCACGGTAGCCGATGGCGATGCTCACCACGAAACCCTGGTGGGCCTGTTCGACGGGGACGAGGCCCCGACCTTCGAGACATTCTCGTGGGGCGCCGAACTGAAGACGATCGCGCTGGCAAACGAGCACGGTCGGCAGCTCGACTGGTTCGCCGGCCCCTTCCTGCGCTACGAGACCCGCGAACTCGATGGCCGCGAGACGCTGGTGGCCACCGATATACGGCTGGGCTTTCCGGGCTTTCATCCCTTCGCCTTCACCCTGGCGACCCGTCAGGACGACGCCTGGCAGCCGGTGGCGGTCACCACCCAGCTGCCATCGCCCTCGCGGGGCAACCGCGAGGCGCTGACCCGGCTGGGCTCGCGAATCCTCAAACCGCAGCCGATGCTGTGCACCAGCGACTTCGTGCCGCGCCAGTGGCGGGTCTCGGCCCCGTCGGCCTGCGGCTGACATCGCCGGTCAAGGCGCGATGCCCTGCCCGCAACCGCGGTAGGTTTCGCCGTCGATGGTCAGGGTCACGCGGGTCGGGAAAGGCTCGCCGCTCATGCTGTCGAAGCAGGCGCCGGCCTCCAGGCGCAGCTCGAAGGGAGTGTCGGCCCGGCCGCTGGCCAGCTGCATCCGCCCCGCGGCATTGTCCAGCGCCGTCACCCGATAAGGCAGGGTCAGCTGGCGTTCGCCGTAATCGAGCAGCAGATCGAGTTCCGGCAGATCGCTTGGCAGGCTGAGCGTCCAGCCCGGCTCTTGTCCCCGGGCATGGAACATCACGCCGGGACGGTCCTGGCGGGTCATCGTCTCACGCGTCATGTCGCGGCTGCAGTCGAGTCGGCCCTTGGGGCCTTCCACCACGGCCTCTTCGCCCTTGTCCCAGACGCTCAGCTCACCCTGTTGATAGCGTGCGCCACTGGCCACCACGGCCGGCGCCAGCCGCCAGGCGCCGTGCGCCGACCACAACCGCAGCTCATCGTCGCCATGCGCGGTGACCAGATCCTGGGCAGGCGTGCAGCGCCAGGCGACGAAGGTTTCCGCCCCGCCGGCAAAGAAGCTCGAGGGCATCAGCGGCGCCGTGGGGTTGACGACCTTTTCGCTTGAAGCCTCGTTACGGTCGGCCACCTCGGGGGACGAGGCCGGCTCGCTTGGCGATACGGCACAGCCAGCTAACAGCAGGCCGGCGATGAGCGGCGTAATAGCGCGGGCGGCAAGCGAAACGGTGGGCAGCATGGCAGTTCCTTGGATGCGACGAATGTCCGTGAGGAAAGCAGAATACCAGTCCCCGCTGCATGAGGTGCGTGCTACCGGCTCAACGCACGCATGATACCCCATGCCCTCGGCCATACCGTTGCCCGGGCGTCCTGGCGGCCTCGACCCTGTTGGCCAGCGCCGGTGCGGATGCCCGACAATATGGGTAGCGTCTTGCTGGCATGCCGATGTGAATCAAACTAAACTTTCACACCTGAAAGATGAAATGAGTTCATTGTCATGCTCGAGCTACGCCACCTGCGCACACTGATCGCCCTCAGGGATGCGGGCTCGCTGGTCGAGGCCGCCGAACGCGTACACCTCACCCAGTCGGCGCTGTCACATCAGATCAAGGATCTGGAGGAGCGCCTGGACGGTCCGCTGTTCGTGCGCAAGACGCGCCCCGTGGAGTTCACGCGTGCCGGCCAGCGGTTGCTGAACCTTGCCGAGCAGATCCTGCCCCAGGTGCGCATGGCCGAGCGCGATCTGGCACGTCTGGCCGGCAGCGAGCAGGGGCGGCTGCACATGGCCATCGAGTGCCATAGCTGCTTCCAGTGGCTGATGCCGACCATCGATCACTTCCGCAACCACTGGCCCGAGGTGGAGATCGACATCCCCGGGGGCCATCATTTCGACCCGTTGCCGGCGCTCGCCCGTGAACAGCTCGATCTGGTGATCACCGCCGACCCTCAGGCGCTGGCCGGGATCAGCTACGAGCCGTTGTTTCGTTACGAGGGGCTGCTCGCGGTGGCCCGCCAGCACCCCCTGGCCGGCAAGGCCTTCGTCACGCCCGAGGAACTCGCTGCCGAGACCCTGATCACCTACCCGGTCGAGCACGCCCGGCTGGACGTCTTCACCCAGTTCCTCGATCCCGCCGGCCTGCGGCCCCGCGAGGTGCGCACCGCGGAACTGACCATCATGATGATGCAGCTGGTGGCCAGCGGCCGAGGAGTCTGCGCGTTGCCCAACTGGGCGCTGACCGAATACCTGGAGCGGCGCTACGTGAGCGCCGTGGCGCTCGGCGAGAAAGGCGTGTGGAGCACGTTGTTCGCGGCGATCCGCGACGAGAGCCGCGGCGCACCCTGGATGGAGGATTTCCTGCGCACCGCGCGTGAGACCTCGTTCGCGGTGCTGGAGGGCATCAAGCCGGCATGAGTGGCCGGCGCGGCAACAAGAGCGTGAAGCGTGCACCGCCCAGTTCCGGGCTGTCGTCTACCGCCACGCTGCCGCCATGCCAGGTCATGACTTTCTGGACGATGGACAGCCCCAGGCCGTAGCCGCCCGAACGGCGGGCGCGACTGTCATCGAGTCGGGTGAAGGGTTTGAAGACTTCCAGGCGCTCAGAGACCGGTACGCCGGGGCCGTCGTCTTCCACGTCCATGCGTACCAGCCGTGGTTCACCGTACAGGCGAATCACGACCCGGCTCTGCGCATGTCGGCAGGCATTGGCCACCAGGTTCTGCAACGCCCGCTGGAGGTAGCGTGGCTCGGCGTCCACTTCCACCTCGCCCCCCTCGGCCAGCTCTATCGACAGATGACCATGCAGGGGCCGCAATGCCTCGATGACTCGCAGCGCCATGGCCTGACAGTCGACCAGCGATGCCGACATTTCCTGCCCGTTGACCGCTTCGCTGCCCAGCCGGGCATAGGTCAGGATCTCGTCGATCAGGCCGTCAAGCTCCTCGATATCACCGTCGATGCCTTCAAGCTGCCGGCGGACCGCCGGGTCGTCGGTCATGTCCTCGACCATCTGCATGGCGAAACGAATCCGCGCGACCGGCGTCCGAAGCTCGTGGGACACCGCGCGAATCATGTCCTGCTGTGCGCGCAGCAGCGACTGGACCTGCGCCGCCATGCCGTTGAATGCCATGCCCAGACGGCCCAGGAAGTCACCGCTCTCGACCTTGACGCGAGTATCCAGCCGCCCCGCGGCGATTCGCGAGGCGGCGAGTTCCAGCCTGGCCATGCGCGCCTCGAGCGCACTCATCACCAGATAGATCGGAAAGGCCGACATCCCCAGGATGAACAGCATCAGCAGCAGATGCAGCGACCATGGCATCGACTCGAAAGGGACGAACGGACCGACCAACAGCCAGCGAGGCAATCCGGCCGGGGTGATCACCTGTTGATAGACGTTGAGACCGCCCTGGCGACTGATCAGCTGGATCAGCGGCTCGCCCGATGCCAGTTCGGTCAGCTGGCTTTCTTCCAATCCCTCCGGTGGCTGGCTCGTCAGCGTGACCGGCAGGTTCGCCGACTGAAGCCGCGCCACCCGCTGCGGTCGCTGCTCCGCATCGCCATCGGCGAGCCAGCTGCCCATATGATGGATCACCCGGCCCAGCTGGCGCTCATCGAAACCGTTGAACCAGGCCTCGATTACCCGGGGCTCGTCCGGCAATCCCTGACTGAGCCGCCAACCCCCCTCGGCACGATTGACCAGTACCCGTCCGCTCTGCAACCGCTGACGGGCAAAGAAGCCGTAATCGGCCTCTGCGAGAGGCGACAGGCGCATCTCGATATCGAGTTCCCGGGCCATCCCGGCCAGCCACTCATCCCGCTGTGCCGGCTCGAGGTCGGCGAGACGCCCGCTCAGCCAGCGCATCGGTGCCTGTGCGAGGTCCTCACGGTACTGCTCGAGGCGCACCTGCTCGATCACCATGCGCCCCGTCATGGCCATGGCACCCGCCGCGACCAGGATCACGGCCAGGATGAGATAAAACCGCTGGAAGGAGCCGATGGACAAGGACGACCTCGACATCGCGCTCAGCCATCCCTGACGAAGAGGTAGCCCTTGCTGCGCACTGTCTTGATACGGTGTGGCTGATTGGGATCATCGCCGATCTTGGGGCGGATCCGCGATACCCGCACGTCAATGGAGCGGTCCTGGCCGTCATACTTGATGCCGCGCAGCTGGGAAAAGATCTCCTCACGCGTCAGGACCCGGCCCGCATTGCTGGCCAACAGCCAGAGCAGGTCGAACTCGGCGCTGGTCAGGTCGATGCGCTCGCCGGCAAGCCAGGCTTCCCGGGTCGCGCTGTCGACGTCCAGGTTGCCGAAGACGAGGCGGGGTTCACCGCTCACTTCGCTGATATCGGTACGCCGCAAGAGCGCCCGCATGCGCGCCAGCAGGACGCGGGGTTGAACCGGCTTGGGCACGTAATCATCGGCCCCCATCTCCAGTCCCAGCACCTGATCCATGTCATCGGTTCGGGCGGTGAGCATGAGGATCGGGCCCTGATAGTCGCCGCGCACTCTCCGGCAGATCGACAGGCCATCTTCGCCGGGTAGCATCAAATCGAGAATCACCAGATCGGGATGCAGGGTCAGTATCCTCTCGACCCCGTGAGCGCCATCGGGCTCGACCGTGACACGAAACCCGTTGGCCTCCAGATAGTCGCGCGTCAGGCCGGCAAGCCGCTCATCGTCCTCGATGATCAGCACATGATCTTGTTCCTGATGTTCCAAGCTGTCTTCCATCCTCTATATCCATCCTGGCTGGCAGGTGATCGGGTCGTGACGTGCCTCCAACGCCGGGGAGCAACCGTCAATGGCTGAAGGATACCCGAAAAAGGCCATGTCGCCTTCACGTGGACAAACAACGACACCAAATCTTCCGGGAAATCGCGAAGGCACATTGCTTGCGGCACCCGCGAGGACTAACGTGATGAGGGGTATGTTTAACAGGCCAATCAGGAGACTTTCGCCATGAGCGAACCCAAGAGTGTGATCAAACGGGTCTTCGTTCCCGCCCATGTCCGTGACCTGCCCAACGGCGAACGGGTCAGGGTGCCCGGTCACTACAAGCCTCCCGAGCATTGACGCACAGCTTTGCCGCTTATCTGATGCAACAACCCATCATCGGTTATCACCGCGACGACGAGCGCCACTGGGTGGCGGAACTGGCGTGCGGCCACCACCAGCACGTGCGCCATCAGCCACCCTGGGTCGAACGGCCTTGGGTGACGACGATTGCCGGGCGCCGCTCGCGGTTAGGCATGCCGCTCGCCTGCGTGAAATGCGACCGAGGCGACCCGCGAGACGTCGTTTGATAACGATTACCCCGCCGACTCAGCGGCCATACATGAGAACGGGCAGGCGTTATGCCTGCCCGTCCGCTTTGATGACCCGTGTCAGGGTCGCTAGCCCTTGGGTCCGAACAGGAACCAGACGATCAACCCGACCAAGGGGAAGAAGAGCAGAACGAGGATCCACACTACCTTGGCAAGACCACTCGCCGAACTCTTGGCAACCTTGACGACTGCCCAGATCACGATGATCAGCCAGATCAGGCCCAGCAGGCCACCTACTTCGATACCCATTCGACGTCTCCTTGTCCGTTTCCATTCGGCGAATTGCCGCCCATATGAGTAGCACAGTGGCCGCGAAACACCAATCAAGGCCGGTAGCGATTTGTCAGCCCGGGTAACGGGCTCGCCGCTCACTCGGGCGGCAAGTGCCCGACCTTGACGTAGATCAGCGCGCCATCCTCTCGCGTGAAGGGCGTATGTTGACTGCGATGGGGGCTTCGCAGCCAGCTGCCGGCGGGATAGGCGCCATGCTCGTCATGGAAGGTGCCCTCGAGGACCAGGATCTCCTCGCCGCCCCAGTGGGCGTGGGGCTGGAAGCGGGTGTTCGGCGCCCAGCGTACCAGTGCAACGTGCTCGCCCTCGACGTCGTGAAGCGGAAGCACCTCTAGCCCGTCGACGAGCCCGGGCCGCCATGGCTCGGCGCGGGTGTCGATCGCCTTCTGCGCGGTGTCGTCCGGCGAGAACTGGTGCAGCTTGACGAAGATCAGCGCCCCCTGCTCGCCCACTCGCGGGGCGTGAGCAGTGCCGATGGGGTTGCGCAGATAATGGCCCGCGGGGTAGCGGCCATGCTCGTCGGCGAACTCACCCTCCAGCACCAGGATCTCCTCCCCCCCGCCGTGCTCATGGGTCGGGAAGGTGCTGTTGGGCGCATAGCGCACCAAGGAGGTGGCGCGGGCCACTTCATCGCCGACCCGGTCCAGCATCATCCGCTCCACACCCGGGGTGGGAGACTTAACCCAGCGATACTCGTCGGGCGTGACCACCGCGCGGCGACTGAAATCGGCATTGAGTCGCATGACGCTCTCCTTCTGATTGGATCTCTGAACGGGGCCTCGCGACAGGGTCTTTCCGCTGAGCCTCACGACGCCGAGCCCGCCGATCTGGCCCGACGCTTGCGTAACCACGGCGTGGTTTCCATCGGGTAGAATGGGGCTCCCCACCGCCATATGCAAGGAGGCGCCCTTGGCCGCCGGATTGCTGCTCAACGTCCTCATTTTCCTCGCCGCCGCGGTGATGGTCGTGCCGATCTTCAAACGGCTGGGGCTGGGCGAGGTGCTGGGCTATCTGGCCGCCGGGGTGGTAATCGGACCCTCGGTGCTGGCGCTGGTGCCCGATGCGGAAGGGGTGCTGCAGTTCTCTCAGGTCGGTATCGTGTTCCTGCTGTTCGTCATCGGCCTGGAGCTCAAGCCGTCGCGCCTGAAGGTGATGCGCAAGTCGGTTTTCGGCTTCGGCAGCCTTCAGGTGGCGGTGACGACCACGCTGCTTTCCTTGGCCGCCTGGTGGCTGGGCCTGGCGCCATCGGCAGCGCTGGTGGTGGGGTTCAGCCTGGGGCTCTGCTCCACGCCCCTGGTGCTGCATCTGCTCGGCGAGCGCAAGGAGCTACAGACCCGCCACGGTCGCAATGCCTTCGCCCTGCTGCTGTTTCAGGATCTCGCGGCCATTCCCGTGCTGGCGGCGACTCCCATGCTGGCCGCCGACAGCCTAATGGCCGACGGGGTCCTGCCGCTGCTGCATGAAGTGGTGGTCGCCGCGGGTGCTTTTGCGGGTCTGATCATCGGCGGCAACTTCCTGTTGCGCCCGCTGTTTCACTATGCCGCCGCCACCCGCAGCCGCGAGGTGTTCGCGGGCACTGCCCTGCTGGTGGTGATCGGCGCCGCCCTGTTCATGGAACTCGCCGGGTTGTCCATGGCGCTGGGTGCCTTCGTGGCCGGCGTGCTGCTCGCCGATTCCGAATACCGCCACAGCATCGAGGCGGATATCGAACCCTTCCGCGGGCTGCTGCTGGGGCTGTTCTTCATGGCCGTGGGCATGACCGCCCAGATCGCCCTGCTGGCCGAGATGC
>DATISN010000101.1:0-5047 GCA_035581765.1 Halomonas sp.
CCCTTGCCGAACTCAGCAGTGAAACCGCTCAGCGCCGATGGTAGTGTGGGGTCTCCCCATGCGAGAGTAGGTCATCGTCAGGCACCTACACCGACCCCCGAGCCCACCAGGCTCGGGGGTTCTCGTGTGCGCGGAAGAAAAACTACTGGCATGACGAGCAGGTCCGGGTGGAAAGGAGGCTAGTCAAGAGCTAGTGTTCTTTTGTATGCCCCTAATGGACAACCCAATCTCAGGAGGAGATGACAATGAAGAGCGAAATGTTGCGCAAACTGGGCCTGGCTTTATTGATCGGTATGCTGGGTGCCGGCTTGGTGGCTTGTGAAGACGAGGGGCCCGCCGAAGAGGCCGGCGAAAACATCGACGAGTCCATGGAGGATACCGGCGAGGAAATGGAGGAGATGGGCGAAGAGATGGAAGAAGACGCCGAGAACTGATTGCCTCTCATGTAGCCGTGACACCAGAGGCAGCGAGGCCCGGGCAGATGACTGCTCCGGGCCTCGCACATTCTGGATTACCGGCAGAAATAGCCTAAGAAGGACTAGGCGCTAGGCGAATTCTGTTCGATGCCCTGAACGTACCACGGGGCGTCATCGCGGAGTTCGCGAATCAGATGCCAGGTTTCGTTGAACTCGTTTTCCTCGCCGTTCTCATCGAGGATGCCATGAAAGATGACCGTCGCCTCGGCTTGCTGAGCGACTTCGCGGACGTTACCAAGTTCGGCGAACAGACGCACTATCTCGGTTCGATTACTGGCGGGTTGGCTGGCTCTTTCCTCACGCAGCAGGTTGTAGAGTTCCGGGGTCACGTATTCCTGGATACCGCTGAGGTCATGGTTGTCCCAGGCTCGCTGTAGCGTCATGAAGTGTTCCTTGGCGCCGGACAGAAAGCGTTCGCGGTCGAACCAGTCCGGCTCGGTCGCAAAGGCGGCGCCTGACGCCATCCCGGTGGTGTCAGTCTGAAAGGCTTGCGGCTGACCCGTCGGCGTCGACCCGGCCGCTACCGCTGAGCGGCGGGCCAGCAGCCGGAAGAGCAGAAAGGCGACGCCGGCGACCAGCAGGATATCCATCAGGCGCAGCTCGTCGAAGGCGCCCCCGAAGAACAAGGCCGCGAGAAGCCCGCCCGCCAACATGCCTCCCAGCATACCGCCCATCCGTGAGGTGCCGGCAGGACGTGTCTGGGCATTGCGGGTGGCGGCTGCCTGGTTGGCAGGCTGTTCCGCCGAGCGCGACTGAGTACCGAAGCTCTTGCCGCCCCCAAAACGGCGTGCCTCGGCGTCGTCCACGGCCAGGCCAAAGCCCAGCAAGCCAACGATCAACATGACGAAAAGGTGGCGCATCGCGTGATCTCCCTTGGAGAAAATATTGCATGAGTAACACTCTGAAGCCACTATTCTAGCGACTATGCCGGTTGTCCACGAGATAAATACAAGGGTCAGTGATGCGCCTTACGCGAGAACGGAGCCTACTGCTGATCGTCGACATGCAGGTGGGCCTGATGCGAGTGATTGAGCATGGCGAACAGGCCGCCACCGAGGCCGCCTGGCTGGGTGGCATGGCTGGCGAGCTCGAGGTGCCCGTGTGGATCACCGAGCAGTACCCTGAAGGCCTGGGAGGGAGTGAACCGGATCTGCTGGAGGCTCTGCCCGGAAGCCGGTTATGGCAGAAAGTGCACTTCGATGCTCACGCCGAGCCAGCCTTCGCCAGGGCCTTGGCCGAGAGCGGGAAACGTCAGATCGTGCTGTGTGGTGCAGAAGCGCACATCTGTGTGATGCAGACCGGGCTTGGCCTGTTGGAAGCGGGTTACGAGGTTTACTGGCTAGTCGAGGCCACGGCCAGTCGGCGTGCCGCTGAAGCCGTCCTGGCCCGGGAGCGCATGGTGCAGGCCGGGGCGGTCCCGGTAAGCGCCGACATGGTGGCATACGAGTGGCTGCATCGTTGCGACAATGCGCGTTTCAAGCAGGCCCATCGTCGCTTTCTCAGGCCACGTGCCGGCCGGACGTTGATCTTTTGAGCCCCCGCGCCTTGGCAAGCCTGTCAGCTGGCGGCTTCTTCCCGAGTGAAGACTAAGGTACCAGCGTTCGATAACGCTGCATTGAAGCGATAGCCGGCCACATTGAAGTTCTTCAGGGCTTCGGGGTCGTTCACGCCTTGCCGGATCATCCAGGCTGCCATCAGGCCTCGGGCCTTTTTGGCATAGAAGCTGATGATCTTGAGCTTGCCGTTCTTCTCGTCCTTGAATACCGGTGTGATGACTCTGGCCTCGAGCGCCTGAGTATCGATCGCCTTGAAATACTCATTGGAGGCAAGATTGACGAGCACGCGGCTACCGCTTGCTGAGATCGCCTTGTCGAGGTCGCCGGTAAGGGTTTCCCGCCAGAAGGCATAGAGATCACGGCCGGCGGGGGTTTCAAGACGAGTACCCATCTCCAGGCGGTAGGGCTGGATCAGATCCAGGGGGCGCAGCAGGCCATAGAGCCCCGAAAGAATGCGCAGGTGCTCCTGGGCGAAGGCGTTCTCCGCCTCATTGAAGGTCTCAGCCTCGAGCCCGACATACACATCACCCCGGAAGGCCTGGGCGGCAGGTTTGGCATTATCGGGGGTGAAAGGGGTATGCCACTCGGCATAGCGCGCCGCATTGAGGCCGGCCAGCTTGTCGCTGATGCCCATCAACTCGCTGAGTCGCTGCGGCGAGTAGCCACGCAGGATCTCGATCAGTTCGCGGCTGTGATCAAGATAGTCGGGTTGGGTGTGCAAGGCCTGGGTAGCCGGCGTCTCGAAGTCGAGTTTCTTGGCGGGCGAGATCACGCTCAGCATGCGGCGCTCCTGTAAGTGAATAGTGGGGTCGATTATACCAAGGCGCTCACCCGCCACGGGCTATCGGCATGATAGCCCGTAGCCGCGTGCGCTGTCAGGGAGCAGCATTGGGGATACGCTGGTGAACGGCTTCGATGGCCTCAAGCACCGGCTGGTCGAGCGTGAGCGATTCGCTGGCCAGGTTGCTCTCCAACTGCTCCATGGTGGTGGCACCGATGATGTTACTGGTCAGAAAGCTGCGCGAATTGACGTAGGCCAGCGCCATCTGCGCCGGGTCGAGGCCATGCTCACGAGCGATCGTTACGTAGTCCCGGGTCGCCTCTTCGGCCAGTGGGTTGGTGTAACGCTGGAAGCGCTCGAAGAGGGTCAACCGGGCGCCGGCAGGGCGGACGCCATCCAGGTACTTGCCGGAGAGCATGCCGAAGGCCAGCGGGGAGTAGGCCAGCAGCCCGACGTTCTCGCGATGGGCGATCTCGGCCAGGCCCACCTCGAAGGTACGATTGAGCAGGTTGTAGGGGTTCTGAACCGACGCCACCCTCGGCAACCCCAGGGTGTCGGCAAGATGCAGGGCGCGCATCACGCCCCAGGGCGTGTCATTGGAAAGCCCGATGGCACGCACCTTGCCCGCATCGACCAGTTCCTTGAGTGCCGACAGCGTTTCCTCGAGCGCGGTGGCGTCTTCCTGATCGTCGTGAACATAGCCGAGCTTGCCGAAGAAGTTGGTGCGGCGATCCGGCCAGTGAAGCTGATAGAGATCGACATAATCGGTCTGCAGGCGAGCGAGGCTGGCGTCGATCGCCTGGTGAAGATGCTCACGGGTCAGGCGCGGGCCGCCACGAATATGGACGGGCCCCGGGCCTGCCGCCTTGGTGGCGATGATGAGATCATCGCGGCGGCCGCGACGCGTCAGCCAGCTGCCGATATAGGCTTCCGTTCGACCCTGTGTCTCGCCCTTGGGAGGGACGGGATACATCTCGGCGGTGTCGATGAAATTGACGCCGAAGGCCACGGCACGGTCAAGCTGTTCATGGGCCTGGGCTTCGCTGTTCTGCTCGCCGTAGGTCATGGTGCCCAAGCACAGGCGGCTGACCTCGATGCCGCTATTGCCAAGCGGTCGCATCTGCATCCGTCACTTCCTCATGAAGGCTCACTGGAATGGGAACCGGCATGGTAGCGGCAGGGCGACCAGGGCGGCAAACACAGGGGGTTGAGTCGGCGTCTGGGCGGGCGTATGCTTGCGACGCGTTGCCCCGGCGGAGGCCGACAGGGCACTTCTATCGCATGCGGATAAAGCACTCACAGGGTGGTGTGTGCCGTCATATCCGGTAATACAGGACCAGGATTGCTTGCCATGTCCGAAGCATCCTCACTGTTCACCCGGCTCGAGTACCGTCTGGCGGAACAGCTATTTCATACCCGCTGGCTTCCTCGGTCGCCGCGCACCCAGAGACTGACCATGCGTCTGTTCCAGCGCTGTGCCGATGCTGGCCATCCGGCGGCGCTGTCGATATACGGGCATATGCTCTTTCATCGCGGCGTCAGCGCTCAGGACAAGGCACGCGGTGCTCGCTATGTGCTCGAAGCGGCCCACGCCGGAAATGCCCGCGCCCAGTATCAGGCCGGACAGATCTACGAGCACGGTTGTGCGCTCTACCCTCAGCGTGATGACCATGCAGTCACCTGGTACGCTCGTGCCGGAGAAGCCGGGCACCCTCTGGCCGCCGCGCGGCTGGCAGTGGCATATCGGCAAGGCGAACTCGGGTTGCCCACCGATGTCGTGCGCGGCGAGTATTGGCAGCAACTGTCCGACACCCATGCCGGCCTGGCCAATCCTCTGGACAGCGGTCAGGCTGAAACGCGACACTAGCGGCACGGGGCGGCCGGCTGCATGCTGAGGCGGGTTCGCCATCGAACCGCCATTCGATCCCGAGGACTCGCTTTTCCGTGACGCTACCGACACTGCTGGATATCGAGGCGTCCGGGTTTGGGCGTGGCAGTTACCCCATTGAAGTCGGCCTGGCAAGGCCCGATGGCAGCATCTGCGCCTTTCTCGTGCAACCGCTTGATGAATGGACCCACTGGGACCCCAAGGCCGAACTGCTGCATGGCATCAGCCGAGCTCGACTGGTGCGGGAGGGTTTTCCGGTGCGTCAGGTCGCTCGCTGGCTCAACGACGAGCTCGGTGAGATCGGCATTGCCTACAGCGATAGCTGGGGTTATGACAACACCTGGCT
>DATISN010000102.1:0-5079 GCA_035581765.1 Halomonas sp.
GAACGGCTTAATGCCGACATGGTCTCGGCTCTCGAGGCGGTGTCCTGATGAGCGATGACCGGATGCGCGGCGACAAGCTGTTGTGTGAGGTCTTCAAGAGTTCGCGCAAGGAAGGCCTCTACCTTTATGTCGACAAGCGACAGGGGCTGGAGGGCGTGCCCGAGTCGCTGATCGAGCACTTCGGCAAGCCACTTCCGGCCATGACGTTAATTCTCACCCCGGACAAGACGCTGGGCCGGGCGAAGGCGGCAGACGTCATGGCGGCTATCGGCGAGAAGGGATATTACTTGCAGATGCCTCCGGCCAAGGACGACTATCTGCTCGACCTTTACAACATGCCGACACAGGGACGTTACTAGTGTCGCGCAGGAGAAACCATGAGAGACCGGTTCTGGGAGCGTTTCGATCTCGATGAGCTCACCGAGCAGGAATGGGAGGCGCTCTGCGATGGCTGCGGCCAATGTTGCCTGCTGAAGTTTCAGGATGAGCAAAGCGGCGATCTGGCGGTGCTTAACGTGGCCTGTGAACTGCTCGACATCGGCAGCTGCCGATGCGGCGACTACGCCAACCGTTTCGACAAGGTGCCGGATTGCACCCAGCTGTCCCCCCGGCGTATCGAGGAATTTCGCTGGCTGCCGAACTCCTGCGCCTACCGGCGCAGCGCCGAGGGCAGAAAGCTTGCCGGCTGGCACCCGTTGATTGCCGGCAGTCCCGAGCGCATGCACCGCAAGGGCATCAGCGTGCGCAGCTTCGCCGTGTCCCAGCGTGAGGTCCCCGAAGAGCAGCTCGAGGACCATATCATCGCCATATTGCCGATCGATGGCTGACGTCTCATCAGTCGTCGAGAGGCTCCACCCCCAGTGACCAGAGGATGTAGGCATCCTGGCGGGCGTTGTCGTGCCAGGCCTTGAAGCGCCCGGATGCGCCACCGTGGCCGGCCGCCATGTCGGTGCGTAGCATCACCGGGCCGCGGGCCGTGCCGAGTTCAGTGAGTCGCGCATAGAGCTTGGCCGGTTCCCAGTAGGGCACCCGGGTGTCGTGCCAACTGCCCTGCAGGAACACCGTCGGCCAAAGCTGGGCAGAAAGATTGTCCAGCGGTGAGTAATCGCGAATCCGCTTCCGGGCACCCGGGTCGTCTGGGTTGCCCCATTCCGTGTATTCGGCGGTAGTCAGCGGCAGGTCGGGATTCTCCATGGTGCGCAGGACATCGACGAAAGGCACATCGAGCACCGCGGCACAGAAGGCCTCGGGGGCCAGGTTGAGGCTGGCGCCCACCAACAGGCCGCCTGCGCTGGCGCCATAGGCCGTAATGCGCTCGCCGTCGCTGATGCCGGCTTCGACCAGGGCGTTGCGAGCGGCCAGGAAGTCGCGAAAGCTGTTTTGCTTGTGCTCGAGCTTGCCGGCCAGGTACCAGGGCTCGCCGCGGTCGCCGCCGCCGCGTACATGGGCCACGGCAAAGGCCACGCCACGCGCCAGCAGTTCCAGGCGCGCGATCGAGAACCAGGGGTCCAGCACCTCGCCATAGGCCCCGTAGCCGTAGAGCAGCGTTGGCAGGGGATGCCCGGCCAGGTCGGCGCGCATCACCACCGAGACGGGGATACGCTCGCCGTCGTGAGCGTTCGCCCAGAGTCGCTCACACACCAGGTGGTCGGGGGTGAGGTCGCCGTGGAGTACCTGTTGCTTGAGCAGGCAGCGTTCGCCGCTGTCGAGGTCGTGCGTGATCCAGCTCACCGGCAGGATGAAGGACTCCTCGCGCAGGCGCAGGCAGCGAGTGTCGAAATGCGGCGTATCCCCCAGCGCCAGGCTGCATGGCGTCTCCGGTAGCGGCAGGCGTTCGTCGCGATGAAGGCTCAGCTCACCATCGAGCTCGATGACCCTGACATGGACCTGGGCCTCTTGGTGATCACGTTCGGTAATGACCAGTCCCCAGGCGAAGGCGTCGATGCCTTCCAGCGTGGCGTCCTCGCGATGCGCAATGAGCGGTTGCCAATGCACACTGGGGTCCTCGTCAAGCCGGGAAGCCTCGGTAACACGCCATTCCTCCACGACCTCGAGGCAGAAGTGCGGGGCATTGCAGTTGTGCAACACATAGAAGTGCCCCGGTCGGTGGTCGACGCCGACCTCGACGCCGCGCTCCCGGGCACGGAAAAGGCGCGGCGCCGAGGCAGGGGAGCGGGCCGGAAGCAAATGACACTCGCTGGTGTCCTTCGAGGAACTTTCGAGTATCAGCCAGTCCCGCGACCGGGTCTTGCCGAAGCCCACCCAGAACTCCGGGTCATCCTCGCGCAGGATCAGCACGGATTCACCGGCGCCCGGTGGGTCGACGTCTCCCAGGGCAAGCGGCAGGCGCCAGATGCTGTCGGGGCGTTGGGTGGCATCGTAGCGGGTGAAAAGCAGCGTGCAGCCGTCCTCGGCCCAGGTAAGTTCGGGCCCGATCTCGTCGAGAAGCATCACGGGCTCCCCCACGGGCAAGTGTTTCAGGTAGAGCGCGAAGGTTTCATCGCCACGGGTATCCTCCGTCCAGGCCAGCCACTCCTCGTCGGGGGAGAGCGCCATGTCGCCGATCTCGAAGAAGGCCTGTTCCCTGGAGCGCTCCTCGAGGTCCAGGAAACACTCGGCGGCGTCTTCCTGGCCATTGGGGTGACGCCACCACAGCGGGTAGTCGGCCTTCGTGGCCGTTTCACTCCAGACGGTGTAATGATCCAGAGGGGTACGCAGGCCATGAACGGCGAGCTCCCGACGGGCCAGATGACCGTGATAGAGTCGCTCGACCAGGCCCTCCAGTGGAGCGAACCAGTCGGCGAATTCGCGATTGGCGGCCTCGAGAAAGGCCGTGACCTCGGGGTCGGCGCGCTGCTCGAGCCAGTGCCAGTCGGGGTCCTCGGGACGACGGAAACGGGTCACCGGCGACGCGGACGGCAAGGAAGAGTTGTGACGGGGCGGCTGTGCTTTCATGTCGCGGGATGTACCATACTTAGTGCAAATCAATTTTCATGAGGAGCGTGTCTGACGGCTCCTGCTGCGAGGTATCGATGCTGATCTCGGATTCGATGGCCCTACTATGGCTGACATACATCGTCCTGTCTCTGGTGGTGCTGGGGTCGGGCTACCTGGGCCTGGCGTTCCTGCCACGTCTGCCGCGGTTGATCATTACCTGGACGGTGGCCGGCGTGATGTGGATGCCGTCGCGTTTTCGCCTGCCGCTTCTGGAGGAAGGGGAATTCTATACCGGCTTCGCCCCGGCGGTGATGGTAGCCGGTGTCGCCTTGCTGGAGCGCAATACCGCGTCGCTGATGCCGGCGGCTATTCTGGTGCTGGTCGGTGCCTTGGCCGGAGGTGCGGCAGGCGTCGCACTCTGGTGGCGGGGGCGCCGGGTCGACGACTCGAGCGACACTCAGACGCAAGACCGAATCACCACGTCACCGCCTGATGACAAGCGACGCGAGCCGGTGATCGGTTAAGGAGCCTTGAATGGCCGGGTGGATGCTAGGGCAAGGCAGGCAATCCGTGCGATGCCTCCTGTTAGGGATGGTAGGCCTGACGTTGTGTCTGGCGGCTCAGGTGGGACTCGCCCAAGCGATCGAGGAACGCCCCGATGTGCGCGTGATCATCGATGTCTCGGGCAGCATGCAAGATAACGACCCCGAGCAGCTCAGCAGCAGCGCCCTGGAACTGCTGGTGTCCCTGCTGCCCTGGGGCGTCAGTGCCGGCGTCTGGACCTTCGGCGAACAAGTCGATAATCCTCTGCCACTGGGCCGCATGGATGCCGCCTGGCGCGAGGAGGCGCTGGCGCTGTCGCCGGCCATGCAGTCCAACCAGCCGCACACCGATATCGAGGCTGCCCTGCGCGAGGCGGCTACGGCCGAGGCCAATGGCTGGCGCCACCTGGTGCTGCTGACGGATGGCGTGATCGATCTGCCATCTTCACGCGGCGCCAAGCCCGAGATCGATAACCAGTCTCGCCAGCGCCTCGTCGAGGAGCTGGCCCCGGCGTTCGCCGACCAGGGAGTGGTCGTTCATGCCGTTGCCTTTTCCGATCAGGTCGACTTGGCGCTGATGGAGCGGGTATCGCAGTTGACGGGTGGCCTGTCGTCAACCGTGGCGTCGCCCGAGAGCTTGCTGGGCGCCTTTCTGGATATCTTCGAGCGCATTTTTCCCGCCGATCAGGTCCCGTTGATCGATGGACGCTTCACCATCGACCCGGATGTCGAATCCTTCTCGGCGCTGCTCTTCCACGAGCCCGATGATGACCCCATCACCTTGGTGGCGCCGGACGGCAGTACCTATCTCGCCGAGCAACATGCCGACGACATGCGCTGGCAGGTGGAGCCGCGATTCGACCTGATTCGCGTTCCCAACCCACAGTCCGGCGAATGGCGGCTCCAAGGCGAGACGGGAGGAGACAGCCGTATCAGTGTGAGCTCGCCACTGGCACTGCGCACCAACGATCTGCCGACCACCCTCTACCTGGGGTTCGAGGTGCCTGTCGAGGCCTGGTTCGACCGCGATGGCGAGCCCGCCAGCGAGTTCGCCGAGCGGCACGACGTCTTCGTGGAACTGCACGATGCTCAGGGCGAGGTCCAGACGGCGATTCAGCTACAACCCCGCGATGGCCGTTTCGCTGGGGTACTGCCGCCACCCGCGCTTACCGGCAATGCCAGGCTGGTGATTCGTGCCCAGGGCGAGAACTTTCACCGTCAACGCATCCAGGCGGTGAATGTCCTGCCTGCCATCGGCCTGGCGCATCAACCAAGGGCGGACCGAGTGCTGCTGGTGGCCGAGCATCCACGCCTTGACCGTGATAACACCGAGCTCTCCGGCGAGCTTCAAGGGCAGACGCTGGAAGCCGAGGCGGTGGGCCCGAGCCGCTGGCACCTGCCGTTGCCGGAAATTGACGACAGTGTCCGTTTGCCGCTGCTGGTGACCGCCCGGATCACGCTTGACGGTGAAACCCAGGAGATCCGTCTGCCACGCCTGCTGCTCAACCCCGATGCCCGGATCGGGCTCGACCTGGCGAACGAGGTCGGGCCGACGCTCGCCGCCGAGCGCCTCGATGACGAGGTGTCGGCCGAAGACGCC
>DATISN010000103.1:0-7508 GCA_035581765.1 Halomonas sp.
AAGGCAATGGCCTCGGGGATCAGCGCCAGCGCCACAACGATACCCGCCAGGCTGTCGCCCTTTATGTTGGAGAACCAACTCAATTTCATTTTTTCGTACATGCTGCGATCCAGTCAGGGGTGATGGAAGAGCCGTAAGGCATATGAGTGTCGTCGAGCACATACCTTCCCGGCACACGGGATGCGGTGGCCGATGGCGTATTCACGGGTAAAGGTAGGTCGCAATGTGGCGCGCAGGGGCGCCGGAGGCATCACAAAGATGCCAGGCGATGCGCACCGAGGGCGGACATCGCCGGAGGAAGGGATAGCGCTAGGGCGGCGTGGCCAGCCCTGTCAGGGGAGTCATCACGATAGGTGTTTCCCTTGCTCTTCGGGTCGGGGCTTGGGGTAGACGAAGGGTTAAGCCCGTAGTGAGCGCGGGAGTCTAGCAGAGTCGTCGATGCCCTGCACCCCGAGGCTTTGCACCCCAGGGCTTTGCACCCCGAGGCCCTGCTTCACGAAGGTCTCGACCTGACGGCCGTGACCGGGAACGGCAAGCGTCAGGAGACGTCGCGGTCGTCCGGAGCGGCCGGGTCGGAGCGGTCCCGCGACGCGGAGGAAGCCTTCATGTGCCGGAAGGCTTCCATGATGTCCATGGGCAGCGGAAAGACGATCGTGGAGGCGTTCTTGTTGCTCATGTCGCTCATGGTCTGCAGGTAGCGCAATTGCAGCGCGGCGGAATTCTCGGACATCACATTGGCGGCCTCGACGAGCTTCTGCGAGGCCTGCAGCTCGCCCTCGGCATGGATTACCTTGGCCCGCCGCTCACGCTCGGCCTCGGCCTGGCGGGCGATGGCGCGGATCATGCTCTCGTCCAGATCGACATGCTTGATCTCGACGTTGGCGACCTTGATGCCCCAGCCTTCGGCCGAGGCGTCGATGATCTCCTGGATGTCGTTGTTGAGCTTGTCGCGCTCGGACAGCATCTCGTCCAGGTCGTGCTTGCCGAGCACCGAACGCAGCGTGGTCTGGGCCAGCTGGCTGGTGGCATTGACGAAATGCTCGACCTGGATGATGGCCTTCTCGGGGTCGACGACGCGGAAATAGAGCACCGCATTGACCTTGACGGTGACGTTGTCCCGGGAGATCACGTCCTGCTCGGGCACGTCCATGGTGATGACACGTAGGTCAACCACTTCCATCTTCTGGATTCCCGGGATGATGATGATCAGGCCAGGCCCCTTCACCGCCTGGAAGCGGCCGAGAAAGAACACCACCCCGCGCTTGTATTCGGGCAGGATGCGGATCGAGGCGGCAATCAGCATCACCAGCAGGACGATCGGTACGAGATAGGAAATCCACATGACTTGCTCTCCTTTGATGTGCGACCAGCGACAACGCCGGTGTCCCGAATTCATTGACTGGGCCGAGTCATTCCTCAGTGCGCCTTGTCGAGTGGTTCGACGACCAGGGTCAGCCCGTCGACTGCCGTCACCCTGACCACCTGACCCTTGTGCAGCGGTTCACTGCTCCTGGCGTTCCAGCGCTCACCCATCAGGCGCACGTGCCCCTGCGCCTCGAACGCCTCCGCCACCGTGGCCTCGCTCCCCACCATCTCGTCTTGGCCCGTCTTCGCGGGCCGCCGTCGAAGCCCGATGAAGCGAGTCACGACCCACAGCATTAGCCCCGCCGACAGCAGCGCGATCCCCGCAATCATGGGCAACGAGATACGCAAGTTCTCTGCATCCATCAGAATCACCGATCCGATCACGAAGGCGACGATGCCGCCGATGCCCAGTATCCCGAAACTGGGCATTAACGCCTCGCCCACAATCAGCCCGAGCCCCACCAGAATCAGCGCCAGGCCGGCGTAGTTGATCGGCAGCAACTGAAAAGCGAAAAGTGCTAGCAATAGACAGATGATGCCGATGGTGCCGGGAATCAGGCTCCCGGGACTGGACAGCTCGAAGATCAGCCCGTAGAACCCGATGATCATCAGGAAATAGGCCACGTTGGGATTGGTGATCACTGCCAGCAGCTTGGTGCGCCAGTCCGGGTCGAGGCGCTCGATGGTCAGCTCGGCCGTCGCCAGGGTCCGCTCGCCCTGATCCATTACTACATTGCGCCCGTCGATCTGCCTCAGTAGATCGTCAACATCACGAGCGACGACCTCGATGACGTCTTGCTCAAGCGCTTCCCGGGCGGTGAGGTTGACGGCTTCGCGCACGGCCTGCTCCGCCCAGTCGGCATTGCGATCGTGGCGCTCAGCGAGTGAGCGGATATACGCCACCGCGTCCTCCAGCACCTTGCGCTCCATGGCCGTCTCGCCACGCCGTCGGTCGTCACCGCCGGCTTCTTCGCCGGACTCGCCTTCGCCGTTGACCGCTTCGTCATCGGCGTTCCCCGTGTTCCCGGTCGCCGGCTCGTCAGTATCCTCGGCCTCCTGTGCCCGGGAGTCGCCCTCTCCACCGTCCTCGTCATCGCCGATTCCGGGCAGGCCACCGCCACCGATCTGCACCGGGGTCGCCGAGCCGAGATGGGTGGCCGGCGCCATCGCCGCCACATGGCTGGCATACAGCAGGTAGGTCCCAGCACTGGCCGCGCGAGCCCCCGCCGGCGAGACATAAATGGCCACCGGCACGCTGGCGGTGAGCATGGCGCGAATCATGGCGCGCATCGAAGCATCCAGCCCGCCAGGGGTATCCATCGCCACGACCACGATTTCCGCTTCCCGCTCCTCCGCCAGCGACAGCCCCCGCGTGAAGTAATCGCTGATGGCGGGGCCGATGGCATCGTCGACGGTCATGACGAGGGCGATGCGCTCCTCCTGCTGCGCCTGGGCCTGCCAGGCCAGAAACGCCCCGAGCACCAGGCACAGTAGACTTGCCAGTATCAGGACTCGCCCGGTCATGCTCCTGCGGCGTGGAGTCGTCATCTCGTGCCCACCCTGCGGCTGCTGTCCCTGAGAGTCTCGACAGGGCACAGTGGTTCGATCATGCCGCTATCAGCGTAGGCAGTGGCCCCAAATGCAGCAACAGCTCAGGACCCGAGGACGTTCTAATAGCGTCACCGTCCACATCACACTCTGGCAATGTAAGGAAATCACGTCGCGTGCGACTATGGATAACTGTCAGCTCATACACCGAGGAACCTCATGCCGGATACCGCCGCCCGCCCTTCCTTGTCGCAAGACCTGCAGGACCTGTGTCGTCCGCTTGCCATGGTCTTGGCCCGGGCGGGTTATGACACGGAAGTCCGTGCACTGCACCCGATGGCCGATACGGGCCTGGCCCATCACCATGTGTGGCTCGAGCGCGAACAGATCGACTGGGTGGCCAGACTGCCCAAGCAGAGCCAGATGCGACTCGATCCTGCCGCCAACCTCGACTACCAGGCGGCCTGCTTCGTGCGTGCCAGCCAGGGCGGTCATGCCCCTTCCCTGCATGGGATCCTCCCGCCCGGCCCGGAGCTGCCGCGCGGCGGACTGCTGGTCAGTGCTATCCTTGGCCGCCAGGCGCGATTGCCGGAGGACCTTCCCGCCATCGCCGAGGCGCTGGCCAGCTTCCACGTGCTTGACGTGCCTGACGCCGAGGCGCGCCCGCCGTTGCTGTCGCCGGCCGATCCGTGGGCGGCAATGCTCGCGGAGGTAAGGGATCAGGCCAGCTTCCTCGATCAGGCCGAGCTTGCCATCGATGCCCACCGCCTTATCGAGACCGAACTGGCCGCCCTGCCCCAGCGACTGCCTCCCGGGACTGACGCCGAGCCGCGGCTGATCAGCTTCGATGCCCACCCCGGGAACTTCCTGATCACCGATTCCGGTCATGCGGTGCTGGTGGACCTGGAGAAGTGTCGCTACGGCCTGCCCGGCTTCGACCTGGCCCATGCCAGCCTCTACACCTCCACTACCTGGGACCTGCAGAGTCGAGCGGTGCTGACTCCCGCCGAGGTGGCAGCCTTCTACCGGCACTGGATCTCCGCGAGTGGCTTCGAGGGCGATGCCGCCACGCTGCTGGCATGCCGACGGGCCATGTGGCTGTGGTCGCTGACCTGGTGCACGAAGTGGCGAGCCAGCCATCTTAGCTCCCGTGATGCCGAAGCCGGCGGCGAGGACTGGTCCGCCGAGTTGAGCGATGACGCGCTTATCGCCCATGTCCGCGACCGGGTCGACCATTATCTTTCCGTGTCCGCGATTGAGCATGTCCGCGAGGAGTTTCGCCTTCTGGCAAGCGCCCTCGCCGTTGATACCCCTTGTTGACCCCCTTATTGAATAACCCCTTACGAAGAAGGAACCCAGCGATGCGCGCGTTTTCATCCAGGCTCAGCGCCGCCCTGCCGGCACTGCTGCTCACCACCACGGGCTTGCAGGCCGCTCCCGACCCGGCCGATTGGGAGGCCGTACTCGACGAAGCCCGCGGCCAGACGGTCTACTGGTATGCCTGGGCCGGCGAGCAGCGCACCAACGACTATATCGACTGGGTGGCCAAGCGGGTCGACGAGCAGTTCGATATCGAACTCACCCATGTCAAGATCGGAGACACCGCCGAGGCGGTCTCCCGGGTACTGGCCGAGAAGCAGGCTGGCAACCATGACGAGGGCAATGTCGACCTGATCTGGATCAACGGTGAGAACTTCGCCACCATGAAGGCCAACGATCTGCTGTTCGGCCCCTTCGCCGAGGCGCTGCCGAACTTCGCGCTCACTCACCCCGAGCACAACCCCGAGGTCGTCACCGACTTCACCCTGCCCACGGAGGGCTACGAGTCCCCCTGGGGCCGGGCGCAGATTACCTTCTACTATGATAGCCGTGAGCTCCGCGGGGACAGCCGTGAGCTCCTCGAGGATAGCGACGACATCGTGACGCCCCCGCAAGATATCCATGCCCTGCTGGAATGGGCCGATGCAAACCCCGGGCGCTTCACCTACCCGCGGATTCCTGACTTCACCGGCAGCACCTTTCTTAAGCAGGCCCTGATCGCACTGACCGACGAGGACGAGGCGCTCTACGCCCCGGTCGAGGAGAGCGACTTCGTAGCCGTCACCGCCCCGCTGTGGGACTACCTGGACGCGCTTCATCCCCACCTGTGGCGCAGTGGTCGCCAGTTCCCCGCCACCGGCCCCGAGATGCGCAGCCTGATGGGCGACGGCGAGCTGACGCTGGCCTTTACCTTCACCCCTTCGGAACCTGCCGCGGCGGTGGCCGACTACGAGCTGCCGCCCAGCACGCGCAGCTATGTGCCGGAAGGCGGTACCCTGGGCAACGTGCACTTCGTGGCCATTCCCTACAACTCGCCCCATAAGGCCGGTGCCATGGCGGTAGCCGACTTCCTGCTATCGCCCGAGGCCCAGGCGCACAAGCAGGACCTCGCCGTTTGGGGGGACCATACCGTGCTTGACGTGGGCCGCCTCGATGACGACGGCCAAGCCCTCTTCGCGCTGGATCAGGACAACCCGGCGATGCTGCCGGCGGATGCCCTGCAGCGGACGCTGCCCGAACCACACCCCAGCTGGATGACGGCCCTGCAGGACGCCTGGCAAGCGCGCTACATCGGCAACTGATGGCGGGGAACCGCGCCCCGACCGCCCCCGCGACGAGGCCCGCGCGATGATGCTGCGCCTGGCACCCGTGCTGCTCGTCATCCTGCTGGTCGCACCGATCCTGGCTGGCCTTGCCATGGCGTTGCTGCCGGCCTTCGGTTACCTGCCTGCGCTGGGGGGAGAGAGCCTGACGCTCGCCCCCTGGCGGGCCTTGTTCGCCGAGCCCGGGATCTGGCGCTCGGTTGCGGTCAGCCTCGCCAGTGGACTGATCGCCACCGCCGTATCGCTGGCGGTGGTGCTGCTCTACCTGGCCGCCGTCACCGGCAGCCGGTTCGATCGCTGGATACGGCGGCTGGTTTCGCCGCTGCTCTCCGTTCCCCATGCCGCCGCGGCCTTCGGGCTGGCCTTCCTGATCGCCCCCTCGGGGTTGATCGCAAGGCTGGCATCGCCGGGACTGACCGGCTGGGAGCGCCCACCGGACCTTGTGATCGTTCAGGACCCCTGGGGGCTGTCGCTGATCGCGGGGCTGGTGATCAAGGAGATTCCTTTCCTGCTGCTGATGAGCCTGGCGGCCCTGCCCCAGCTCGACCCCGATCGACGTATCGCCATGGCCCGCTCGCTGGGCTACCGCCCGACGCTGGCTTGGTGGAAGGTCGTCGCTCCGTCGCTCTATCCGCTGATCCGCCTGCCGGTCTTCGCGGTGATCGCCTACGCCTCGTCGGTGGTGGATGTGGCGATGATCCTCGGCCCCACCCTGCCACCGACGCTTTCCGTCTCGATACTTGCCTGGTTCAGCGATCCCGACCTCGACCAGCGTTTCATGGCCTCGGCCGGGGCGATCCTGCAGCTCGGCGTGACCGCCACGGCGTTGGCGATCTGGTGGGGGCTGGAACGGCTCGTGGCCAGGATGATGGGCGGCTGGATCGCACGCGGCGGACGGCGTCGGGGCGAGGCGGGGCTGCGTGTCGCCGGCAAGCTGTGGATCCTGCTGGCCACGGCGATTGCCTTCGTCGGCATCGGCGGCCTGGCGATCAATTCCGTGGCCGGCTTCTGGCGCTTTCCCGATGCCCTGCCCGGCAGCGTCACGGTCACCCACTGGGCTCGGGCGCTGCCCGCGCTCGCCGGGCCGATTGCCTCGACGGCGCTGATTGCCCTGGTCTCGACGCTGCTCGCGACGATCCTGGCCCTGGCAGCGCTGGAAAATGAGCAGCGCACCGGCCGACACCCCTCGCGGGCGCTATGGCTGCTGTACCTGCCGCTGATCGTCCCGCAGATCGCCTTCCTGTTTGGCCTGGTGGTGGTGATGGAACACCTCGGCACCCGACCGACCCACGCCCTGATCATCTTCGGCCACCTGCTGTTCGTGCTGCCTTACGTGTTTCTCTCGCTTTCGGAGGCCTACCGGCGCTTCGATCCACGCTGGTCACAGCTGGCGCTCACGCTGGGGGCCTCGCGCAATGCGGTCTTCTGGCGCGTGCGCCTGCCGATGCTGTTGGCGCCGATGCTCACCGCCATGGCCGTGGGGCTGGCGGTGAGTATCGGCCAGTATTTGCCCACTCAGCTGTTGGGGGCAGGACGCGTGACCACCGTCACCACCGAGGCGGTATCATTGGCCGCTGGCGGCAACCGCCGGGTGATTGGTGTCTGGGCATTGGTCCAGGCCTGTCTGCCGCTGGCGGGTTTCATCATCGCGATCGGCCTGCCGAAGTTGTTATGGTCGAATCGCCGCGGCATGCAGGGAGCTCCATGAACGTCACCCATCGACTCGAACTCCGCGACATTCGCATCAGCCTCGACGGCCAGGCACTGATGGAACTCGAGGCCCACATCGGCCCCGGCGAGGTACTAACCGTCATGGGGCCTTCCGGCTCGGGCAAGTCGACCCTGCTCGCTTATCTCGCCGGCTTTCTGGCTCCCGAGTTCCGGGCCAGAGGACAGGTGCTGCTCGACGGCCACGACATCAGCTCACTGCCTGCCGAGCGGCGCGGCATCGGC
>DATISN010000104.1:0-11935 GCA_035581765.1 Halomonas sp.
ACGGCGGTGGACACCACTACCACGTCGGCGCCGGCCACGTGATCGGCATGATGACCGATCGCCACGCGAATGTCGCAACTGCGCAGGCGGGCCACGACCGGGGATTCCCGTAGATCACTGCCGCTGACGATATAGCCCTGATTGGCGAGCACCTCGGCGATGCCGCACATCCCGGCGCCACCGATGCCGACGAAATGAATCTGCCTGATGCGGCGCATGCCGAGGCCTCGGCCATGGCTCGGCAGGGGTGAGAGGCCGGCTAGCGGCCCTGCTGTGCTAGTGCTCAAAACCTATCTCCATGCAACCGGCCACCAGGCGCTCGATGGAATCGAGCTCGGCACAGGCCCGAGCCCGTGTCGCCATGGCAGCGAGAGTATTTGGGTCCAGCAATGTCGAAAGCTGTCCGGCTAGCGACACGGCGGTGAGTTCGTTCTGGGGTATCAGGCGGGCGGCACCCTGATTCACCAGTGCCTGTGCATTGGCAGTCTGATGATCATCGACGGCATGGGGAAACGGCACGAAGAGCGCCGGCTTCGCCGCGGCCGCCAACTCCGCCACGGTTAGCGCCCCGGCCCGACAGACAACCAGGTCGGCCCAGGCATAGGCCGCTCCCATGTCGTCGATGAAGGCGCTGACTTCGGCGTCGACGCCCTTATCGCGGTAAGCCACGCGAGTCGCGCCGTCCTTGTCGCGACCGGCCTGATGACGGACCTCGGGGCGTTCGGCCTCGGCAAGGCGAGCCAGGGCCTCGGGCAGCCGCTCATTGAGCGCCTGGGCACCCAGCGATCCCCCCAGGACAAGCAATCTCAAGGGACGCCCCTGCATATCATCGACGTCTCTGGGGCACTCTCCCAGGGCCGCGATGTCGTCGCGCACCGGATTGCCGACCACTTCGGCTGGGCCGGTAAACGCCTGGGGAAAGGCGGCATAGACGCGGGTCGCGAGACGCGCCAAGGCGCGATTGGTCATTCCCGCCACGGCGTTCTGTTCGTGAATCATCAAGGGGCGTCGGGACAACCACGCCGCCAGCCCACCCGGGCCACTGGCGAAGCCGCCCAGGCCCACCACCAATTGCGGGTCAAACCGGCGAAGAATGCGCCAGGCCTGCCATACCGCCCGCGTCAAATTGAGTGGCGCCAGCAGCCAGCCCGCCAGACCGTTACCGCGCAGGCCTGCCACGGCTATCCGGTTCAGCGCAATGCCCGCCTCGGGCACCAGGCGATTCTCGATGCCACGCGGACTGCCCAACCACTCCACTTCGACGCCCAGAGCTTTCAGTCCCCGGGCGAGCGAAAGCGCCGGGATCACATGCCCCCCAGTGCCGCCGGCCATGATCAGCACTCGCCGCTGCACTTGCTTGGTCACTGCGTCACTCCTGTCTGCAGGGCACGTTTTTGCCGGGCACGCGGTGACGTGACGTCGCCAACGGCTTGCCTGGGTGCCGCCGAGCGCTTGCGCCGCAGTACCCTGCGCGTCTCGATATCCGCGCGCAGCACCAACGCCATCATAAGAGCACTGACCACCAGACTCGAGCCGCCATAGCTGAGTAGCGGCAGAGTCAGTCCCTTGGTTGGCAACATGCCGGTGCTGACGGCAATGTTGATGAAGGCCTGGGCGCCGATGATCAGCGCAATGCCGTAGCTCAAGAAAGCGGCGAAGGGCAGACGCGCCAGTTCAGCACGCCGCCCTACCGCCATCGACCGCCAGATCAACAACGCGAACAGCCCGATCACCGCAATGGCACCGAACAATCCCAGTTCTTCTGCGAGCACGGCGAACACGAAATCCGTATGTGCTTCAGGCAGATAGAACAACTTCTGGACGCTGTTGCCGAGTCCCATGCCCAGCCAGTGTCCGCGCCCATAGGCGATCAATGCCTGCGTCAACTGGTAACCACTGGCGAACTGGTCGGCCCACGGGTCGGCAAAACTGGTCAATCGTGCCAATCGGTAAGGTTCGGCGACGGCAAGCAGTACGGCTCCGCCGGCTACCAGGACCAGCAACAGCGCGAAGCGTCCCCAGGGCGCACCGGCCATCAGCAGCATGCCCATCACGCAGCCGGTCATGACCACCACGGCACCATAGTCCGGCTCGAGAATCAGCAGTACGGCAATCACGGCCATCACCACCAAAGGCCGCAGAAACGCACCCCACTGCTGGCGCACCTGAGGCAGGAAGCGTTCCAGGTATCCGGCCAGGTAAGCGATCAAAAAGAGCTTGGCAAACTCGGAGGCCTGGATGTTGAAGGGTATCCCAGGCACTGATAGCCAACGCCGGCTGCCGTTGACCTCGCGGCCGACCAGCAGCACCAGGACCAGTAACCCGATGCCCACCAGCAGCAGCAAGGGTCCATTGGCCTTCCACCAGGCGAGCGGCACGCGCAGCGCCAGACCCGCCAGGACCACGGCGCCGACAAGGAAGATGCCGTGACGAATCGAGAAATAATACGGATTGCCGGTGAGGCTCGATGCCACCTCGGTGGAGGCCGAGGTGACCATGACCCAGCCGATCAGCATCAGCGACAGGGTCGCCACCAGCAACCAGCCATCGAAGGGCTGATCGGCGGTGGAAAGACGACGGCGCCAGTGACTCAGGCGGCTCATGGTTGCCCCTCGGATGCCAGATGGTGGGCGAAGCGGCGAAACGCCTCGCCTCGCGCCTGATAATTGACGAACTGATCGAGGCTGGCACAGGCGGGGGAAAGCAGCACGCAGTCTCCCGGCCTGGCGACCTCGATTGCACGTGCCATGGCCGCTTCCAGGTGGTCGACCCGGCTCAACGGCACCTGCCCGTCGAGTGCCGACGCAAGTTTTCCGGCGTCCTCCCCGAAGAGTATCGCCTCTCGGCCGAAGCGGGCCAACGGAGCTGCCAGCGGAGCGAAATCGGCCCCCTTGCCCACCCCCCCCGCGAGCAGGACCAGCCGGCCCTTAAGTGTCGGGCCCAGCCCCTCGATGGCGGCAAGCGTGGCGCCGACATTGGTGCCCTTGGAATCATTGATCCAGCGCACGCCATTCACGTCGGCAACCAGCTCTCCCCGATGAGGCAGTCCGGCAAAGCGTCGCAGCACCGCACACATGGCGGCCATGGGCAGACCGAGACGGTGGCCGGCGGCCAGGGCGGCCAGGGCATTGGCCTGGTTGTGGCGGCCCGGCAGGCGCACCTCAACTGCTGGCATCAGTGGCTCGTCGCCATGCAGCAGCCAATCACTGCCCTGATATCGACCGATACCCCATTCGTCACCCTGAGGCGCACGGGTAGTGAAGGCGTCCTGATCGGCAAGGCGCGCCGCCGGCCAGGTCATCGGGTCCTCGGCATTGACGACGGCATGGCGAGCCCCGCGGAAGATGTGCTGCTTGGCGCCTCGATAAGCCCTCATGTCGTGGTGTCGATCCAGATGGTCAGCACTAAGATTGAGAAAGACTGCGCTTTCAGCGCCTAGCCATGGCGTCATCTCGAGCTGGAAGCTGGAGAGTTCGATCACGTAGAGATCGGCATCGGGTTCATCGACGAGCAAATCCAGGGCCGGTGTGCCCAGATTGCCGCCGACGGCGACCCGGCGACCGGCCTCACGGACCATCTCGCCGATCAGGGTGGTCACGGTCGACTTGGCGTTGGAACCGGTGATGGCGACGATGGGTGCCTGGCAGGCGCGCACGAAGAGCGCTATCTCACCCACCAACCGAGGCTCCCCCGTTGCGGGCCGAGTGTCGCCGGCAAGCGGCTCCAGCCCCGCGCTCCTGGGGTCCACGCCGGGGCTCAGCACCACTTCCTCGGCCTCGGAGAGATCCAGCGCCGTCAGTGGGCCGCAGTGGATCTCGATATCCGGATGGGCGACACGAAAGCCCTCCAGGCCGGGGGGGACAGCCCGGGTGTCCGCGACCATGTAGCGGACACCCAGCCGGCTCAAGTGACGACAGATCGCGCGACCCGATACCCCGAGCCCGACCACCAGGCTAACGCCCCTGGGCACCTTGGGCATGATGTGCTCCTTGTCGATGGCATGACAGCGTTGCCGCTATTCAGCGAACCTTCAGCGTGGCCAGGCCGACCAGCACCAGCACCACGGTGATGATCCAGAACCGCACGATGACCCTCGGCTCCGGCCAGCCCTTGAGCTCGTAATGGTGGTGCAGGGGGGCCATGCGGAAGATGCGGCGACCGGTGAGCTTGTAGGAGCCGACCTGCAGGATCACCGAGACGGTCTCCATGACGAAGATACCGCCCATGATGAACAGCACGATTTCCTGACGCACGATCACTGCCACCACGCCCAGTGCGGCGCCCAGGGCCAGGGCCCCGACATCGCCCATGAACACCTGAGCAGGGTAGGTATTGAACCAGAGAAAGCCCAGGCCGGCACCGGAGATGGTGGCGCAGAAGACCGCCAACTCGCCGGCCCCGGGAATCATGGGGATCTGCAGGTAGTCGGCAAACACGACGTTGCCACTGGCATAGGCGAAGATCGCCAGCCCCATGGCCACCAGCACGGTCGGCATGATCGCCAGGCCATCGAGTCCATCGGTGAGGTTGACCGCATTGGAGCTGCCGACGATCACCAGGTATGTCAGCACGATATAGAAGAGCCCCAGCGGCATGACGAAGTCCTTGAACAGCGGCACGATCAGGCTGGTTTCCGCCGGTGAAGCGGCAGTGGCATAGAGCACGACGGCCGCCGACAGTCCGATGAGCGATTGCCAGAAGTATTTCCAGCGTGCCGGCAAGCCACGTGGGTTCTTCTCCACCACCTTGCGATAGTCATCCACCCAGCCGATGCCCCCGAAACCCAGGGTGACCGCAAGGACGATCCATACATAATGATTATCTAGATCCCCCCACAGCAGGGTACTCACGGCGATCGCCATCAGGATCATGGCGCCGCCCATGGTCGGCGTCCCCGCTTTTGAGAGGTGCGACTGGGGTCCATCGTCACGCACGGCCTGGCCGATCTGGCGCTCGACCAGGCGGCGAATCATGATCGGCCCGAGCCACAGGCAGAGTGTCAGGGCCGTGAGCGTACCCAGGATCATGCGCAGGGTCAGATAATTGAACACATTGAAGGCGCTGAAAAATTGCGCCAGAAAATCAGCCAGATAAAGCAGCATGTATCGCGTTCACCTTGGTGCATCCGGGCGCAGGGCGGCAACCACATGCTCCATGCCGGCACTGCGTGATCCCTTGACCAGCACACTGGCCCCGAATGGCAGATGGTTGAGGACGTGGCGCATCAGCGCCACCCGGTCGTCGAAATGGCACCCGCCTTCACCGAAGGCCTGACTTGCCGGCCGTGCCGACTCGCCCAAAGTACCCAGGAACTCGACGCCCCGTTCCCGTGCGTGTCGCCCGATATCGGCATGCAGCCGCTCGGACGCGTCTCCCAGCTCTCCCATGGCCCCGAGCAGGCACCAATGAGGGCCGGGCAGCGTGACCAGCAGGTCAAGCGCCGCCTTGACCGCGCCGGGGTTGGCATTATACGTGTCATCCAGCAGCCGCGTGCCCCTTACCCCCTCGGCAACGCTGAGCCGCCCCGACATGGGCGAGACATCCGCCAGCCCTGCGAGGACATCCGCCGGCTCCACTCCCAGTGCCAGCGCCGCCGCTGCGGCGGCCAGGGCGTTGGACACATTATGGCGCCCTAACAGGCCAAGCTGGACTCGGCCCGCTTCCTGGCCATCCACGACAAGCGTGAAAGCATAGCGCCCGAAAGCGTCGCAGACCAGCGCGCGTGCATGAACGCGGGCCTGTTGGAGGTCGATCGAGAAATCGACGACCTCGCGAGGCGCGGCAAGCGTTGCCCAGCTGGAAAAGTAGGCGTCGTCACGGTTAAGCACCGCGACACCATCGTCGGGCAAGCCGGTCAGGATCTCCGCCTTGGCCTGGGCAATATGGCCCATACCGCCGAACTCACCCACGTGCGCCCCGGTAACATTGGTGATGACGGCGACCTGCGGCTCGGCCAGCGAAGCGGTCCAGGCAATCTCACCGAGATGGTTGGCCCCCAGTTCGACGACGGCCTGCCGGTGGTGGGGTTCCAGGCCGAGCAGCGTCAGCGGCGCCCCGATATCGTTGTTGAGGTTGCCCTGGGTGGCAAGCGTCGATCCGCGGCGGCCCAGCAACGCAGCGAGCAGTTCCTTGACCGTGGTCTTGCCGCTGTTGCCCGTCACGGCGACCAGCGGCCCGCCCCAGGCCCGGCGACGGGCCCGCCCCAGCAGTCCCAGCGCCAATCGAGTGTCCGTCACTTGAAGTTGAGGAAGCGAATCCTCCACCGGACGCTCGACCAGCGCCGCCACGGCTCCGGCGTCTCGCGCCCTACCGAGAAAGTCATGGGCATCGAAGCGTTCACCGCGCAAGGCCACGAAGAGGCTACCCGGCACCAACTTGCGGGAGTCGGTGACGATCGCCGTGAGCGCTATATCAACATCCGGGCTCGCCACACCAAGGGCCGAGGCGACATCGCCAAGGGTCTGCAGGCCTACCTCCCTCATCGCCCCGGCCTCCCGGTGCGGGCCGACAGGGCTTTTTCGGCCGCTACGCGATCCGAGAAGTCGTGACGCACGCCCGCCACTTCCTGATAGGTCTCGTGACCCTTGCCGGCGATGAGCACGACATCGTTCGCTGAGGCATCAACCAGCACGCGGGCGAGCGCACGCCCACGGCCGTCCATGTTCCAGGCCGCTTCTCGCGCCACGGGGGAGAACCCCGAGAAAATCTGCTCGCGGATGCTTGCCGGGTCTTCGCCGCGGGGGTTGTCGTCGGTCACCACGATGACGTCTGCCTGGCGCTCGGCAATTGCGGCCATCAGCGTTCGCTTGCCGGTATCGCGATCGCCACCGCAGCCGAACACACACCACAGGCGCCCCTTGTCCGGCAGATGCGAACGCAGCGCCGTCAGGGCATTGTCCAGCGCATCCGGCGTATGGGCATAGTCGATGACCACCGTCGGGCATCCTGGCTGCACCAGCGTCTCCATGCGACCGGGCACGGGTGCGAGGCCGGATGCAGCGGTGAACAGCGCCTCGAGCGGATGACCGAGACCGTAGAGGACGGCGATTGCCAGCAGCACATTGTCGAGCGTGAAGCGGCCCATCAGGCCTAGCTCGATCACCCGCTCGCCCTCGGGAGTCGCGATCAGGGCGCGCTGGCCCTGCGCATGAGGCACCCAGTCGACCACGCGCAGCGTCGTCGCCTCCTGTTCGCCGACTGCCAGCACCCTGACGCCAGGTGCCAGGCCGGCCAGCATCAGCCTCGCCAGCGGATCATCGCCATTGACCACGGCGAGCGCGAGCTCGGGACGCCGGAACAATCGGGCCTTGGCCGCGGCATAACCCGCCATGCTGCCATGGTAGTCAAGATGGTCGCGGGACAGGTTGGTGAACACACCCACACGGATCGCACAGCCGTCCAGCCGCCCCTGCTCGAGCGCATGCGACGAGACCTCCATCGCGACACGTGTCACCTTCGCCGCTGCCAGCCCCCCCAGGGCCGCCTGAAGCGACAGCGGCCCTGGGGTGGTCAGCCCGGTATCGTGCAATGTGCCGACCCGCCCCTGTCCCAAAGTGCCGATCACACCGGTCGGCACGCCAAGCGCCTCGCTCAACGCCGCCAGGTAATGGGTCACCGAACTCTTGCCATTGGTGCCGGTGACGCCGATCACTTCCAGGTCGGCAGGCACGGTGTAGCATTCGCGACCCAGCGGCCCCAGTGCCTCCTTGAGGCCTGACAGCCACAGCACCCGCGGGTCATCATGGCGGTGTTGTCCATCTTCATGGGCCAGCACCAGCGCGGCACCAGCGGCCAAGGCGCAATCAATGTAATGGCGCCCATCGGCTGCGACGCCCGGTACCGCCACGAACACATCACCGCGCATCAAACGCCGGCTGTCGACCTCCAACCGGCACGTGTCGGGCAGCGACAGGGCCCCCAGCGGCTGGCGGGTTTGGGGCCAATGCCTGAGCAGACTGGCTTCGAGCCGAGCGGAGGCTACCTGCATCCCGTCACCTCGGGCTGATGACTGGCGTTCATGATTCATTCCTCTCGAGCATCGGGCGGCACATCGAGCAGGCGCAACGCAGCGCCGGCGACCCGCGAAAACACAGGGGCAGCGACGGCGCCGCCGTAGTATTCGCCCGCCCTGGGATGATCGATCATCACCACGGTGACGATACTCGGGTCCGAGACGGGGGCGACGCCCACGAACAGGCTGCGATACGCATCCTCGGTGTAACCGGTCGCTGAGCTCTTACGCACCGTACCGGTCTTGCCGGCGACGCGATAGCCGGGAACGCCTGCCCGCCGCCCACCGGTGCCGGGCTGTACCGATTCCTCCATGATACGCAACAGATCATGAGCCACCGCAGGATCGATCACGGGGGTGCCCGTCGGCGGCTCGTTGAGTCGCAGCAGCGAAGGCGCGAATCGAGTCCCGTCGTTGGCGAGTGCCGTATAGGCACTCGCCAGCTGCAATGCCGAGACGGAAAGCCCGTAACCGTAGGAAAGTGCCGCCCACTGGCTACTCGACCAGCGAACCGGTGCCGGCATGCTGCCATTGGCTTCGCCGGGAAAGCCCGTCTCGGGACTCTGCCCGAAGCCCAGCAGGCGGTATCTATCGGGCACCAGCGGATCATCAAGCTCCAGCACCAGCTTCGACATGCCGATATTGGAGGACTTCTCGAGGATGCCGGCCATGTCCAGCTCGCCATAATTGCGGATATCGCGAATGGTGAAGCGGTCGATGCGCATCCAGCCCGGCGAGGTGTCGACCACGGTATCGCGGTCGAATTCGCCGCTTTCCATCACCGCCGCCATGGCCAGGGGCTTGACCACCGACCCCGGCTCGAAGACATCGACGATGGCCTGATTACGCAATCCCCGAGGATCCAGTCCCGTGCGGTTGTTGGGGTTGTAGGACGGCTGATTGGCCATGGCCAGGACTTCGCCGGTATCGGCGTCCATCATCACCACCACACCGCCATCGGCCTCATTCTCGGCGACCGCCGTCTTGAGTTCTCGATACGCCATGTACTGGAGGCGTTGATCGATGGAGAGCGTCAGGTCGCCCCCCGGACGGGCCTCACGCAACACGGCTAGATCGCGAACCAGGCGACCATGCCGATCCTTCACTACCCGTCGTTGTCCCGGGGTCCCCGCCAGGTGAGCATGGTAGGCGAGTTCCAAGCCCTCCTGGCCGGCATCATCGATATTGGTGACCCCGAGCAGCTGGGCCGTCACTTCTCCCGAAGGATAGTAGCGCTTGTATTCCTGCCGGGAGTAAACGCCCGGAATACGCAGGTCGAGCACCCGCTGCGCCGCCTTCGGCGTCAGGCGTCGCTGCAGGTACATGAATTCGCGTTCGGCATAGCGGTCGATGCGCTCGTTGAGCGCGTCGAGCTCCATCCCCAGGCCACGGGCCAGCATCAGCCGCTGGATATCATCGATGGGCAGATCCTGGGGATTGGCCCACAGCGTCACCACCGGCGTGGAAATCGCCAGCGGCTCGCCATGACGGTCGCTGATCATGCCCCGATGAGCAGGAATGGTATCGGTGCGCAAGGTGCGCGCATCGCCCTGCCCCTGCAGGAAGGGTCGATCAATGACATGCAGCGTCACCACGCGCCCAGCGAGCAGTCCAAGTCCGATCGCAACCAGCAACAGCAGCAGGCCATACCTCACGCCTCCCATCGGCTCCATGGGCGGCGGTCGGCGCGGCGTCACACCGCTTCGGGCATCAAGACTCACGGGCGAATCACCTCGACGTCCGCCACATCGGGCAGGCGCATGTCTAGTCGCTCCTCGGCCAGGCCCTCGACGCGAGCCGGCGAAGACCAGGCGCTGTCCTCGAGCAGTAGCTGCCCCCATTCGGTCTGCAACTGCTGATGTTCACTCTCCAGGCGTTGCAGGTCCGCATACTGTTCGCGGGTGAGATGGCTGGCAGTGATCACCGCCAGTGCGCTCCCCAGACAGACCAGCACGAGCAACACGACAAGCAGCAACCGCAAGCCTGCGAACCGGGCCAACGGCCAACCGAAATCATTGGGGCCCGAGGGTCGTCCCTTGACCATAGTGCCTCCTCAGCTGCGTTTGCGTGCCACACGCATTACAGCACTGCGCGCACGTGGATTGGCTGCAAGTTCCACCGCGCCGGCACGCTGCGCCTTGCCTATTGCATCCAGACGCTTGGCCAGCTGATCATCGCGGATCGGCACCCCCCGCGGCAGGTCGGTGTCACCGCGCACGTGCCGACGGATGAAGCGCTTGACGCGACGATCCTCCAACGAATGAAAGCTGATCACCACCAGATGTCCCCCCGGCGCCAATGCCTCGAGCGCTGCGTCCATCGCCGCGTCGAGCTGCTCGAGTTCGCCATTGATCTGGATACGCAGCGCCTGGAAGGCCCGAGTGGCCGGGTGCTTGCCCTTCTCCCACGCGGGATGGGCCGTCTTGATCACCTCGGCGAGATCCGCGGTGCGCTCGAAGGGCCGATCGGCCCGCCGGGAGACGATGGCCCTGACCAGGCGCCGGGCGAAGCGCTCTTCTCCATACTGCTTGAATACCCTGACGATCTCGCCCTCATCGGCACGCGCGAGAAACTCGGCGGCACTCTCGCCGCGGGTAGGGTCCATGCGCATGTCCAGCGGGCCATCTCGCAGAAAGCTGAATCCCCGCTCGGGATCGTCGAGTTGGGGAGAGGAAACCCCGACATCGAGCAGGATACCGTCGAGGCGGCCGTGCAGCCCCCGAGCCGCGGCGATCTCACCGAGATGGGCAAACTCGCCTTGCTCGATGCTGAAGCGCGCATCCTCGATGCTGGCGGCGGCAGCGATCGCCTCAGGGTCGCGGTCGATAGCCAGCAATCGCCCTTCTGGACTTAGACGCTCGAGAATCGCGCGGGAATGTCCGCCACGTCCGAAGGTACCATCCAGATAAGTGCCTTGCGGATCGTGAATCAAGGCATCGACGGCCCCGTCGAGCAGCACGCTGGCATGGCGAAAGCCGCTAGCGGCGTGTTCAGAGGCGGATGGCGTCATGCACTTCTCATTCGAAGGGATGGAGGGAGACGGACAAGCAAGTGATAGGGGGAGTCGGCCGATAAGCCGGGTTCTGTCGTGGACAGCCATTCCTCTAGGAGCCGCGTCACCACGGCCCTCCAGCAACCTACCCGAACCCGACGCGGGCCACGTCAATGGGTTCCTATTTGGTCTTGCTCCGAGTGGGGTTTACCTTGCCACGCACTGTTACCAGGCGCGCGGTGCGCTCTTACCGCACCCTTTCACCCTTGCCGGCCTCTTTGAGGAGACGTAGGCGGTCTGCTCTCTGCTGCACTTTCCGTCGGCTCACGCCGCCCAGGCATTACCTGGCACTCTGCCCTGTGGAGCCCGGACTTTCCTCCCCTGCGCCCGATCCGAAAACCCGACGCGGCGGCGACTGTCTGGCCAACTCCCGCGGCAAGCATACCAGCGCCCCCGATGCCCCTCAATCCCCGTCCTTGAGAGTCTGGATCCGTGCATACCAACCTTTCTTCGCACCACCCAGTACCCGCGACGCCACAGCGGCCGCCTGCTTCACGCCCACACCCTCCTTGAGCAGTGCCGACAGCAGGGCATCCGCCTCGAAGGAGGCGGCGCCCTCACCGTCTCGCGGCACGGCGCCGGCCACCATGATCACAAACTCGCCGCGCGCCTGATCGGGATCTGCATGCATGCAAGCCAGCAGCTCGGGGGCCGTGCCGTCAAGAAAGGTTTCGAAGGTCTTGGTCAGTTCGCGGGCCAGCACCAGTTGGCGCTCCTTGAGCGTGACCGCCAGATCGGCCAGGGTGTCATGGATGCGGTGCGGGGACTCGTAGAACACCAGGGTTTCCTCGCGGTCGGCCAAGGCCCCGAGTCGGGCGCGCCGGCCTGCGCTCCTGGCCGGCAGGAACCCTTGGAACAGAAACCGATCCGTC
>DATISN010000105.1:0-15660 GCA_035581765.1 Halomonas sp.
GTGCGATGATGGCTGCCGCCGTGCTCTTTGCTCCATTCCTGCGCCTTCGCAGTCGTGCGATTGTAGACGCGGACGGTCAACCCTTGCCTGGCAAGGTGACCCGCCATGGGATATCCCATGACGCCAAGGCCGACAAAGGCCACTGTCGAGATCGATTGGCTCATCGTGATGCTCCTGAGTTGCAGGTTGAAAAGGGAAGTCGTCGTTCCGCCATCATGGCAGAGACGAGAAAGGCCGCCCGAGGGCGGCCTTTCAAATGACCCTGTCGGGCCTGGCAATGCACTGCCGGGTTATCGGGTAGGATAATCGCGCTGATCGTGCCCGATGTACAGCTGGCGTGGTCGACCGATCTTGTAGCTGTCGCTGATCATCTCATGCCAGTGGGAAATCCAGCCGATGGTGCGTGATACCGCGAAGATCACCGTGAACATGTTCTTGGGGATGCCCATGGCCTTGAGGATGATGCCGGAGTAGAAGTCCACGTTCGGGTAGAGCTTGCGCTCGATGAAGTACTCATCCTCGAGGGCGATCTGCTCCAGGCGCTTGGCGATCTTGAGCTGTGGATCGTCGGCCATGCCCAGCTCGGCCAGAACTTCGTCGCAGGTTTCTTTCATCACCTTGGCGCGCGGGTCGAAATTGCGATAAACCCGGTGGCCGAAGCCCATCAGTTTGAAGTTGTCGTCCTTGTCCTTGACGCGGTCGATGTAGCGCTGGATGTTCTCTTCCGAGTCGTCGCCGATTTCGTCGAGCATGTTCAGCACGGCTTCGTTGGCGCCGCCGTGAGCCGGACCCCATAGCGCGGCGATGCCGGCGCTGATACAGGCGAAGGGGTTGGCGCCGGTGGAGCCGGCCAGCCGCACCGTGGAGGTGGAGGCGTTCTGCTCGTGGTCGGCGTGGAGCATGAAGATGCGGTCCATGGCCTTGGCGTAGACCGGATTGATCTTGTACTCCTCGCAGGGATTGCTGAACATCATGTAGAGGAAGTTCTCTGCATAGTTCAGATCATTGCGCGGATAGTTGAAGGGCTGGCCGATGTTGTACTTGTAGGACATCGCCGCGATGGTGGGCATCTTGGCGATCAGGCGGATCGCGCTGATCTCGCGATCCTCCTGCACGGTAATGTCCAGATGATCATGGTAGAAAGCCGCCAGGCCACCGACCACGCCACAAAGGATCGACATCGGATGGGCGTCGCGGCGAAAGCCCTTGAAGAAGTTGTTGATCTGGTCGTGAACCATGGTGTGGTTGCTGATGCGGCTCTCGAAATCCGCATACTGCGCGTCATCGGGCAGCTCGCCGAACATCAGCAGGTAGCACAGCTCGACGAAGTTGGATTCCTTGGCGAGCTGGTCGATGGGATAGCCGCGGTGCAACAGCACGCCCTCTCCACCATCGATATAGGTGATGGCGGATTGGCAGGAGGAAGTCGCCATGAAGCCAGGATCGTAGGTGAAGAGACCCTCCTCCCCGAGGCTGCGAACGTCAATGACGTCGGGCCCCAGGGTGCCCGAGTAGATCGGCAGCTCGATTGGCTTGTCCAGACCGTCTACCGTCAGCGTCGCTTTCCTGTCAGCCATGAGTGGCCTCCTGTCGAGTTCAAGATGGGGCGAGGAATAGTCTCATTACTACACAAGCCGGGAAAAAGGTTTGCCCACTATAGAATCGTCCCAGCGATTGTCAATTAGCCCATCGCGAGTCATCTATTGTACATAGAATAAATCTATGTAAAGGTTTTGGATAGACAATGGTGCTTCGCACCATGGTGGCGGGTCCTAAAGAAACATTTCGACGACAAGCCGCTCCAAGTCACTGCTTGCCATTAGCACGAAGGTCTAGTTTTCCTTCAGCTCATTTGTCAGGAGGCGACCATGTCCCTATAATCTTCAACCGCGTGACTGGCAGGAAATGGCGGCCTTGTCGCATTCGTCAGGCCGATCCCCTTCCCGAAACCACCACCTGCTCGGGCAATTTTCGACCGGACCTGGAGCGGGTCAAGAGAGTGTGTATAGAGCCGTGAATAGCAAACGACCCGTAAACCTCGATCTCTCCACGATACAGTTTCCCCTTCCCGCCCTGACGTCGATTGCTCACCGAATTACCGGTGTCATTCTTTTCGTAGGTCTCGTCTTTGCCTTCTGGGCACTCGACACATCTCTGTCGTCACCGGCGGGTTTCGAGGCGGTGAGTGATGCGCTAGCGCACAACATACTCGCCAAACTGGTCGCTTGGGGTCTGCTCTCGGCCTTGGCATTTCATCTCGTGGCCGGGATCAAGCATCTGCTGATGGATGTCAACATTGGGGTGACCCTCGAAGGCGGCGTACAGAAGGCACAGATCACCGTGATCGTGAGTGCCGTACTGATCATTCTGGCGGGAGTCTGGATATGGTAACCAACATCACTAGCTTTGGACGCAGCGGTCTGTCCGACTGGCTTATTCAGCGCGTCTCGGCCGTCATCCTGGCGCTCTACACGCTCTTCATCGTTGCCTATCTACTCCTCAATCCCGGTCTCGATTATGCGACCTGGCATGGGCTGTTTGCCCAGACGTGGATGCGCATCTTCTCACTGCTGGCCTTCGTCTCGTTGGCTGCCCACGCCTGGATCGGGCTGTGGACCGTGACCACTGACTATCTCAAGGCGACGGCCCTTCGGGTCGGCGTCCAGACCTTCATCATCCTGGCCATCTTCGTGTTCCTGGTCTGGGGCATCCAAGTTCTGTGGGGAGCCTGATTCATGTCCAATCTGCGTAGCCTGTCCTTCGATGCCATCATCATCGGTGGGGGTGGCGCCGGCATGCGTGCCGCTCTCGAGCTCGCCAAGTCCGGCAAGAAGACCGCCGTGTTGTCCAAGGTCTTCCCGACGCGTTCACACACCGTGTCTGCCCAGGGTGGCATCACCTGTGCCATCGCCTCGTCCGACCCGGACGATGATTGGCGCTGGCACATGTATGACACCGTCAAAGGCGGCGACTATATCGCCGACCAGGATGCGGCCGAGTACATGTGCTCCGAAGGCCCCAAGGCGGTCTTCGAACTCGAACACATGGGGCTGCCGTTCTCCCGTTTCGACAACGGCCGCATCTATCAGCGTCCCTTCGGGGGGCAGTCCAAGAACTTCGGAGAGGGTGGCCAGGCGGCACGTACCTGCGCGGCTGCCGACCGTACCGGCCACGCCCTGCTGCATACGCTTTATCAGAACAATCTGAAGAACAACACCACTTTCCTCAACGAGTGGTACGCCGTCGATCTGGTGAAGAATGCCAACGGTGACGTGGTCGGCTGCATCGCCATGGACATCGAAACCGGCGAAGTGGTGCACGTGAAGTCCAAGGCCACGGTGCTGGCGACCGGCGGTGCCGGCCGCATCTACGCTTCCACCACCAATGCCCTGATCAATACCGGCGACGGTATCGGCATGGCGTTGCGCGCGGGCTTCCCCATGCAGGACATGGAAATGTGGCAGTTCCACCCCACCGGCATCTACGGCGCCGGCACCCTGGTGACCGAAGGTTGTCGTGGCGAAGGTGGTTATCTGATCAACAAGGACGGCGAGCGCTTCATGGAGCGCTACGCGCCCAATGCCAAGGATCTCGCCGGTCGCGACGTGGTAGCGCGCTCCATGGTCATGGAGATCCTCGAGGGTCGTGGCTGCGGCGAACATGGCGATCACGTCTTCCTGAAGCTCGATCACCTGGGCGATGACGTGCTGGGCAAGCGCCTCCCGGGCATCGTCGAGTTGTCCAAGACCTTCGCGCACGTCGATCCGGCCAACGAGCCGATCCCGGTGGTGCCGACCTGTCACTACATGATGGGCGGTATACCTACCAACGTGCATGGTCAGGCGATCATGCAGGACGGCGACGGCAAGGACCATATCGTCAATGGCCTTTATGCCTGTGGCGAGGCGGCCTGCGTATCGGTGCATGGCGCCAATCGTCTGGGCGGCAACTCGCTGCTCGACTTGGTGGTCTTCGGGCGTGCCGCCGGCATGTTCATCGAGGGCGCGCTCAACGAGGGCATCGACTACCTCGACGCTAGCGAGTCCGATATCGCCACTGCCATGAAGCGCATGAGTCGTTGGAACGAGTCCGGCGACGGCGAGTCGGTGCCCGCGCTCAAGCGCGAGCTGCAGGCCATCATGCAGAACTCCTTCGGCGTCTTCCGTGAGGAAGAGAACATGCAGAAGGGCGTCAAGCAGTTGGAAGAGCTGCGTGCGCGCATCGGCAATGCCTACCTGCCGGACAAGTCCAATGCCTTCAACACGGCACGGGTCGAGGCATTGGAACTCGATAACCTGATGGAAGTGGCGGAAGCTACCGCCATCGCGGCACTCGATCGCAAGGAGAGCCGTGGGGCGCACTCCCGCTACGATTATCCGGAACGTGACGACGTCAACTGGCTCAAGCATTCGCTCTACTTCCCACTCGAGAAGCGGGTCGGCAAGCGTGATGTCAATTTCGCGCCCAAGACGGTCGATACCTTCGAGCCGAAAATCCGCACCTACTAACGCCGTAGAGACGAGAGGGAGTCACGATGTCCAAACTTCAGGTATCCATCTACCGCTACAACCCGGAAGCCGACTCTGCGCCCTACATGCAGGAATTCCAGGTCGACACCCAGGGGCGTGACCTCATGGTGCTCGACGTCCTGCATCTGATGAAGGAGCAGGACAGCGGCCTGGCGTTTCGTCGCAGCTGCCGTGAAGGTGTCTGCGGTTCCGACGGGATGAACATGAACGGCAAGAATGGTCTGGGTTGTATTACGCCACTTTCCGAGGTGGTCAAGGGCAACAAACTGGTGCTGCGTCCGCTGCCGGGGTTGCCGGTGATCCGCGACCTGGTGGTCGACATGGGGCTGTTCTACAAGCAGTACGAGCGCATTCAGCCGTATCTGCAGAACAGCGAGCCGGAGCCGGCCATCGAGCGCCTCCAGTCGCCGGAAGACCGCGACAAGCTGGATGGTCTCTACGAGTGCATCCTGTGCGCCTGCTGCTCCACGTCCTGCCCGTCGTTCTGGTGGAATCCGGACAAGTTCGTGGGGCCGGCCGGACTGCTTCAGGCATATCGCTTCCTGGCGGACTCACGGGATACCGCGACCGCCGAACGCTTGGCTGAGCTCGAGGACCCGTTCTCCGTGTTCCGCTGCCGCGGCATCATGAACTGTGTGGCGGTGTGTCCCAAGGGACTCAACCCGACACGCGCCATCGGCAAGATCCGCGAGATGCTGCTGGCCGATGCCACTTAAATTGAGTGCCACTTAAATCGAGCCGCACAGCTTGTTATCATGGTAGCCGGCATCACGCTGCGACAACGGGTCGCAGTCTTGGCCCGGTCAGATCGCAGGCTGTCGGTAGAGAGTAAGCAGAACGTCGGAGAGCCGATGGAGAATGCCGATAGTGTGTGATCCGGCCAGAGATAGATGACGTTAGCCGGTGCCTTGGGCACCGGCTTTCGCCCATAGGATCCAAGGTGTCCGCCCACCGGTAGGGCATCACTGATGTCGCCGCAGCCACATGGCGGCGACGCCGATACCACCCCATCAGTGCAGGGTGACCGAGACATGCAACAAGGCATAATGGAGTTGATGTGGCGTTCTTCCCACGTGAGTGGCGGCAACGCTCACTATGTGGAAGCGCTCTTTGATCAGTATCTTGAAGACCCCGATGCTGTTCCCGAGGAATGGCGACACTATTTCGATCAGCTGCCGCGTCCCGAGGGCAGTCCCTCCCACGACGTTCCGCTAGCCCCGATCCGAGACGAGTTCTACCAGTTGGGACGCCAGCGACGTTCCGCCCAGGCAGCAACGGCCTCGGTCGACAGCGGGGAGAACAAGAAGCAGGTCAGGGTTCTCCAGTTGATCAACGCGTATCGCTTCCGCGGACATCAGAAGGCCGACATCGACCCGCTCGGCCTGCGCAGCCCGACCCCCGTCCCCGACCTCGATCTTTCCTTTCATCAATTGTCGAAAGCCGACTTGGACAGTGAATTCCAGACCGGCTCCTTCTTCATGGGCCTGGACAAGGCACCCCTGAAGGAGATCGTCGAGGCGCTGCATCAGACTTATTGCCGCTCGATCGGCTGCGAGATCATGCACATCGTCGATACCGAGGAGAAGCGCTGGCTGCAGCAGCGTTTCGAGTCGGTACGCTCGGCACCGAAGTACAGCGACGACGTGCGCAAGCATGTGCTGGAGCGCCTGACGGCAGCCGAGGGCCTGGAAACCTACCTCGCGTCAAAGTATCCAGGCACCAAGCGCTTCGGTCTCGAGGGCGGCGAAAGCTTCATTCCGATGATGGATGAACTGATCCAGCGCAGCGGCGGCTATGGGACCAAGGAAGTCGTCATCGGCATGGCGCACCGCGGTCGCCTCAACCTGCTGGTCAATATCCTTGGCAAGAATCCGTCCGAGTTGATCGACGAATTCGATGGCAAGAAGGTCATCGAGCGTGGCTCCGGCGACGTCAAGTACCATCAGGGCTTCAGTTCCAACGTCATGACCCCGGGCGGCGAAGTCCACCTGGCGATGTCGTTCAACCCCTCGCATCTTGAGATCGTGGCGCCGGTGGTCGTGGGTTCGGTGCGTGCCCGCCAGGACCGTCGCGACGATCCCACGGGCGACAAGGTGTTGCCGATCAACGTCCACGGCGATGCGGCGTTCGCCGGCCAGGGCGTGGTGATGGAAACCTTCCAGATGTCCCAGACCCGTGCCTACCATACGGGCGGCACGGTGCACATCGTCATCAACAATCAGGTCGGTTTCACTACCTCGCATCCCAAGGATACGCGCTCGACCGAGTACTGCACCGATATTGCCAAGATGGTTCAGGCGCCGATCTTCCACGTCAATGGCGACGACCCCGATGCCGTGCTGCACGCCACCCAGGTGGCGCTGGATTATCGGCATCAGTTCAAGCGTGACGTGGTCATCGATCTGGTCTGTTACCGTCGTCGGGGCCACAACGAGGCCGACGAGCCGTCCGGCACCCAGCCGATGATGTATCGCAAGATCAAGGATCATCCCTCGGCTCGCGCTCTTTACGCGCAGCGCCTGGTGGAACAGGGAGTGCTTTCCGAGGAGTCGGCCAAAGGGCTGGTGGAGACCTACCGCGACGGTCTCATGGCCGGCAACCATGTGGCCAACGCGTTGGTGCAGGAACCCAACACCTCGCTGTTTGTCGACTGGACGCCCTATCTGGGTCATGAATGGAGTGGCGACGTCGATACCAGCTTCGACATGAAGCGTCTGCAGCAGTTGGCGACGAAGATGTGTGAAGTGCCTGATGGGGTCGAGGTCCAGCGTCAGGTCGCCAAGATCTACGAGGACCGCCGCAAGATGCAGGCCGGTGGCCTGGCTCTCAACTGGGGCTTCGCCGAGACCCTGGCCTACGCGACGCTGCTCGACCAAGGGCATCCGATTCGTCTCACCGGCCAGGATGTCGGCCGCGGCACCTTCTCACACCGTCACGCGGTGGTGCACAACCAGAAGAATGGCGATGTGTACGTGCCGCTGCAGCACATGGCCGACGGACAGCCACGCTTCACCATTCACGACTCCTTCCTGTCGGAGGAGGCGGTGCTGGCCTTCGAATACGGTTATGCCACCACCATGCCCAATGCCCTGATCATCTGGGAGGCCCAGTTCGGCGATTTCTTCAACGGTGCCCAGGTCGTGGTCGATCAGTTCATTTCCTCCGGCGAGACCAAGTGGGGTCGCCTGTGCGGGCTGACCATGCTGTTGCCGCATGGTTACGAAGGGCAGGGTCCCGAGCATTCGTCTGCGCGCCTGGAGCGTTTCCTGCAGATGTGCGCCGAACAGAATATGCAGGTTTGCGTACCGACCACGCCCGCACAGATCTTCCATCTGCTGCGTCGCCAGGTCATCCGTCCGCTGAGAAAGCCGCTCATTGTGATGTCGCCAAAGAGCCTGCTGCGCCACAAGGACGCCACCTCGTCGCTGGAAGACCTGGCTCACGGCAAGTTCGACATGGTGCTTCCCGACCAGGGCGAGCGGGATGCCGCCAAGGTCGAGCGCATCATCCTCTGTGCCGGCAAGGTCTATTATGACTTGGCGAACTGGCGCGAGGAGAATGGCCGGGACGATGTGGCGATCCTGCGCATCGAACAGCTCTATCCGTTCCCCAAGGAAACGCTCTTCGAGGCCATCCAGGACTTCAACAACGTCGACACTGTCGTGTGGTGTCAGGAAGAACCTCAGAACCAGGGCGCCTGGTATTCCAGCCAGCATCACATGCGGGCGGTGATCGACGAACTGCGCGAGGGTCTCGGACGCGATCTCAAGTTTGCCGGTCGCCCGGCCTCGGCGGCACCCGCGGCGGGCTACATGTCCGTGCATACCGAACAGCAGCGCCAGCTAGTGGAAGACGCCTTCACTCTCTGAGGCGCTTCACCGGAACGAGAGAATACACAAGGAAACGACATGGCTACCGACATCAAGGCACCTTCCTTCCCGGAATCCGTTGCCGAAGGCACCGTTGCCGCCTGGCATAAAAAGCCGGGCGACCGCGTCGAGCGAGACGAGCTGATCGTCGAGATCGAGACCGACAAGGTGGTGCTCGAGGTGGTGGCGCCGGAAGCCGGCACTCTCGCCGAGGTGCTTGCCGAGGAGGGCGAGAGCGTGGCATCCGAGCAGGTGCTGGGCCGGCTCGGCGACGCGAGCGCCCAGGCCCAGGCCCAGGGGAGCGACGCCAAGAAATCCGACGCCAAGTCCGATACGAAAAAGGCCGACCAAGCCAAGTCCGACCCGGCCAAGCCGGCATCAGCCTCCGCCAGTGGTGGCAAGCAGCATGAGGTCAAGGCACCGAGCTTTCCCGAGTCGATCCAGGAAGGCACCGTGGCCAGCTGGCAGAAGCAGGTTGGCGAAGCGGTGAAGCGCGACGAGGTCCTTGCCGAGATCGAGACCGACAAGGTGGTGCTGGAAGTCGTCGCGCCCGCCGATGGCGCGCTGACCGAGATCAAGGCCGAAGAGGGCAGCCAGGTCGAATCCGAGGCGGTCCTCGCGTTGTTCGCCGAAGGCGCCGGTGGCGCAGCCTCGCATTCGGAACCGTCCACGAGCAGCGATGATGCCGATGACAGCGCTGATGAGACCCTCGGCGAGAAGATCCTGGCGCCGTCGGCGCGCAAGATGGTGGCCGAGAACGATCTCGACGCGAGCAAGATCGAGGGTACCGGCAAGGGCGGGCGTATCCTCAAGGAGGACGTCCAGAAGGCCGTCAAGGCAGGCACGGCGAAGAAGTCGGCCCAGCCGAGCAAGCCAGGCGGTACAGTCAAACAGGCCGCGATGGCAGCACCGGCCGTGGAAGGCGAGCGTCCCGAGAAGCGGGTGCCGATGAGCCGCCTGCGCCAGACCATCGCCAAGCGGCTGGTCCAGGCCCAGCAGACCGCCGCCATGCTGACCACCTATAACGAGGTCGACATGGGCGCGGTGATGGACCTGCGGGCCCAGTACAAGGACACCTTCCTCAAGGCCCACGACGTCAAGCTCGGCTTCATGGGCTTCTTCGTCAAGGCGGCGTCCGAGGCGCTCAAGCGGTACCCCGACGTCAACGCCTCCATCGACGGCACCGACATCGTCTACCATGGCTATCAGGATATCGGCGTGGCGGTCTCTACCGATCGCGGTCTGGTGGTCCCGGTACTGCGGGATACAGACAGCATGAAGATCGCCGACGTCGAGAAGGGCATTGTCGATTTCGGCAAGCGCGCCCGTGACGGCAAGCTTGGCATCGACGAGATGCAGGGCGGTACCTTCACGATCACCAATGGCGGTATCTTCGGCTCGCTGATGTCCACGCCGATCATCAACCCGCCGCAGACCGCGATTCTGGGGATGCACAAGATCCAGGAGCGCCCCATGGCGGTGAACGGCAAGGTCGAGATCCGTCCGATGATGTATCTCGCCGTGTCATATGACCATCGCATGATCGATGGCAAGGACGCCGTGCAGTTCCTGGTGACCCTCAAGGAACTGCTCGAGGACCCGGCGCGCCTGCTGCTGGACGTCTAAGCGCTTCACCCCACGGAATTCAACGCGAACCGACCAACAGGAAAACCACATGGCCGACAAATTTGATGTGATCTTTATCGGTTCAGGCCCCGGCGGCTACGTCGGTGCGATTCGCGCCGCCCAGCTGGGCCTGAAGACCGCCTGCGTCGAGAAGTGGATCAGCAAGGACGGCAGCAAGCCCGTCTATGGCGGTACCTGCCTGAACGTTGGCTGCATCCCGTCCAAGGCGCTTCTCGAGGCTTCCCACAAGTTTGTCGAGGCCAAGCATGACTTCGACGACCTGGGTATCCAGGCCGGCGACGTGACGATGGACGTCAAGAAGATGATGGCCCGCAAGGACAAGATCGTCAGTAACTTGACCGGTGGTATCGCTGGCCTGTTCAAGGCCAACGGCGTGACTCCGATCCAGGGCACCGGCAAGGTGACCGGCAGCAAGCAGGTCGAGGTGACCGACAAGGACGGCAAGGCGACGACCTATGAGGCCGACAACATCGTCATCGCCGCGGGTTCCGTGCCGGTGGAAATTCCCCCCACCCCGCTGGTCGAGGGAATGGTCGTAGACTCCACCGGCGCCCTGGAATTCCAGGAAACCCCCAAGCGCCTGGGCGTGATCGGGGCCGGCATTATCGGCCTGGAACTGGGCAGCGTCTGGAACCGCCTGGGCAGTGAAGTCACCGTGCTCGAGGCCATGGACAGCTTCCTGCCGATGGTCGACGGTGCGATTGCCAAGGAAACCCAGAAACTGCTTAAGAAACAGGGCCTGGATATCCAGCTCGGTGCGCGAGTCACCGGTTCCGAGGTCAAGGGCGAGGAAGTGGTCGTCAAGTACAGCGACGGCAAGGGCGACCAGGAGAAGACCTTTGACAAGCTGATCGTCTGCGTCGGTCGCCGTCCCTACACCAAGGGCGTGGTGGATGACGGCGTGGGCGTCAATCTGGACGAGCGCGGCTTCATCCACGTCGACGACCATTGCCGCACCAGCGTGCCGGGCGTCTACGCCATCGGTGACTGTGTGCGCGGCCAGATGCTGGCCCACAAGGCGTCCGAAGAGGGGATCATGGTCGCGGACATCATCGCCGGCCACAAGGCGGAGATGAATTACGATGCCATTCCCAGCGTGATCTACACCTTCCCCGAGGTGGCCTGGGTCGGCATGAACGAGGAAGAGGCCAAGGCGGCTGGCATCAAGGTCAAGACCGGGGCCTTCCCCTTCGCCGCCAGCGGCCGTGCGATGGCTAACAATGCCACCGAGGGGCAAGCCAAGATCATCGCCGATGCAGAAACCGATCGCGTGCTGGGCATGCATATCGTCGGCCAGCATGCCGGCGAGATGATCGCCCAGGGCGTCATTGCGCTGGAGTTCGGCTCCAGCGCCGAGGATCTGGCCCTGACCTGCTATGCCCACCCGACGATGTCGGAGGCGGTACATGAGGCAGCGCTCGCCGTAGAGGGCCACGCGATCCACATGGCCAATCGCAAGAAGAAAAAGTAAAGACAACAAGCGCCACCTGCGGGTGGCGCCTCGTTTCCGGCCAAGTATCGGAAACGGACGGGGGTGGCCCAAGCGTGATGCCTGACGGGTGTTACTTGTGGTCATCGTTCGAGTCACATGCAACCAATGGCATGAATCGATGAACCTTCACGAATATCAGGGCAAACAGCTGTTTGCCGATTATGGCCTGCCGGTGTCCAAGGGCTTCGCCGTGGATACCCCGCAAGAGGCCCTCGAGGCCTGCAAGAAGATCGGCGGTGACAAGTGGGTCGTCAAGGCCCAGGTCCATGCCGGTGGCCGTGGCAAGGCCGGTGGCGTCAAGCTGATCACGAGCCCGGAGGAGGCCAAGACCTTCGCCGAGTCATGGCTGGGCAAGCATCTGGTGACCTTCCAGACCGATGAGAAGGGTCAGCCGGTTGCCAAGATCCTGGTCGAGACCTGCACCGACATCGAAAGCGAGCTCTACCTGGGCGCCGTGGTCGATCGCGGCACGCGTCGTGTGGTCTTCATGGCTTCCACCGAGGGCGGTGTCGAGATCGAGAAGGTCGCCGAGGAAACGCCCGAGAAAATTCTCAAGGCCGAGATTGATCCGCTGGTCGGCGCACAGCCTTACCAGGCGCGTGAGCTTGCCTTCGCCCTGGGGCTCAAGGGAGACCAGGTCAAGCAGTTCACCAAGATTTTCCTGGGCCTGTCCAAGCTGTTCCATGACAAGGATCTGGCGCTGCTCGAGATCAATCCGCTGGTGATCACCGACGAGGGCAACCTTCACTGCCTCGACGCCAAGATCAATCTGGACGGCAACGCGCTCTACCGCCATCCGGACCTGCAGGCGATGCGCGATCCGTCTCAGGAAGACGAGCGTGAAGCCGAAGCCGCGGCCTGGGAACTGAACTACGTGGCCCTGGAAGGCAACATCGGCTGCATGGTCAATGGCGCCGGTCTGGCGATGGGCACGATGGACATCATCAAGCTCAACGGCGGCCAACCCGCCAACTTCCTGGACGTGGGCGGCGGTGCCACCAAGGAGCGCGTGGCCGAGGCCTTCAAGCTCATCCTCTCCGACGATTCCGTGAAGGCCGTGCTGGTCAATATCTTCGGCGGCATCGTGCGTTGTGACATGATCGCCGAGGGCATCATTGGTGCCGTCGAGCAGGTCGGTGTCAACGTGCCGGTCGTGGTGCGTCTCGAGGGCAACAACGCCGAGCTGGGTGCCGAAAAACTGGCCTCCAGCGGTCTGAACATCATCGCTGCTACCAGTCTGACCGATGCGGCTCAGCAGGTTGTCAAGGCAGCGGAGGGCAAGTAATGAGCATCCTGATCGACAAGAACACCAAGGTCATCTGCCAGGGCTTCACTGGTGGACAGGGGACCTTTCACTCCGAACAGGCGATCGCCTACGGCACCAAGATGGTCGGCGGGGTGACCCCGGGCAAGGGCGGCCAGGAGCACCTGGGCCTGCCGGTGTTCAATACCGTCAAGGAAGCCGTGGCCGAGACCGGTGCCGAGGCCAGCGTGATCTACGTGCCGGCGCCGTTCTGCAAGGACTCGATCCTGGAAGCTGCCAATGCCGGCATCAAGCTGATCGTCTGCATCACCGAGGGCATCCCGACCCTGGACATGCTCGACGTCAAGGTGAAGTGCGACGAGCTGGGTGTGCGCCTGATCGGCCCCAACTGCCCGGGTGTCATCACGCCGGGCGAGTGCAAGATCGGCATCATGCCGGGCCATATCCACAAGCCGGGGCGTGTCGGTATCGTCTCGCGCTCCGGCACCCTGACCTATGAAGCGGTCAAACAGACCACCGATCATGGCTTCGGCCAGTCGACCTGCGTGGGCATCGGCGGTGACCCGATTCCTGGCTCCAACTTCATCGACATCCTCGAGCTGTTCGAGAAGGACCCGGCCACCGAGGCCATCGTGATGATCGGCGAGATCGGCGGCACGGCCGAAGAAGAGGCGGCGGCCTATATCAAGGCCAACGTTTCCAAGCCGGTGGTGTCCTACATCGCCGGCGTTACCGCGCCTCCCGGCAAGCGCATGGGCCACGCCGGGGCGATCATCGCTGGCGGCAAGGGCACCGCGGACGAGAAATTCGCCGCACTGGAAGCCGCAGGCGTCAAGACCGTGCGTTCACTGGCCGAGATCGGCGATGCGCTGAAGCAGGCGACCGGCTGGTAAGGCCGGTAAGGTCGATAGCTAAGTTGCACTGCCTTACGGCACGACGAACTCCAAGGGCACCCACGGGTGCCCTTGTGGTTTGTGGTGTTTGATTTCCTGCTACCCCACTTCAAGTCCCCCATGTGACGGCCCGCCTATCGGTGGGTCGTTTTTCGTATGCGCGAGACTTGACTATTGCTCCGGCTGGCCTATTATACCATCCATATGGATGGTAAATGGATGCCATAGGGATGTTTAGGGACGCCAATAGGGTGTCCCGCTCATAGATCAACGAGGCATAGCACATGAGCGTGCATGAACTGCGCCGCAAGACCGGCGACGCCAGCGAGAAGATCACCATCAACCTGGGGGTCGTCGACCTGGGGCAGATCGATCTGCTGGTCCAGGAAGGGTTTTATTCCAACCGCACCGATCTGATTCGCACGGCCATCCGTAACCAGCTGGCGACCCATGCCGAGGTGGTCAGGGAGACCGTGACCCGCAAGGCCTTCGTGCTGGGGCTCGAGAATTACCGTCGCGAGGATCTGGAAGCCCTGCAGGCAGCGGGCGAGACGTTACAGATTCAGGTCTTGGGCATGGCCAGCATTGCCGACGACGTATCACCGGAGCTTGCCCGCGCCACCATCGAGTCGGTGGTCGTGCTGGGCGCCCTGCATGCCAGCGCGGCGGTCAAGGCCGCCCTGGCAGATCGAATCCACTAAATCACTGAATAGGAAATTTAACGATGATCGACGCCACCATGACGAAGCGAATGGAAGAAGCGACGCGGCTCACACGCGCAGGGAAGTTCCAAGAGGCCATGGCCATCCTGCAGGGCGCGATGCCCGGCGGGAAGGACGAGGCGAAAAGTGAGGAAACGCCGAATAAAACTTACGGAGGGAGCAACACATACGAGGGGAATACCTTTGAGGGGAGCTGGCAGGTCGTCGACGAGGCGGTCGCGGCATCGAGGCCAGCGTCCACTGAGCCGGCATCGGGGTGGACCAATGAGCCGGCATCCGAGCGTACAGCTGAGCCAGCGGCGGGGGCGGCGCCTTTTTCCGCCTTTGGCCAGGCTAGTCAGACGACAACTGGGGGATTCCCGAGCGGCGATATTGGCGTGCCTGCTGCATGGCGCGACAAGTGGCTTAAGTTTCGAGGCGCCGTAGCGCAGCCCGAGCATGCACGAGGTACTACCGAGGAGGCACAGCCCGGCGCGTTCACTGCCGGTCGCTTTACCAACCATGTCGGCACGCGCGACTACAAGCTGTATATCCCCAGCGGCCATGACGGTCAGGCACTACCGCTGGTCGTCATGCTGCATGGCTGCACGCAGAATCCCGATGACTTCGCTGCCGGTACCAACATGAACCTACTGGCCGAAGAAAAGCTGTGTTGCGTGCTCTATCCGGCCCAGCCGATGACCGCCAACAGTTCGAAGTGCTGGAACTGGTTCAAGGCCGAAGACCAGCAGCGCGAGGGAGGCGAGCCGGCGATCATTGCCGGGATGACCCGTCAGGTCATTGACACGCACGGACTCGATGAGAGCCGGGTCTATGTCGCGGGACTCTCGGCGGGTGCGGCCATGGCAACGACATTGGCGATGACCTATCCGGATCTGTTTGCGGCGGTGGGCGTGCATTCCGGGCTGCCCCACGGCGTGGCCCAGAGCCTTCCCGATGCCCTGGGGGCGATGCAGGGCGGCACGGGTCCGTTGGGTGGAGGTAGCTCAGCGCGAGCAACCGGGTGGGCGTCTGAGGTACCTGCCATTATCTTTCATGGCGACCGCGACACGACCGTGCACCCCAGCAATGCCGATCGCGTTGCCGCCCAGTACGCCGCCACGCGTAAAAAGGGCGAGACGGCAAGTCACCGTGAGAGCAACGCCAGGGTGACGGTGGAGCAGGGGCAGGTGGCCAATGGCCATGCCTATACACGCACTACGCATCTTGATGCGAAGGGCGATCCGCGCCTGGAGCAGTGGCGG
>DATISN010000106.1:0-12843 GCA_035581765.1 Halomonas sp.
CGTCGATGCGCCCGGCAGGGAGCTTCCGACGTATCCGCCGGGTTGGCAAAAAACCGCAAAGTACCATAGCTTGAAGGGATAATAGCTTGAAGGGATACCGCCCTCCTGCATTTCCTCACCCCGCGCGAGGTATTAGATGGATAACGTCAACTTCCGTTCGGGCGCCGCACCGCTTGCCGCCATGGTGATGTTCGCGGTGACGCTGCTCGCGGCCCCCCCGGCCCTGGCCGATGACTACCCCACCGAAACCCGTGTCGACTACGTCCTCGGCTGCATGGCGGCCAATGGCCAGGATTACCTGGTGATGCAGAAGTGCTCGTGCAGCATCGACGTGATCGCCGAGCTCGTCCCCCATGAGGACTACGAGGCGGCGAGAACCGTGATGGGCATGCAGGATCAGCCCGGCGAGTTAGGCATGCTGTTCCGCACGGAACGCAGCATGCAGGAGGATCTGAATCACTTTCGCAGCGTGCAGGCCGAAGCCGACCTGCGCTGCTTCTGACGCGACATGATCCGGCATGTCCCGGTCGTCGCCAGGCTAATGCCTTCCCTCGGGGTCGTGCTGATGGCGCTTGGCGCCCCGCCCGCGGTAATGGCGGACGCCACTGGACTGGCCCAGGGCGAACGGGTCTTCCGCAACCAGTGCCTGGGCTGTCACTCGCTGACCCCCGGCATGCACATCGCCGGACCCAGCCTGCATGGCGTCGTCGGGCGTCGCGCGGGCGAGGTCGCGGACTTCGAGTATTCCCCTGCCCTGCAGGAGGCACAGCTGGTGTGGACCCCCGAGGCCCTCGACCGTTTCCTCACTGACCCCGACGCCTTCCTGCCCGACACGCGCATGGTGTTCTGGGGGCTGCCGGAGGACGCCCGGCGGCTGGTGATCGATTATCTACGGCATGTCGGACAGCCTTAGCCTCCCGACTCTCAGTCGCCGCCACCCCCCTTGCGCGCCATCATGCCCCGCGCCGGATTGTAGGCGAGAATCGCCAGCCCCAGTAGCACTACCGCCGTCATCAGGGAGACCGAGATGGCCGCGGCATGGAAGCGCTCGTACATCGCGAAACGGATCATTTCCACGGCATAGGTGAAGGGATTCAGGGCGGCGATCTGGTAGACCAGATGGCTACCCTCTCGAATTCGCCACAAGGGATAGAGCGCCGAGGACAGGAAAAACATCGGGAAGATCACGAAGTTCATGATGCCGGCGAAGTTCTCCAACTGACGCACGAAGCTCGACAGTAGCATGCCCAGGGCCCCGACCATGACGCCGGTCACCACCAGGGCAGGCAGCACCAGCACATAGCCCGCCAGCGGCGCCTGCACGCCGTAGAGATAAGCAATGGCCAGGAACACGTAGACCTGCACGATCGACACCAGGGTGCCGGCCAGCAACTTGCAGGCCAGCAGAAACCCGCGTGGAAAGGGGCTGACCAGCAGGACGCGCATGCTGCCCATCTCGCGATCGTAGACCATCGACAGCGAACTCTGCATGCCGTTGAAGAGCTGGATCATGCCGACCAGCCCCGGGACGATATAGACCTCGTAGAGCACGTAAGTCTGGTAGGGCTCGGTCATGGCCACCCCGAGCGCCATTCGAAAACCGGCGGCGAACACGAACAACCACACCAGCGGCCTGACCAGCGCGGCCACGAAGCGCGAGCGCTGGTGCACGAAGCGCAGCAGCTCACGGCTGACCACACCGCGCAGGCAGTGCCCGTAGCGCGCCAGGCTCACCGGGGCGCCTCTTGGGTCAGTCGATCGAAGGCCTCGCCGATCGAGTCACCGCCGGCCCGTGACACCACCTCGGCGACGCTGCCATCAGCGCGAATGCGGCCACGATGCAGCACGATCACGCGGTCGCCGTGATGCACCTCGTCGATCAGGTGGGTGGCCCACAGCACGGCCACGCCCTGATCCCGACACAGTCGATGCACATGGTCGACCAGCGCGCGGCGTGAGGCGATGTCGAGACCCACCGTGGGTTCATCCAGCAGCAACAGCTGCGGCTCGTGCAGCAGACCCCGGGCGATCTCGACGCGTCGACGCTGCCCCCCGGACAGATGGCGAACCCGCTGTCGCAGGCTGCCCTGCATCTCGACACGATCAATCTGCAGGGCGGCACGCCGGCGCGCCTCGGCCGGCGCCATGCCGTGCAGGGCGGCGTGATAGGCCAGGTTCTGCCTGACGGTCAGGTCCAGGTCCAGGGTGGGCTGCTGGAACACCACACCCATCCGGGCATGGGCCAGGACCGAATGGCGGCTCAGATCATGGCCGCCAACCCATATCCGGCCCTGGCGATACGCATAGAGCCGGGTGATCAGGGAAAACAACGTGGTCTTGCCGGCCCCGTTGGGGCCCAGCAGCACCGCGAACTCCCCCGCCCTAAGGTCGAAGGACAGCGACTCCAGCACCGGCTGGCCAGCGTAGCTGAACCCGAGATCACGCACGCTCAGGGCAGGCTCATTACCCGGTAGCTCGATCTGCTCGCCTCCGTCCGGGACGCCTATCGATGGCCTCGCCTGGGTCACGGCTCGACGATCACGCCCCAGGGAAAGCGGCCCACGGGTATCGAGCGGATCGCCTCGAGATCGTCGACATCAATCACGGTGACGTCACCACTCACCCCATTGGTGGTATAGAGGCGACTCTCGTCGGCGTTGAGGGCCAGGTGCCAGACACGCTGCCCGACCAATACGTAGTCGAGCACCTCGTAGCTCTGCTGGTCGATCACCGCGACCCGGTTGGAGGGCCCGAGGGCGACGAAGCCATAGCGGCCGTCCGACGTCAGTGCCACACCCACCGCCTGCACGGTCTCCCGGGGCACGCCCGGTACATCGAAACGAATCGTGTGCGTGACGTCGAAGGTCTCCTGCATGTCGAGGATCGACACCGTGCCTCCGACTTCCGCGGAGACCCAAGCCTCCGAGCCATCGGCTGTAAACTCGGCATGACGAGGACGCGCCCCCATCAGCCGATGATGGACGGCCTCCATCGTCTCCAGATCGACGATATGCGCCATGTTGGAGGTCTCGGTGGTCGCGATCAGCCACTTGCCATCCGGGCTTATCCCCACCCCCTCGGGCTCGACACCCACGGGAATCTCCGTTACCAGCCTGCGCTGCTCGTAATCCAGCACCGAGACGATATTGTCATCCTCGTTGGAGACGTAGACGTAGGGCCGGTTGGGGTCGACCCGAATCACTTCGGGGTCCTCCCCGGAAGACAGTGTACTCACGACTTCCAATGTCTCGAGATCGATCATGTCGATGGCCTCGTCATCGCCCACCGCCACGAACAGTTCAGTGCCGTCGCTACTGAAGGCCATGGCACGCGGCCGACGCCCCACCATGATGGTCTCGACCACTTCCAGGGTCTCACCATCGATCACCGAGACGGTATTGTCCTTCTCGTTGGAGACGAAGACGCGCTCGGCCAGGGCCATGGTCGGCATCAGTACCAGCGCTGCCCCGAGGAGAGATCCCGTAAAAGGTCCCAAGAGGGGTCTCAAGAGGACAGTCCCGAGCGCCGGGCGACCAAGGTGTCGCGCCCGAAATGCGAATGATCCAGTCAGAAACGGCATGTCGATTCCCCCTCGTCAGCTCCCAGTGAGTCCATCGGGGAGCGCGGATGCAGGTAGCCCTCCTGGGGAGACACGGAGGCCACCATGCGCGGCCCCGTCACCAGAATCGGCTGGCGCAATTGGTGGTTCCAGGTGCGATAACTCACCGGCAGCCCAAGGTATCCGGCCAGTTCGAACTCCTCGCTCAGCATGTAGTCGAGAATCTCGTCGCTAGCCACCGAGCCGGTTCTTGCCGCGGCTTCACCCAGTGAGCGCACCGCCAACCAGGCCGCGAAGTCGATCGGCGTCATCCAGCGCCCGGCCTGGTCTTCGAAACGCCGCTGCAACTGCACCGCCCCCCAGGACTCGTGGGCACGGTGCCAGGCGGTCGCCATCAGGCCCTGGGTGCCGACCACCGGCCGGGGCAGCCAACCCTGGTAGGAAAAGTATTCGCCGAAATAGTCGTTTTCGTCGATGATGACCAGCACGTCATGCTCGTCGAGATCCTGCACGAAGACCGGTATCTCGCGCTGTATGGCATGGAATCCTCCCTCGGCACGCCTTGCCATGGGGTCGTAAGGCCACATCTTCTCGCCGACGATGTCGTGGCCGAAACGCTCGGCCGATTCGCGAAAAGCCTCGGCCAGCAACCGATCCTCGTCGGTATTGCCATGGACCAGGGCCCAACGATCCCACTGTTTATAGGCGAGGAACTGGGCCAGCGCATCGGCCAGCATGCGACGGCTGGGGGTCGTATGGAAAAGGTTGGCGTGACAGACCTCGCCGCGCAACGCATTGTCGGGGGCGGCGACATTGAAGACCACGCGATCCCCCAGGGCTGACGCGTCCAGCACCTCCTCCAGCGCTTCTCGGGGCAGATCACTAAGGATCCAGTCGACTTCCTGCTCGATCAAATCGTCCAGCCCTTCGAGCACCTCGCCATCGCGGGGCACTATTGCCTCGACCAGCTCGAATCGCTGGCCCAGAAACTGGCCGGTGGCATTGTTGTCGCTGATCGCCAGGCGTGCCCCCTGCCGCCCTTCGTCGTCGAGGACCGGGTCGAGCACCGACAAGGGCTCCAGCTCATCGTCTGGCGCCTGCCCCAGATAGCCCAGCGTGATGGTCTCCGCCGGAGGGTCGTCCTGCTGGGCTCGGGCGCGATCCGGCAGCCCGAGGCTCGCCACGGTCAGCCCCAGCAGCAGCCATGCCGCTGCCCGGTGCTTCGTTCCCGGACGTGTTCCTCTTTCGTCGAGTGTCTGCATATGGCGTCTCCTTTCATCCCTGGTTCGTCCTGCATGTTTTTCTTGTACAGCCTTTATAGGCTTCTAACGTTCGACCCAGATCTCCCTAGAGTTCGGTACGAATCGCCCTCACCATTCGGCTCAGTTCCTCCTCGAGCAGGGCGGGTTTCTCGCACAGCACCGGCAGGAGCTGTTGGCGCTTCTGGAAGGTTCGCTGTTCCCAGTGCAGTTCCTGTCGTAGTTGCTCGATGTCGGCACCTTTGGCTTCGCTCGAGGCGCGCAGGGCCTCGAGCTCATCGACCATTGACGCGAGCTGGTCCAGCCGCGTGACCTGGCCGCGCGCCGCGCTGCGAATGCGCTCGATGACACGGCTGCGTTCGCGATCGATGCGTTCGAACAGGCCGGCAAACAGCATTGTCAGGCGCTCTTCGCGATCGGCCTCCGGTTGGCTCGCTACCTGCGCGACAAAATCGCGAACACGCTGTAGGGCCTCGTCGCGCGGCGTCGCGCGAGCGGTCGCGAAGCGCACCACGCGACCGACCTCCTCGTCCTCCCACCAGGAACGCGTCAATGCTTCGGGAGATGGTCCTGTCCAGATTGTGCCCCAGGCCAGCTCGGGAACCAGACGCTGCACGCAAGGCCAATCCGGCGGCCCGGTGGCCGCTCGCTGTGCCCGGGCATCCGACATTCCGAGGGCCAGTGTCATCATCGTGAGGCTCAGCGTCAGGCCCATGACCCGCATGTCAGTCATCATTCTCGCCTCCCGAGGCGGCAGCGAAATCGATCAACTCACCGTGCCGGTCGAGAAGCGGAATGCCGTAGTCGACCAGGATGGCATTGATCTCGTCCTGACGTCGTTCGATGAAGTCGTTGAGAGTGTCCTTCCAGTACGGCTCGCCCTGCCGTATGCCCATGGTGATACGGTAATCCAGGCGGGCATCGGTGCGATCGTCGACCAGCGGGACCACCTCGAGCGGCGGCGTCTGGCGTGCCGCGTAGTAGCCGGCGATCGGTCCCCAGAGTACCGCGCCGTCCGTTCTGCCGGCGGCCACGTCCTCGATTGCATCTTTGGCCGGTGTCCTGGCCCGGGTATCGGTCTGCAGCGCGTACCCCTCCACCCTGGCGCCGACCCGACGCAACGGCACCAGCGGTGGGGTCTCGGTGACAGCACCGATGCGTCGGCCCTTCAGGGCCTCATCATCTAGGGACGACACGCTCAGGTCGGAATCCGCGGGCACCACCAGCGAATAGACGGAGCGATAGTAATCATTGGTGTTCTGCACGAAGCCATAGCCGGCAGCGACACCGATGATCACGTCGCAGATGCGCAACTCCAGGGTGTTGCGCACGAAACCCATCACCTGGGGTGCCCAGACATACTCCAGGGGAATGTCCAGGTCATCGGCCAGCAGCTCGGCGATGCGGTTCTCGAACCCTTCGCTCGCCTCATTGGTGAAGGGCAGGTTGTTGCCATCGGCACAGACACGCAGCCGATCGCGTTGCGTCATTTCGGGCAAGTCGGCTCGCGCGTCACTCGCGATTAATGCCAGGCAAGCCACTAGGCCCGCCATTACCTGCGTCCCCCAGCCCGCGTCGATACGCATCACGCCCTCCTCACAGCCTTGGTGGCCACCACGCCACCGGACAGCCATTGTCTCGTCTGAAAAGCCAGTGGCAGCGGTCGCCTCAGCCCTGCTCGTCGTTACTCGTCTCCGTTTCCTCCTCGTCTGTGTCCTCCTTGATCACCTTGGGGCGCCCCCGGCCCAGGTCCCCGGCACCGCGTGCCTTCATGTAACTGTAGATGTTCTCGAGATTGTTCAGCACGTATTCATCGTCGGCGAAGGAGGGCATGACCTTGCCGGGCTGGATTTCCATGCCGCTGGCAACGGTCTGAGAAAATTCTCCAAAGTTGCGCCGCTCCACGACCTGGATCAGGCTCGGGGCAAAGGAAGACCCCAGCCCGTCCGGACCATGGCAGGCCATGCAGGAACGGGTGTAGGCCATGTAGCCATCGTAGGTGCCTTCATCGACCTTGCCGTCGATGACGGTATAGTCGCCGGGGCCGGCCTGTGGCTGTGACGATGCCTTCTCATCACCGTTGTCGGCAGCCTGGGCAATGACACTACCGGCCGCAAGAACCATGATTCCCAACGTGCCGAGGACGTCGACAACAAGCTTTCGCGGGGTCCGGGTCAAGATCATGTGATCTCCTTGTGCATTACGTTGTGGTGAAGTATGCCGATAATGCAGCAGTGGACCTCGGGGAGGCTCCGACGGCGCTTACCACCATGTAGCTGGGGATGGGATAACCAGAATATCGATGTCACGAGGCCGGAGGCCTCGTGACATCGACGATGCGCGAGCGAACGATCAGGCATCAGGCAGGGCAAAGACGGTCAGAATCCCGCCAAGTTCGGTATAGTCCTTCAGGGCGGAGAAGGCGCTTACGGCTCCCAACCCTTCTTCAGGATCTTCGAGCCCCGCCGCAAGGCCGATACCTGCCCAGCCCCCCACTCCGGACAGGACCGCGACGTACTGCTTGCCTTCATGCTGGAAGGTGTTGACGTTGCCGATGATCCCGGAGGGGGTCTTGAAGCGCCACAGCTCCTCGCCGGACTCGATGTCCACCGCCTTCAAATACCCCTCCAGGGTGCCGTAGAAGGCCAGGTCACCGGCCGTGGCCAGGGCACCACTCCACACGGCGAAACGCTCGTCGACCTCCCAGACGACCTCGCCAGCCACCGGATCCCAGGCGATGAAGCTGCCCATGCGACCTTCCATGCCGCCGTTCTCAACCGGGGCCGGCATCATGGTCAGGGTCGCCCCCACATAGGGCTGGCCCGCCACGTAGTCGGTCTCGTAGGGCTCATAGTTCATGCAGATCCGGTTGATCCCGGCATAGAGCAGCCCGGTCTCGGGTGAGTAGGCGCTCGGCTGCATGTTCTTGGCGCCCATGGCGGTGGGGCAGATGTCGGTAGTGTTGACGTCGACCCCCTGGCGGTAAGTGCTGTACTCATCGTTGACGTTGGGACGCCCGGTCTCCATGTCGTAGCTGTCGGCCCAGTTGGTCTCAAAGGCGAACTTCTCGGCGACGAGCAGTTCACCGCTCTCGCGGTCGAGCAGGAAGCCGAAACCAGTGCGGTCGATGATCGCCAGGCCCTTGCGCTGCTCGCCCTCGAACTCGACGTCGATCAGCTGGTTCTCGTTGACGCCGTCATAGTCCCACTCGTCGAAGGGCACCTTCTGATAGACCCACTTGGTTTCACCGGTATTGGGGTCGCGGGCGAAGACGGTGATCGCCCACTTGTTGTCGGCGGGCTCGCCGTCCTTGGTGCGCTGTTCGGGGTTCCAGGTTCCCGGGTTGCCGGTGCCGTAGTAGATCAGGTCGAGCTCGGGATCATAGGTGACCCAGCCCCAGGGGGCGCCGCCACCGCGTTCCCACTCGCCTTCCGGCCAGGTGGAGATCCCCAAGTCGGCCTCGCCGATCGGCTCACCGAGCATGGTGGTGGTCTCGGGATCGAGCAGCACCTCGTCGTCGGACCCCTGGGAGTAGCCACGCCAAACCATTTCACCGCTCTCGACGTCGTAAGCGGTGATGTGGCCACGGATCCCGAATTCGCCACCGCTGATTCCCATGATCACCTTATCGTGCACCACCAGCGGGGACATGGTGTTGGACTCGCCGACGGTGTGGTCCCCGTTGCTGACGTCCCAGAGCAGCTCTCCGCTCTCGGCATCCAGCGCGATCAGCGTATTGTCGGCCTGCCCAAGGAACAGCCGCCCGTCGGCATAGGCCAGGCCGCGGTTGACGGTATCGCAACACATCACCGGGATGACGCGTGAGTCCTGGTCCGGCTCATAGCTCCAGACGATGCGTCCGTCGTCCTCGAGATCCAGGGCAAAGACCTTGTTAGGGAAGGGGGTATGGATGTAGAGGCGCCCGTCGCCGACATAGAGCGGTCCTCCCTCGTGCCCCCGCAGCACGCCGGTAGAGAACTGCCACTGTGCACGCAGGTCCTTGACGTTGTCGCGGTCGATCTGATCCAGCTGGCTGTAACGGTTGCCTTGATAGTTGCCCAGTTGAGTGGCCCAGAAGTCGGGGTTCTCCTGGAGGTCGAGTTGATTCTGATTGGCATGCACCAAGGATGCGGCCATCAATCCGGCAGCCGTCATCACGAGACCTGGGTAGCGAAACATGGCGTTGTCTCCGTTGCACTGCAAGGTGTGTCCAGTGGGGCGACACATCTTGTTGTGGTTATGATCCTGTTTCAGGGCAGTGACACATCAAGGTCTAGCACATTTGTGGATGCCGATAGCCGTGACCATCAAGAATTCAGTACCCGCAAATGGTCAAAAGAGTTTTTCTCTGCAGCAACAATGATGTCATCCGCCTTGGCATGCCGCCTGGAGACGTGCCTCACACCGTGCTGGTCATCGTCAGTTCGTGCCCGAGCGCCAACCATGCGACTTTAGTCGGATGGTTTGATTGCCGTTGTGTGCTTTACTACCCGGGAACGCCCAGTAACATTCCCCATCCCACGGAGGTGTCCCACATGTGGACCAAACCCGCTTATACCGATCTGCGACTAGGCTTTGAAGTGACCCTGTATATTTCCAATCGCTAAGGCCACGCTTGTTACGGTGCACGCTTGATACGGTAAGATAAGGTCTGGGCTGACGTCCTTCGCAAGGAGGACGTCAGCCCTGTCGTTTAGGGCCATGCTTCTTTCAAGGGCCAGGCCTCTTTTCATCAAGAGACAGGCTTTAGAAAAGGTTTCGGGACAAGGAAATAGCCATGCAGGTACTGGTACTCGGCTCGGCGGCGGGCGGTGGCTTTCCTCAATGGAACTGCAACTGCACGTTATGCCACGGGGTTCGAGAGGGCAGCATCAAGGCAACGCCGCGCACCCAGTCATCGATCGCCATCAGCAGCGACGGCGAGCGTTGGCTGCTGTGCAATGCCTCGCCGGACATCCGCAGCCAACTGGCCAGCAACCCCGAGCTGCACCCTAGGCGAACGCCCAGGGACAGCGGCATCGACGGGATACTGCTGATGGACGGCCAGATCGATCATGCCACCGGGTTGCTGTCGCTGCGTGAAGGCTGTCCCCTGGATGTCTGGTGCACGCCCAATGTGCATCAGGACTTGAGCAGCGGCTTTCCACTGTTCACCATGCTCAAGCACTGGCAGGGCGGCCTGGTCTGGCATCCCATTTCGGTTGACGGTGAGCATCTGGAAGCTACCTTCGAGGTGCCTGCGTGCCCGGAACTGACCTTTACCGCCATATCGCTGACCAGCAACGCACCACCCTACTCCCCTCGCCGTGGCGCCCCGACTCCGGGAGACAATATTGGCTTGCTGGTCGAGGATCGCCGTCGGGGCACCACACTTTTCTATGCACCCGGGCTCGGTGAACTCGATGACAGGGTGCGTGGTCTCCTGCGTCGGGCCGACTGTGTGCTGGTCGACGGCACTCTCTGGCATGACGACGAGCTGCTGCGTGCCGGTGTCGGCCAGGCCACCGGCCGCGACATGGGACACCTGGCGCTGTCCGGCGAGCAGGGCCTGCTGGCCGAGCTCGCTGCCCTGCCAGCCAGCACCCGTCGGGTGTTGATCCATATCAACAACACCAACCCGATCCTCGACGAAGGGTCTCAGGAGCGCGCCACTCTGACCCATCAGGGAGTCGAGGTGGCCTTCGACGGCTTGCGCCTGGAAGTGTGAACCCGCGTGAACCATCCGCGTCTCATTGTCAGGGAAGTCTACTTCGAGCCATTCCTGAGTCTGTCGTGGCGCACCCTGCTACGACACAGAGGAGCCACACATGACAAGCATCGCCTCGCCGCTGGCGAATTCGCAGGGAGACGCCCTGGACCCCGAGGCCTTCCGCGAGGCCCTCATGGCCAAGGGGGCCTACTACCATATTCACCATCCCTATCAGGTGGACATGGCCGAGGGCCGTGCCACCCCCGCGCAGATCCGCGGCTGGGTGGCCAACCGCTTCTACTACCAGATCAACATTCCCCAGAAGGATGCCGCCCTGCTCGCCAACTGTCCCGACGCCGCCACGCGCCGGCGCTGGATTCAGCGGCTGCTCGACCATGACGGTCATGGCAAGGATGGCGGCGGCATCGAGGCCTGGCTGGCCCTGGGCGAGGCGGTAGGGCTCAGCCGCGACGAGCTTTGGGCCCAGGAGCATGTGTTGCCCGGCGTGCGCTTCGCCGTGGACGCCTATGTCAACTTCGTGCGTCGTGCCGACTGGCGGGAGGCGGCGATCTCCTCGCTCACCGAGCTGTTCGCTCCGGCGGCCCACAAGAGCCGTCTGGATACCTGGCCGACCCACTACCCCTGGATCGACGCGGCGGGCTACGGCTATTTTCGCAAGCGCCTGAAGGAGGCGCGTCGCGATGTCGAGCACGGCCTGGAGGTGGCGCTGGCGGTCTGCACCACCGCCGCCGCCCAACAACGTGCCCTGGAGATCCTGCAGTTCAAGCTCGACGTGCTCTGGTCGATGCTCGACGCCATGACCCTGGCCTACCAGCTCGACCGGGCGCCCTACCACAGCGTCACCGACCGGCGCGTCTACCATCGGGGATTATCATGAGTGAGGTACCCATCGACGGGGGCAACGTCTGCCGTCTGCGTCCCGGCTGGCGTCTGCAATGGGAAGAGGCCCAGCAGCGCCATGTGCTGCTCTACCCCGAGGGCATGGTACAGCTCAACGACACCGCCGGCGCCATCCTCGCCCAGCTCGATGGGCAACGAGACGTGGACGCGGTGATCGGGACCCTGCAGACGCAGTTCCCTGACGCTCCCGCCGCGGCCATCGCCGCGGACGTTCACGACTTCCTGGTCGACGCCGCGCAACAAGGGTGGATCCATCATGACTGACCACACCAACACCATGACCGCCAACGGCCAGACCGGCGCCCCGCTGTGGCTGCTCGCCGAGCTGACCTATCGCTGCCCGCTGCAATGCTCATACTGCTCCAATCCGCTGGACTTCGCCGCAGTCAAGGAGGAGCTCGATACCGCGGAGTGGATCGATACCCTGACCCAGGCGCGCGCCATGGGGGCCGTACAACTGGGCTTCTCGGGTGGCGAGCCACTGGTCCGCCAAGACCTCGAGACGCTGGTAGCCGAGGCACGGCGACTGGGCTTCTACAGCAACCTGATCACGTCCGGGCTGGGACTCGACGAGTCGCGCATCGAGGCGCTGCGCGAGGCGGGACTCGATCACATCCAGATCAGCCTGCAGGCCTCCGACCCCGATGTCGCCGCGGCGGTCGCCGGCTCACGCAAGGCCCACGAGAAGAAGCTGGCCATGGCGCGTGCCGTCAAGGCCGCCGGCTACCCGATGGTGCTCAACGTGGTGCTGCACCGCCACAACATCGACCGGCTCGATCAGATCATCGCCTTATGTGACGAACTCGGCGCCGATGCCGTTGAACTCGCCAACTGTCAACTCTATGGCTGGGCCCATCTCAATCGCGCCGGCCTGCTGCCCAGTGCCGACCAGCTCGTGGCCGCCGAAGCCATTACGGCACGCTGGCGGGAACGCCTCGCCGAGCGTGGACGCGACATGCGGCTGCTGTTCGTGGTGCCCGATTACTACGCCGACCGCCCTAAGGCATGCATGGGGGGTTGGGGGTCGATCTTCATGACCGTGGCGCCGGACGGCGCCGTGCTGCCCTGCCACAGCGCGCGCCTGCTGCCGATGCGCTTCCCCTCGGTGCGCGAGCGGCCGTTGCGCGAGATCTGGTACGAGAGCGAGGCCTTCAACCGCTATCGTGGCGATGCCTGGATGTTGGAGCCCTGCCGCAGCTGCGACGAACGCCATCGGGATGTCGGCGGCTGTCGCTGCCAGGCCTACCTGCTCACCGGCGACCCCGCCGCCACCGACCCGGCGTGCGATCTCTCGCCGGATCACCACCTCATCGAGGCCGCCCGACGCGAGGCGGAGCGCGACACCCGCTCGGCCCTGGAGCTGACGCCACGCAACGTTCACGAATCGAGGGTGTTCTGCCGGACATGAGCGTTCC
>DATISN010000107.1:0-7372 GCA_035581765.1 Halomonas sp.
GCCCGCGCGATTCGCGACCCGCGTGAGCTCTGCCGCCGGCTGGACCTGGACGATGCCTGGCTACCCGGTGCCGAGCGCGGCCATGCCCTGTTCGAGGTGCGCGTTCCCGAAGCCTATCTCGCCCGTATCCGGCCCGGCGACAGCCGCGACCCGCTGCTGCGCCAGGTGCTCCCGGTGAGTGCCGAGGCCGAGCCGACGCCCGGTTTCATCAACGACCCGCTCGAAGAGGCCATGCACACCCCGGCGCCGGGCCTGATCCAGAAATACGCCGGCCGGGTGCTGTTGATCGCCAGCCCTGCGTGCGCGGTGAACTGTCGCTACTGCTTTCGTCGCCACTTCCCCTACGCACAGAACGCACCGTCCCGCTCTCAATGGGAAAGCACGCTCGACTACCTGCGCGCCGATGCCACCATCCACGAGGCGATCCTATCCGGCGGCGATCCTCTCGCGGCGAGCGACCGTCAGCTCGCCTGGCTGGTCGAGCGGCTCGACGCCATCCCTCACCTGACACGGCTGCGCCTCCATACCCGCCTGCCGGTGGTGATCCCGGATCGCATCGACGCGGCCCTGCTCGGCTGGCTCGCCGCCACGCGCCTTCAGAAGGTGATGGTGCTGCACATCAACCATGCCAACGAGATCGACGAGGCCGTCGTCGCTGCCTGCCGAAAGCTGCGCGACGCCGGGGTCACCCTGCTCAACCAGAGCGTGCTGCTGCGCGGCATCAATGACGACATCGAGACCCTGTCAGCCCTATCCGAGCGGCTTTTTGCGGCGGGCATCCTGCCCTACTACCTGCACGTCCTCGACCCGGTAGCCGGTGCGGCGCATTTCGATGTCGACGACGACCAGGCCCGCGAGCTGGTCTCGGGCCTGCGCCGGGTGCTGCCGGGGTTTCTCATGCCGAGGCTGGTGCGCGAGATCCCCGGCGAGGCCAGCAAGACGCCTCTATGACTACAGCAACTACAGCTCTCGGAGCCGCCGGTTTCAGCCAAGCGTGTCCGCGGTGACATTGGCGGCCGGCGCCTGGGTCGAAAGATGGCGGTTGATCGCACTCATCACGCCCTTCATGGAGGCGCTGGTGATGCTCTCGTCGGTACCGACACCGAACACCGCCTTGCCGTCGATGCGCACCTCCACATAGGCGATGGCCTCGGCATCGGCCCCCTGGCCACGGGAGTGCTCGTGATAATCGATGATCTCAACGTCGTGACCGGCGGCCGCCAACGCCTTGATGAAGGCCGCCAGCGGACCGTTGCCTTCGCCCTGGATGACCCGGCGCTCGCCGCGCTCCTCGATGCTGGCCTCCACGCTCACGCGGGGGCTGTCGGGCTCGGATGACAGGCGATGCCCGAGCAGCGCGAAGGGTGAGCGCTGTTCCAGGTATTCATCGGAGAAGGCCTGGTAGATCATCGTCGAGGTGATCTCGCGCCCGGTGCGATCGGCGACTTCCTGCACGACCTGGCTGAACTCGATGGACAACCGGCGTGGCAGCTCGATGCCATGCTCCTGCTCGAGCAGGTAGGAGATTCCCCCTTTCCCCGACTGGCTGTTGACCCGGATCACCGCCTCGTAGCTGCGGCCGACATCCATGGGGTCGATGGGCAGGTAGGGCACTTCCCAGCGTGCGTCGGGGTTGGCGCGACGATCGGCCATGCCCTTCTTGATCGCGTCCTGGTGGGAGCCCGAGAAGGCCGTGAAGACCAGATCACCGACATAGGGATGGCGCGGGTGCACCGGCAGCTGATTGCAGTATTCGACCTCGCGCATCACCGGCGTGATATTGGAGAAGTCGAGCTGCGGATGAACACCCTGGGTGTACAGGTTCATGGCCAGGGTGACGATATCGACGTTGCCGGTACGCTCGCCGTTGCCGAACAGCGTGCCCTCCACGCGATCCGCACCCGCCATCATCGTCAGCTCGGCGGCCGCCACGCCGGTGCCACGATCGTTGTGAGGGTGAACGCTGACGATCAGCGTGTCGCGATTCTTGACCTGGCGACAGAACCACTCGATCTGGTCGGCGTAGTTGTTGGGCGGGGCGACTTCAACGGTAGCCGGCAGGTTTACGATCATCCGCTGCTCGGTCGTCGGTTCAAAGGCATCCATCACCGCCTCGACGATCTCCACGGCGAAGTCCATTTCGGTGGTGGTGAAGAGCTCAGGTGAATACTGGAAGGTCCAGTGGGTCGCCGGCGCCGCTTCCATGTGCTGGCGAATCCGGGTGGTGGCCGCCACGGCGATCTGCACGCATTCGGCCTTGTCGACCCCGAACACCACGCGCCGAAACATCGGGTCGGTGGCATTGTAGACGTGGACGATGGCGTTTCGGGCCCCCTCCAACGCCTCGAAGGTGCGGTCGATCAGCTGCGGGCGCGCCTGAGTGAGCACCTGGATGCTGACGTCATCGGGGATCTTGTTGTCCTCGATCAAGGATCGCACGAAATCGAAGTCGGTCTGCGACGCCGAGGGAAAGCCCACCTCGATCTGCTTGAAGCCCACCTTGACCAGCAGATCGAAGAGGCGTTGCTTGCGCTCCAGGTCCATCGGGTCGATCAATGCCTGGTTACCGTCGCGCAGGTCGACGCTGCACCACTGCGGTGGCGCCTCGATGCGTCGTGACGGCCATTGGCGATCCGGCAGATCGACGGCAACGAAGGGTCGATATTTTGAAGCGGGGTTGTCGAGCATCATGATGGCATTCTCCCTGGGCTGGCGAGTCGATATTCGGACGTCGGGCGGCATTCACAAACGACAACGCCCCGGATGCGTTGAGCATACCGGGGCGCTGGGGGCACGGCAAAAACGTTCTCGCAGCCAGTGACGGTCAGGCTAGAGACGGTCGGGCAAGAACAGCAGCGAGTGCGGAAAAAGCGTGGGATGGAAGACATTTCGTTACCTCAACGGACCTGATAGACGCGATGCGCGAGGCATCGCCCGACACGTTTAGTGGTCGGTTAGTAGTCGTAGGTCCAAGCTGAGGTGGCGAAATGCAATAATCATGGTCACTAGAAAATCAGCCCGCGGCCCGCTTGTCAAGCCAGCACCACAAGATGGTTACTCACTCCTGTTCGACGGCGGACTCGCGCCACCAGCGTAGCAGCGCCTCGGGGGCCGCGTCTTCGGCAATCTGGCGCGTCCATGTCACCTTGCCGTCATCCTCCTCGACGCTCAGCGACAGGACGCGTCGATCGGCACCCGACGGCGGCCCCTCTGGAGTACAGGCCCGGGACACGTCCTCGAGCAAGGCTTGCAGTTCGCCCCGCTGGAGCTCACTGAACTGGCGGCATTCGATGCGTCGCGGCCGCGCCAGTCCCGGGAAATGCGCCACACCGCCCTCGCGGCTGAGTCGCAGCACGCTGGACGCCGTCAGGGTCGGCAGCGTGTCGGGCGTGCTCATGGCAGCACGCCCACCGCGCGCCAGGCCTCGCGCACCGCCTCCGCTTCCCGGCTCATCGCCCCGAACCGCTCCGCGCCGGCGGCCAGAGTGAGCGCGGCGAAGACCGCAAAGTCGCTATCCCTCGCCAGTTGGCGATTGACAAGCGTGTCGTACCAGACGGGCCCCACGGTTTCCCAGGCATGACCGCCCAGGGCCATGGCGGCGAGATGAAAGGCCCGGTTGGGAATGCCCGAATTGATATGCACACCGCCGTTGTCGGCCTGGGTGACGACGAAATCGCGCATGTGGCCCGGCTGTGGGTCGCGACCCAGCAAGGGGTCGTCGTAGGCGCTGCCGGGCGCTGCCATCGAGCGCAGCGCCCGTCCCTCGACGCGGTCGGTGAACAGCCCCTCGCCGATCAACCAATCGGCCTGATCGACACGCTGCCCTTGCTCATGCTGCTTGGCGAGACTGCCGAAGACATCGGCCAGCGATTCGTTGAGCGCTCCCGCCTGGTCGGCATAGATTAGCGCGGCCTCATGCTGAATCACCCCGTGGCTCAACTCGTGAGCGACGATATCCAGGGCGCTGGTGAAACGGTTGAACAGCTCTCCATCTCCGTCGCCGAAGACCATCTGGTTGCCATCCCAGAAGGCGTTCTCGTAGTCCCTTCCGTAGTGCACCGTGGCCAGCATGGCCATGCCACGGTCATCGATGGAATGTCGGCCGAAGGCGTCCCAGAACAGGCGATACGTTACCCCCATGCCATGATAGGCCTCGTCGATAGAAGGATCGCCGCTGTCGCCCTCACCTTCGCGGCGCACCAGTCGCCCGGGCAGCGTCTGCTGTTGATCGGCACTATAGACGTAACGCGCCGGCTCGCCGCGCACAGGGCTCCCCTGCGGAAGGGCCACGGCGCCCGCGCGAGCACGAAAATGCCGGTCGACCATCAGGGTCTGGCTGGCGCACTCACGCAGTCGGGGGCTTGCCGAGCTGGCGATGCGCTCGAGCAGGTACGGTGGCAGGAAGGGCAAGGGTGCCTGGAGGAGTGAAGGGGTCATGGGCGATCTCCTTGGGGGTCAGGTCAGCGCCCATCGGGGCAGACCGATCTCGCGATCATTTGGTATCGGGTTCACCCTGCGCATGACGGTTCGGTTGCCTGTCGTGTCGTTCCAGCATCGCTTCCATGCGGTTGAGCTGGCTCTGCAATTCACGGACATCCCGGCGCAGCCCCTGCATCTCGGCGGCCTCGCCCTCCCCGCTCTCGAGCTCCATCAACATGTTCTCCTTTTGCATCACATCGAGCACGATGCCAATCATCATGTTGAGAAAGACGAAAGCGGTGAGAAAGATGAAGGTGAGGAAGTAGATCCAGGCGTAGGGGTAGTGCTCCATGGTCGGGTATAGCACCGCCGTGGCCCAACTCTCGAAGGTAGCCACCTGGAACAGCGTCAACATGGCAAGCGAGATGTTGCCCCAAAGCTTCTCGTCCACGCTGGCGAACAGGAAGCTGCCGACGGCACCGTAGATATAGAAAATGATAAACATCAGCAGCGCCACGTACCCCATGCGCGGGATCGACTTGAGCAGCGCCGCGATCAACATGCGCAGCTCGGGGATCATCGATACCAGGCGCAGGACCCGGAAGACCCGCAGCAGCCGGGCCAGCAGCACCATCTCCGAGTCGTCCAGGGGAATGAGGCTGGCGGTGACAATCAGGAAGTCGAAGACGTTCCACCCACGGCGAAAGAAGTCGCGCAGGCGTTTCTCGGCCGCAATGCGGATCAATATCTCCACCAGGAAGAACACCGTCACCGCCATGTCGAGCAGACCCATCCACTGCTGGAAACGGTTGGTCTCTTCATAGGTCTTGGCGCCGATCAGCAGCGCCGAGATCACGATGATGGTGATCACCGTCAGTTCGAAGATCTTATTGGCGCGCAGCCGCTCGAAGCGATCGCGCCAGGTGTCGAAAGCGGTACTCACGCCTCGGGCTCCTCCAGATCGACCTGGCGATAACCGATTAGGTAGAGCACCGCATCGAGCCCCAGGGTGGAGATCGATTGACGAGCCTGACGGCGTACCAGGGGCTTAGCACGAAAGGCGATGCCCAGTCCCGCGGCGGCCAGCATCTTGAGGTCATTGGCGCCGTCGCCCACGGCGATGGTCTGCTCCATGGTGAGCCCTTCGCGCGTGGCGATTTCGCGCAGCAGTTGGACCTTGCGGTCGGCATCGATGATCGGCTCATGAACCTCGCCGGTGACCTTGCCATTCTCGATCACCAGCTCGTTGGCGTGGATCTCATCGAAACCGAGCCGCTCCTGCAGGTGGCGGGCGAAGTAGGTGAAGCCCCCCGAGAGAATCGCCGTGCGATACCCCAGGCGCTTCAAGTGCGTCATCAGCCGCTCCACACCGTCCATCAGCGGCAGACGCTCGGCGATCTCGGCCAGCACCGCTTCATCCAGGCCCTCGAGCATCCTCATGCGCTCACGAAAGCTCTGCTGGAAATCCAGCTCGCCGCGCATGGCCCGCTCGGTGATCGCGGCGACCTCGTCGCCCACGCCATGACAGCGCGCCAGCTCATCGATCACCTCGGCCTTGATCAGGGTGGAATCCATGTCGAAGCACACCAGCCGCCTGTGCCGGCGCCAGATGGAGTCTTCCTGAATGGCGATATCCACGCCATGCATGGCGCCCAGGGCGAGGGCCTTCTCACGCAGGGCGTCGAGGTCGATCTCTTCACCACGCAGCCAGCATTCGACGCAGGAGCCCTGAATTCGGTGATCGCGCGGCACGCCGCCATCGAGCGGCTCGCGACCGGAAAGGCGATGAATCAGCTCCACGGTCAGCCCGTACTCGGCGGTCAGCGCCCCCACCTCGGCGAGGATGCCCGCCGGCAGATGCGGCGCCAGCAGCGTCAGGATCAACCGCGGCTGACTCGCCTGCACGCTCCAGCGCTGGTAGTCCTCGGCACTGACCTGAATCGCCTGGATGTCCAGCCCCAGGCTGTCTCCGGCCACGGCCAGGGCCCGCTCCAGATCCATGTCTTGATCGAGCCCGACCAGCGCTTCCAGTGACATCACCCCGAAGGTCACGCTCTGGTTGATATCCAGCAGCCTGGCGCCGCTTCTGGCCAGCGTCCTGCCCAGCGCCGCCAACTGGCCGGGTCGCGCCGTGCCGGTGGCGCGAATCAGCAATCGTCGGGTCATGCCAGCACCTCGAGCTTGTCGACTTTCTGCAGCCCGCGCGGCAGCTTGCTGCCACGCCGCCCGCGTTCACCGCGATAATAGTCCAGGTCGCTGTCCTTGAGGGTCAGCTTGCGCTTGCCGGCATGCACCACCAGGGACGCACCCGCCGGCAATACCACCAGGTCGCGCACGAATTCCTCGCGACGGGCCGCGCGGGCGCCGGGGATGTCGATCATCTTGATGCCCTTGCCCTTGGCCATCTCGGGCAACTGCTCGATGGCGAACACCAGCAGGCGCCCTTCATTGGAAATCGCCGCTACACACGCCTCCTCGCCGTCGGGAATGGCACGCGGCGGCAACACATTGCAGCCCTTGGGCACGCTCAGCGCGGCCTTGCCCGACTTGTTCTTGCCAACCAGCTCCTCGAGCCGAGCGGCAAAACCATAGCCTCCGTCGGAGGCGAGCAGGAAACGACTGGCGGGCGGTGCCAGCATCACACCGGCCATATGCGCCCCGGCCACCACATTGACGCGGCTGGTCACCGGTTCTCCCTGGCCGCGAGCGCTGGGAAGATTATGCGCGGTCAGCGTATAGGCACGGCCGGTATCATCGAGCAGCACCAGCGGCTGGTTGGTCTTGCCTCGCGCCACCAGCGCGAACCGATCGCCTGCCTTGTAGGACAGCCCGGCGGGATCGATCTCGTGCCCCTTGGCGCTGCGAATCCAGCCCTTCTCGGAGAGCACGACCGTGACCGGGTCGGCGCCGACCAGCTCGACCTCGGAGAGCGCACGCGCCTCCCCGCGTTCGA
>DATISN010000108.1:0-5613 GCA_035581765.1 Halomonas sp.
GTCTCCCAAGGGGGAGGTAATCCTCACGATCAGCGGGAATATCGAACATACCAATACGGGCGCTCAGGCCCATCTCGATCGTGACATGCTGATGGCCCTGGAATCGCGCGAGGTCGAGACCCATACGCCTTGGCATAGCGATTCGTCCCGCTATGAGGGTCCGTTGTTACTTGCCGTTCTGCAGGCCGCAGGCGCTGAGGGCGAGCACATCGTGGTGCGAGCCCTGAACGACTTCGAAGCCGAGATCCCGATCTCGGACCTGCATGATTATGAGGTAATTCTGGCTCTGCATCGCAACGGCGAGCCCATGCCGATTCGCGAGTTTGGTCCGCTGTTCGTGCTCTATCCTTTCGACGAGCACCCCGAGCTCAACAACGAGACGATTCGCTTTCGCTCGGTATGGCAGGTAGAGAATATCCATGTGCCTTGATCACTCTTTCGACTGAACGCTGCCTCGCCCATGTTGCGCCTCCCGCTGCGCCTAAAATTCGGTGCTATCGCCGCCCTAGTGCTCTTCGCCGCCGCCGTGCTGGTGGTGGGGCTGGTCTCATGGCGTCAGGACAGCCTGACCCAAAGCGTTGGCGGCGACACCGCCTGGCACGCATATAAGCTGGATCGTGACGTCGTGCAGTTGCGCAATTATCTAGGCGATCCCGACCGTAACCTGGCAGGGGCCAGGCTGCGCTTCGAGTTGCTCTACAGCCGTCTGAACCTCTTGCGCGGGGGCGAGGTTTCCGAGCTGATCGCGTCCATCCCCGTGGCGGTATCGAGGCTCGACGAGATCGAAGCACGACTTGACGAACTGGACGTGCACTTGGAGTCGCTTGACGCCCTTGACGATGAGCGCCACCTGTCGATTGACCGGCACCTCGAAGCGCTGGGACGGCGCACCGAGCAGCTGATCATCGCCATCAACGGCCACCTGGCCAACAGCGCGACCCATGAACGCCAGCAATTGCAGACCCTCTACGCCTTGCTGATGGCGCTTATCCTGGCCATGAGCGTGGCGGCGATGCTGGTCGTGATGTTCTTGTTTCGCGAGGCCCGCGACAATGCCGCGGCCCGTCGCAAGCTGGAAACCCTCAGCCATGAGCTCAAGGCCACGGCCCGGCGCGCCCAGGCCGCCAGCGAGACCAAGTCGGTCTTCCTGGCCACCGTCAGTCACGAGATACGGACGCCGCTGAACGGCGTGATCGGCATGAGTGATCTGCTGCTCGACCAGCCGCTGGAGGGGCGTTCACGCCACTATGCCCATACCATCCACAACAGCGCCGGGCTGCTGTTGGAATTGATCAACGACCTGCTGGACTTTTCCAAGATCGAGGCGGATCGGCTGGAGCTCGAATCGCGCCCCGTGGCCTTGAGCGAGCTGGTCGAGGGCGTCATGGCCCTGTTTTCCCATCGTGTCGAATCGCGAGGCGTTCGGCTGGCCAGTCATCTTGATCTCCGGCTGCCGCCACGCGTGATCAGCGATCCTGGGCGGCTGCGTCAGGTATTGTTGAACCTGGTCGCCAACGCCATCAAGTTCACCGATCAGGGCGAGATTCTGTTATCGGTGATGGTTTCCGACCCTGGGCATCTGCGTTTTGAGGTGACCGACACCGGGCGTGGCATCACCGCAGAACAACTGCCGCGACTTTTTGAGCCTTTCCAGCAGGGCGACGCCTCCACCGCCCGGCATTTCGGTGGTACTGGCCTGGGGCTGGCGATCTGTCGTCGCCTCGTGGAAGCCCTCGGGGGGCGTCTGGCGGTGCAGAGTGAGCCCGGCGAGGGCAGTCGCTTCTGGTTCGACTTGCCGCTGGTGCCCGCGGATAACGACGCGGCCAAGGCGGCACGCAAGGCCTCCCATCCTGTCCAGCTCGTTGAGTCGCGATTGCTGGTGGTCGAGGATAATCCGGTCAATCGACAGGTGGCGGTGGCAATGCTGGAGCGCTTCGGCTGTCATGTCAGTGTCGCCGAGAGCGGTGCCGAGGGGCTGGAAAAGGCCAGGCTAATGCGTTTCGATCTTATCTTCATGGACGTGCAGATGGCCGACATGGACGGCCTGGAGGTGACGCGGCGACTGCGCGCGCGCGGCGGCTGGTCCGGCGAGGTGCCGATCATTGCCATGACGGCCGGCGGGCCCGGTGGCGAGCAGGCCCGCTGCCTGGCCGCCGGCATGAACGGCTATCTGACCAAGCCTCTGTTTCAGGAGGCGCTGGAGGGAATGCTGCGCCGTCATCTCCCCGAGAGCGTCATCGGCTCACGTGCGCTGGCGTCGGCCGCCGAGCCGAACGCAGCCGAGCCGCTTGACCATGCCACCTTGGCTGAGCTGCGCGAGAGTCTTGGCGAGCGCGGTCTCGCGTCGCTGATCGCGCTCTATCGCCAGCAAGTCGAGGCGCGCCTTGCCGAGCTGGAACAGGCCGTCGGTGCGGCCTCGTCGGAGCGCGTCAACCAGCTGGCCCACCAGCTCAAGGGAGAGTCGTCCAGCCTCGGCGCGGTGGAGGTGGCCGGACTGGCCGCACGGCTGGAACGCCTGGGCTGGGAGGGACAGTTGGGCGAGGCCGGCGTGGTCCTTCACGACCTGAAGCAGTGCCTGAAGGTCACGCTGCAGGGGCTCGAACCCTGGGCGGCGTCACGCTGAGCCGAGTCAGGTGACGCGCGTCAGATAAAGAGCGCCGCGCGTTCCGGCAAACGCCAATGGTGAGTGCGCGCAATGACCTGCTCGCCGGGCTGATACTCGCCCCGCGAGGCCGCCAGGGCGCAGGCCAGGGTCGCTCTCGCGATGCGGTCGTGATCCTGAACCGCGGAATTGATCGGCAAGGGCAGGAAGTCCAGCAGGCGGCTGTCGCCGAAGGTGGCCAGGCGCAGCGATGGCGGCAGGCCGCCGTCCTCGAGCAGCACGTCGAACACGCCATCGAGCAAGGTGTAGGAGGCGGTAACCAGGGCGTCCGGCAGGCCGTGACGGTCGAGAAGTTCGCGCATCAGTTGCGCGCCATCGCTGCGATCGAAGCGCTTGGCGCTACTTTCGATCACCTCCACGGCGCTGCCCTCCAGCGCCTGCTGGAAGCCAGCGCGGCGTTCCCGGCTGATCGAGAGCGCCGGGACCGCGTCCAGCCAGGCGATTTGCGTCACCGAGTCGTCGAGTACCGAGCGCGTCAGCCGCTCGGCGGCATCGCGATCGTTACCCACCACGCTGGCGAAATGCTGGGGGTCCAGGCCGCGGTCCATGGCAATGATCGGCAGACCGCCCGCCATCATGTCGCGATAGAAAACATCCTCCATCAGCAGGCAGCTGGCGGTGATGATGACCTCGCAGCGCCAGGGCCAGTTCGCGCTCGCTCTCCGCGTCGTCTCGGAACCCACGATCAGCATGTGGTAGCCCTGCTCCCGGGCGCCACGCTCCAGTCGCTCGGCCAGGCGGGCGATTTCGGCGAGTGTCATGAGTTACCCCTGCGTGTGACGAGGGCAGTTTACCAGCCTGCCGGTCTCCCAACCCCTGCCAATGTTTTAGTTCCTTGGCCATGCCAATCGCGATCATTCCGGCGTAGTTTTATTACAACGGGCAAGATGGTTTTCTATTATGGCTTGCCTAATACCCCTCTTTATGTAGTATTTTTACATAATAATCCCTGGCATTACACCGACTCACAAAAATGGATCGCCTTATGTTCCAGCTCACCCGTAGCGTCACCTGGCAGGCATTGAAGGGCCTGCAGGAAACCACGGCCAACGACCGTATTCGCGACTACTTCGCCGCAGACCCGCAGCGTTTCGAAAAGATGAGCCTGCGCGTCGGTGGCCTGTTTCTCGACTATTCCAAGCATCATCTCTCCGACGAGGTGCTCGAGACCCTGCTCGAACTGGCCGACCATTCGGCGCTGGTGCAGCGTCGCGCACAGATGTTTTCCGGCGACATCATCAACGTCACCGAGGATCGTCCGGTGCTGCACACGGCGCTTCGCAACCTGGGCGAGGGGCCGCTCAAGGTCGATGGTCAGGACGTGATGCCCGAGATCCAGCGCACCCGCGAGCAGATCAAGCAGTTCTCGGAAGCGGTGCGCAACGGCGAGTGGAAGGGCTACAACGGCCAGCGCATCACCAGCGTGGTCAACATCGGCATCGGCGGCTCGGACCTGGGGCCCAACATGGCGTGCCGGGCGCTGCTCAAGCACCGCCACCCGGTGCTGAGTTTCCACTTCGTCTCCAATGTCGACGGCGCCCACATCCAGAAGGTACTCAGCGGGCTCGACCCGGCTACGACGCTATTCATTGTCTCAACCAAGACCTTCTCCACCCAGGAGACCCTGCTCAACGCCAAGACGGCGCGGCGCTGGTTCCTGGATAACGCCGGCGAGGATGCCGATGTCGGGGCGCACTTCATCGCCGCGTCGACCAACCGCCAGGCGGCCATGGAATTCGGCATCCGCGAGGAGAACGTCTTCGAGTTCTGGGCCTGGGTCGGTGGGCGCTATTCCATGTGGTCGTCGATCGGCCTGCCGATCGCGCTGTCGATTGGCTTCGAGGGCTTCATGGAGCTGCTCGAGGGCGCCTACGAGATGGACCAGCACTTTCTCTCGGCCCCCACCAGCGAGAACATGCCGGTGCTGATGGCCTTGATCGGCATCTGGTACATCAACTTCCAGGGCGCCGAGACCCAGGCCATCGTGCCCTACGATCAGGCGTTGCATCAGCTGCCGTCGTTCCTGCAGCAGCTCGACATGGAGTCCAACGGCAAGTCGGTGGATATCTTCGGCCATCCGGTGAACTACAAGACCGGGCCGATCGTCTGGGGCCAGACCGGCTCCAACGGCCAGCATGCCTTCTTTCAGTTGCTGCATCAGGGGACGCGCTACGTGCCCATCGACTTCATCGCCTCGCTCAAACCCGAGCCCGGCGTAGAGGATCACCATTTCGCGCTCTTGACCAACATGCTGGCCCAGGCCAACGCCTTCATGGAAGGCAGCCAGGAAGGCAGCCGGCTCGACCCCTACAGCTGCCCGGGCAATCGTCCCTCGAGCGTCTTGCTCCTCGACGAGCTGACGCCCAAGAACCTCGGGGCGCTGATTGCGCTCTATGAGCACAAGGTATTCGTCCAGGGGGTGATCTGGAACATCAACTCCTTCGACCAGTGGGGCGTGCAGCTCGGCAAGCGCATCGCCGGCGAGATCAGCGATCGCATCGATTCCCGCAGCCAGGAATTCGATACTTCTACCCAGGGCCTGCTGGCGCTGGTACGGGGGAGTTTCACGCCACCTTCCGCCCAAGACGAGGATAACGGGAGCGCCAAGTCATCGCGTGGCAAGAAGGCCAGGCGCTAGGCGCTAAGTCAGGCGCTAAGGGCTAAACGCTAAATGCAGGAATGGGAATGGGAATGGGAATGGGAGTGGCCTTGGCCCCTTACCGACGGCGACACGCATGGTGTCTCGGTATAACGTGGTGTCTCGTTATGACATGGCGTCTCGAAACAAGGAGAGCAACTCGATGAACCGCAAGATCAAGGTGGAATCACCCCTCGTTATCCTGCACGGCGACGAGATGGCGCAGGTGGCCTTCGAGAGACTCCTCGCCATCTTCGTGACCTCCCGGCTGGACATCGAGCTGGTGGAGGTCGACCTGACCGCGGAGAACCGC
>DATISN010000109.1:0-9053 GCA_035581765.1 Halomonas sp.
TTGAAGTGGAACGGCGTATTCTACGCACCGGACCCGCCGCCGACCAGTCACACTCAGCTTGCGGCGATCACCTCGTCCTGGGCTGAGCCTTCCTTGAGTTCGCTGCGTCGGGCGAAGTGCAGCTGGGCGAAGGCCACCCGCTGCTCCGGTGTGCTGCCTTCTGCCTGCTGCTCGACCAGGTCGAGCCGCGCGCGGAGTCCTTCGCCATTCGCCATCTGGATAGCCAGGCCGGGGCGGGCGTTCAGCTCCAGCAGCATGGGGCCGAAATGACGGTCGAGCACCATGTCGGTGCCCAGATAGCCCAGCCCCGTCATTTCATAGCAGCCGGCGGCCAGCAAGAGCAGGGTGCGCCAGTCGGGAATGCGCAAGCTGGCCAGTTCATGGCCGGTATCGGGGTGGTCCTGTCGGGTACGGTCGAACTGCACGCCGCGGATCGCCGTGCCGGTGGCGATGTCCAGTCCGACCCCCACGGCACCCTGATGCAGGTTGGCCTTGCCGTCGGACGCCGCCGTGGACAAGCGCATCATCGCCATGACCGGGTAACCGCGAAAGACGATGACCCGGATGTCGGGCACACCTTCGTAGGTATACTCCGACAGCCCTTCATCAAAATTGATCAGCGCCTCGATCAGCGCCACATCGGGTGATCCCCCCAGGGAATAGAGCCCCGAGAGCAGGTTGGAGACATGTCGTTCGACATCGCTCAGCGTCAACCGCATCCCGCTGGGTTTGATGAAATGTTCGCCCTCGACTCGCTCGATGACCAGAATCCCCTTGCCGCCGCTACCCTTGGCGGGCTTGATCACGAACCCTTGGTGGCCGGCAAGCACGCGGCTCAGCTGCTTGATGCCGAACTGCGTGCTCACGGTGCCGATCAGCGCGGGCGTGGTGATCCCGTAGCGCTGGGCCAGCAGCTTGGTCTTGAGCTTGTCGTCAACCAGCGGGTATAACCGCCGCGAGTTGTAACGCCCGATGTAGCGAATGTTGCGACGGTTCATGCCGACGATGCCCTTGAGGCGCAGCTTGGCAGGGGAGGCCCACATGGATCAGTCCTCCGTCACTGGCTTGAAACGACGCAGCTCGAGCAGCCGGTACCCCGTGTAATTGCCGAGCAGCAGGATCAGCGCCATCAGGATCAGCTGGACGCCGAGAAAATTGAAAGTGATGTGGCGTATCAATGGGTTGTTCATCGCCAGATATGCCAGTACGGCGGTAAGCAGGCTACCACCGCCCTGGATCAGTACTTCCTTGGGGCCTTCTTCCTCCCAGAGAATCGACATCCGCTCGATGGTCCAGGCCAGAATGATCATCGGGAAGAAGGTGATGGTCAGCCCGGCATTGAGGCCGAAACGGTAGGACAGGACCGAAAATATGGAGATGATCGCGATGACCGTGATGATCACGGCCGAGACCCTCGCCACGAGCAACAGATTCAGATAGGAGAGATAGTTGCGGATCACCAGTCCCATGGCGACGATCAGTAGGAAGCCAACCAGGCCGGTCACCAGGGTGGTCTGGATGAACGCCAGGGCTATCAGCACCGGCATGAAGGTGCCGGAGGTCTTGATGCCCACCAGAACCCGAAGAAGCACGACGACCAGCGCCCCGATGGGTATCAGCAGGATCGTCTGGAAAAGCGCCTGTTCTTCGAGCGGGAGGCTATGAATCGAGAAGTTCAGCAAGGTATCGTCGCTGAGCTGGTTACGCACCGCAGCGGCTGCCGGCTGATTGTGGGTCAGCATCGAGAAGGTGACTCGCGAATCGGTTCCGCCCTCCACTTCAAGCACGGCGTGACCTGATGACTCCCAGAGCAGCAAGTTCTCCGGGCGTCCCTGTTCACCAGTGTTGGGATCGAACAAAGCCCACTGTTCGCCGTTGTAAACCTGCACCCAGGAGGTGAGGTTCTGGCGTCGGCGACCATCCTCGAGGGTGAGTCCGCTGACCTCACGGGCATGAACACCTGCCTGGTTGAGAAGCCTTACCAGTAGCTGGCTTCGTTGGAACTGGGTGAGCAGCAGGCGTACGTTTTCGCCTTGGCGTTCCTCACTGAAGTCATGCATCAACTCCCTGGCGAAGGTGAAGGAATCGGCGCTGCGGTCCCAGGCGCGCTCGATGACCTGCGAAGCGGCGGTATCGTAGGGCCGCTCCCAAACGATATCGCGACGCAACTGCGGCGTGGGCATTTCCGAGGCTCTGGCATCGGGTGAAACCATCAGTTGCACGGTATAGAAAAGCTGCTGACTTCCCGACGCCTCGCGAATCGACCATTGGGCGCGTCTGCCGCCTTCATTCTCGACGAACGAGAGGCCATAGCCGGGCGAGGCGGTATGCTCGGTGAGCACCCGGAAACCCTGCTGATTGGCGGGAAGCGCCATATCGATGAGTACCGGGTCGCCCTGCGCCTCGAAATTTATCAGCGCCTCGACTTCCCAGACCTGGCGCTGTTCGCCAGGCGTCCAGGGGACTTCGAGACTCAGATGACGGTGAATGCTGAACGCCGTGCCGGCTATCAACAGCAGGCCGACGATCAGATAGAAGGGCAGTCGTGACATGTTTCATCCTTGCTGATGACGATCGAATCGGTCTGATGTCAGTCTTCTTCGTCATCAGGATCATCGACTTCGTCGACGTCGGCCTCTTCCGAGGGCAGGCCTCCGGGAAATTCGGGGCGTTCATGGATATAGGTCTGTGCGACATCGATGATGCCGATATCCAGCAGAAAACGACGCCCCAGCAGCACCGGAAAGGTGAGATGGCTGCGGTCATTGAGGGTGAACTCAACCGGCTCACGGATCGAGCCCAGGGTCATCATCAGGCTGATCACCGGGCGTGATTCCTCCCCGGCGGCCTGAATGATCCGGACCCGACGCACCACCGGCACCTCGATCCACTCATCGACCACGTCTTCTACTACCACATCATCGTCGTTGACACCGAGCTTGAAGCGCACCCAGTCCTCGCCGTCGCGTTCGAAAGGCGTGACTTCGGTCGCCGAGAGAGACGAAGTATTCGCACCGGAATCAACCCTGGCCTTGAGATAGGTACCGACATCGGGAAAGCCGACCCATTCGCTACGACCCACCAACACCTTGCCAGCCAGTAACGAATCGTCCTGCTCGCAACGCTGCTCGATGACCAAGGGGTTTTCCGTCGTGATATCACGACTGGCCATGTCGCGGCTGAGTCGTCGCAGCAAGCTGCCGACTTCACGCACCTCGGCGCCGAGCTGGTCTTGCTGCCGCGCATGAGCGTCGAGCTTGTATGCCTGACGATCACAACGCATGCCAAGATCACTTTCGAGACGATCGATGCGGGCGGCAAAGACGTCAGGCTCGAGAACCGGTTGGGGTTCTGGCGGCTCGGCCAGCAAGGCACAGCCCGAAAGCATTGAAACCAGGCAGAAGGCGATAGGCAGATTTAGACGTTGGGGCATGGGGGCAGTACATTCCTGTGGCAGGTCGCGTGATGATAAGGAGTCGCTAGCATCCTTGTCCAACGTGTCGGCCCATCCCGAGCCAGATTGCTTAGTATTCCTCAGTCAGAGTGACGCTTTTGCAAGACATAATTTAACATAATATACATTATACGAACCAACTGATCTTCATCGTATATACCATGAATCTCATGGCACCTTACCGGCATTAGCGCTAGGCTAGCCATAATCATTGACGAAACCTGTACAGGAAGTCCGCGCATGCATCATTATCGCCCTTTCATTTTTGCCTTGTTGGCCTGGCTCTTGATGGGCTGTGCGAATGGCGACCTGGAACGCTACGCCGGTACCTCGCCGGAACTGGATATCGGTACCTACTTCGACGGCCGCACCCGCGCATGGGGCATGGTGCAAGACTACTCCGGAGAGGTACAACGGCGCTTCACCGTCGATATCGACGGCAAACTCGATGGCGACACCCTGGTACTCGATGAGCGCTTCGTCTATGACGACGGCGAAACGGATCGCCGGGTCTGGACCTTCGAGCGTCAGGGCGAGGATCGCTGGCTCGGCAGCGCCAATGATGTCGACGGACCTGTCGTTGCCCGCCAGGCCGGCCACGTCTTCACCATGACTTATCCGCTGGACGTGAAAATATCGGGACGCACGTTCACTTTCACAATGGACGACTGGATGTTCCTGCAGCCCGACGGTCGCCTGATCAACCGCACCGCCATGAAGAAATTCGGCGTGACGCTTGCCGAGATCACTATCGTCTTTGATCGGCAGCCCACCGGCGAAGCCCCCTAAAAACAATGCCCCCATACCCGTGGGGGCTGGAGGCATTGTCAACATGACGCGTATCGCTTAGAGCGGCGACTGGTCATCGGCTTCGGGCGCCGCATAGGAGCCGTCTTCGCGATGCACTTCCTGGCCGGTCAGCCCCGGCGTGAAGACACAGGCAAGGTGCATAGTCTTGTGAGCGCGCAGCAGATGCTCATCATGCTGGTCCAGGATATAGATATCGCCCGGCTTGATCGGCCAGATCTTGCCGTCAGCCAGGGTTTCCACTTCACCTTCACCCTCGATGCAGTAAACCGCTTCGAAATGGTTCTTGTAGTGAATGTGCGTCTCGGTCCCTTCATAAATGCGTGTGATGTGAAACGAGCATTTGCCGCCATCATCGGCGAGAGAAAGACGCGTGCTGTCCCAGTTGCCGTTCTCGGCCTTGACCAGACGGTCGGTCTGGCGTGCTTCTTCGAGGTTGCGAACGATCATGAAGGATCTCCGTTATATAGCGTTGAGTCGCATGACGTTTAGAAGCCGACCGTTCCTCCGGCCGGCCAATGACCTGGCTGACAAAGACAGCCTATCTCAAGCGTATCAGCTCAGCGCCTGCTTGACGCTGGTTTCGAGAATATCCAGGCCTTCCAGCAGGTCCTCATCGGTAATCGTCAGCGGGCACAGGCACTTGACCACTTCGCCATCCTGACCGCTGGTCTCGATGATCAGACCATTCTCGAACGCCTTGTGGGTGATCTTGTCGGCCACATCGCCGCTGCCCACGTCGATACCCCGCATCAGACCACGGCCGCGCTCTGTCGCCTCTATGCCTTGCTCGCTGATCCAGCCGGCAATCTTCTGAAAACGATCGGCGACCACCCTGCCCTTGCGCTGCACATCACGCTCAAAGGTGTCGTCGCTCCAGTACTTGCGCATGGTCGCGGCGGCGGTGGTAAACGCCAGGTTGAAACCACGGAACGTTCCGTTGTATTGCCCAGGCTTCCACTTGTCGAGCTCCGGGCGCATGAGCACATGCGCGAACGGCAGGCCGTAGCCGGAAAGCGACTTGGAGTTGGTGACGATGTCGGGAACGATGCCGGCATGCTCGAAGCTGAAGAACTTTCCGGTGCGGCCGCAACCGGCCTGGATATCATCGGCGATCAACAGGATATCGTGAGCATGACAGATGCTTTCGAGGCGCTTGAGCCACTCGAGGCCCGCCACGTTGATGCCGCCCTCGCCCTGTACGGTCTCGATGATCACGGCTGCCGGCACGTCGAGTCCGCCGGATTTGTCACCCAGCAATTTCTCGAAGTAATCCAGGGTGTCGGTGTGCTCGCCCAGATAACCATCAAACGGCAGGAACGAGGCGCCCTGGGTCGGGATGCCTCCAGTGGCCTCGCGGAATTTACGGTTACCAGTGGTGGCGAGCGCCCCCATGGTCACCCCATGGAAGCCATTGGTGAAGGTGACGATATTGTGGCGACCCTTGGCCACACGCGCCAGACGGATCGCCGCCTCGACGGCGTTGGTGCCTGTGGGCCCGGGAAAGTGGACCTTGTAGTCGAGGCCCCGGGGCTTGAGGATCAACTCTTCGAGCACTTCGAGATAATCGCGCTTGGCGGCCGTCCAGAAGTCCAGGCCATGCACGATCCCGTCGCTGGCCAGATAGTCGACTAGGGCCTGCTTGATATGAGGATTATTGTGGCCATAGTTCAACGTGCCGGCGCCGGCGAGAAAGTCGATGTACTCGCGGCCTTGCTCATCGGTCAGGCGAGCGTTGCGGGCCGTGGTGAACACGACCGGAAAAGAGCGTGAATACGTCCGGACTTCGGATTCCATGCGTTCGAGAATCTGGGTCTGCATTGGCGACCTCCTTGGTGAGAAATGAAGAAATTAGAGTGAGATACAATTTATCGATTTGAACAATGCCGCGTGGCAAGCAGGCGTCGTCCGTCAGTCGGCGTCATGCATCACGTTAGGGGATAGTTCGTTACGACAATGAATGGTTCGAAAGGCCAGGATGCAATCACAAGCGGCTATCGCGTCTCAGAGACGGCTCGTCTGAAAGGGGCCGATCCGCACCAGGTTCTCGGGATCGTGTTCGCCACCCAGCTGGTCGGTAGAAAAATACTCGCGGCTGTTGAGAGGGGCGTGCCAGCGGTCGGCCAGCCGGCGAAAAAGCCCCCAGGAGGCCTCATTGTCGGGGGTGATCGTGGTTTCAAGATGATGCACGTTCGCGAGTTCCTGGCGCGTCATCACGGCCTCGACCAGGCGACGGGCAAGGCCGGTGCCACGAGCCTTTTCGCCCACCGCGACCTGCCAAAGGAAATAAGTGTCCGGAGCATTGCTCTTCACATATCCGGATACGAAGCCGACGATCTCGCCTTCCTCGTTAGTTGCCACTGCACAGGTATCGCGAAACTGAGTCGCCAGCAAGAGGTAGGCGTAAGCGGAGTTGACATCCAAGGGCGGGCAGGACTTGACCAGCTCGTAAATCCCCCAACCATCATCAGGATTGGGCTTGCGAATGAATAAGGGGGTTTGCTCATTGCCGACCACCGCATCCGCCACACTGGGGCGAGCGAGATCGGCGGAAGGCGTAAAGGGGTGGGGCGTTGCACTCATAGAAGGTTTCGCTAGGCGAATTTACCTACCATTATAACATTGGCTTATGACAATACAAAATTGGCCGGTTTTGTCACCAACGCAACCAGGGTGCAAATTACGTCACCGTCAACGCAATGATGACCCCATCCAGCCTGCTTGTGAGTGGAGTTTAATTGAGCGTTAAAGCGTTCAACCTCTTTTGCTCCCCACACAAGCGGCGCAGCAGCGTCTCGTGGATTCAGCGTCGGGTCAGCGTTCGCATGGTGACGAACTCTTCGGCGCCGGTGGGATGAATGCCGATGGTGGCGTCAAAGTCCGCCTTGGTGAGCCGCGCCCGAACGGCAATGGCAATGCCCTGGATCAATTCGCCGGCCTCGTCGCCGACCATGTGCGCGCCCACCACCACGTCACTGTGGTCATCGACGACCAGCTTCATCAAGCACCGCTCGCTGCTGCCTGACAGCGTGTGCTTCATGGGCCGAAAATCGGTGGTGTAAACACGGATCTCACCATATGCTTCGCGCGCTTGCTGCTCGGATAGCCCGACGGTGCCGATATTGGGGTGGCAGAATACCGCGGTGGCGATACTTCGATAGTCGAGGGGGGCTCGCGGCGGCGTAGCCTCAAAATGATGCTGGACCAGGTGCATCGCCTCGGCGAGCGCCACGGGCGTGAGTTCCATGCCCCCCGTCACATCGCCCAGGGCCAGTATCGACGGCACCGACGTTTCGAAACGTTCGTTGACGTGCACGTGACCCGTGTCGGTGAGCGCAACGTCAAGCTTGTCCAATCCCAGCCCAGCCAGGTGCGGTCGACGACCGGTGGCGGCCAATACCGCATCGACCTCGAGACGCTGGCCATCGGTCAGGGTAACGTCGAGTCCGTTTGCGACCTTGCGGATCGAATCGACGTTGGTTTCCAGGTGCAGCTTCACGCCCTTCTTGATCATCTCGTCACGCGCGAATTCTCTGACCTCATCATCGAAACCCCGCAGGAACAGCTCGCCGCGATAGACTAGATGCGTATCGCTTCCCAGCCCATTGAAGATGCTGGCAAATTCGACCGCGATATATCCCCCGCCAAGTACCAGGAAGCGCTTTGGGAAGGCCTCGAGGTCAAACACGTCATTGGACGTGATCGCAAGCTCGCTGCCGGGGAACGTCGGCACCCATGGCCAGCCGCCGACCGCAATCAGGATCTTGCCGGCACTGATGGTCTCGCCCGCCACCTCAACGGTATGCGCACCCACTACACAAGCGCGACCGTGTATCAGCCGTACGTCGGCGTTATCGAGGATACGATCGTAGATGCGGTTGAGGCGCTTGATCTCACCGATCTTGTTGTCTCGTAGCGTCGCCCATTCGAACTCGGGGACGGCGTTCAGCCGCCACCCGAAGCCGTCGGCATCCTCGAAGGTGTCATGGAAGTGCGCCGCATAGGAATAGAGCTTCTTGGGCACGCAGCCGACATTGACACAGGTGCCACCCAGATAGCGGTCCTCGGCGATGGCCACGCGGGCACCGGTCGCCGCAGCGGTGCGAGCGGCGCGTACCCCGCCGGAGCCGGCACCGATGACAAAAAGGTCATAGTCGTATCGGGTACTGTCGTCTTGTACGGGAGCGAGTTCGGTCACACCGGTCTCCTGAGCCATCGGGGACCTCGGTAAAGGTCCCGTGAAAATGAATGCATTAGATGATACCAGCCCATCTGCTGGCTCGGGAGAGCCGACAGTTGACCCCCCCGCGAGGGGAAGGTAAAAGATGGCGGCATGTGGGTGTCGCAACGATCGCTTTACGCCGGGGGAATGCTGATGAACGACAGGGATATTCAGGGGCTGTTGGAAAACAACCGCGCCTGGGCTGAACGCATGTGCCAGGAAGATCCAGATTACTTCATCCGGCTATCACGCCAACAGAACCCGGACTATCTCTGGATTGGCTGCTCCGATAGTCGTGTGCCCGCCAACCAGATCATCGCCCTGCCCCCTGGCGAAGTCTTTGTTCATCGCAATGTCGCCAACCTGCTCCACCACAATGACATGAACGCCCTCTCGGTCGTCCAGTTCGCGGTGGATGTACTCAAGGTGCGCCACATCATGATCGTTGGTCATTATGGCTGCGGGGGCATTCGTGCCGCGGTCGCAGGCGGCGAATGCGGGATAGTCGACTACTGGCTGCATTCGGTACGTGAGCTCTACAGCCGGCATCGTGAGGCGCTGCAGGACCTG
>DATISN010000110.1:0-25499 GCA_035581765.1 Halomonas sp.
GAGGATACGCTGGGGGTTCAACCGGTCTATCAGCCGGCGCCGGTGGTTCGCCGCAGTGTTCTCGACGCTTATCCCGAGATCGAAACGCTGCTGGTGCCGCTCTTCGAGGCGCTCGACCTGAAGACGCTGCAGACCCTCAACGGCGAGGTGGCGGTGAACGGGCGCCCACCCCGCGAGGTGGCATCCGAGTTTCTCGATACGCTGGCCGAGTGATCCGACCAGCGAATGGAGGAGGCTCTGCGCCATAATCGCGTTCTACCAGCCCTGATGCTCGCCTCCCTGGCGGCCTGGTTGGGCGGCGATCTGGTCAGCGTAGCCGCCAACCGCATCGTGCCTGGCGAGGGGGTAGCCACCCTCGACGCCATCGGCTGGGGGGGCATCTTAGCCGGTACGCTGGCGATGCTGACGGTGGCGGTGTTGGGGTTTCGCCCCAGCCCGGTCAAGTACCGTACTGCCTTGATCGTGACGGTGGCCATACTGATGTCGCTGCCGGCCGTGCTCGCCCTGGCCGCCGCCAGACTCGCCGATGCCGACATGCCCCAGGCGCGCCTGGGTATCGGGCCGGGCTTCTGGATCGTGCTGTTCATGTCCTTGCTCACAATGATCGAGTTGCGCACGCGGGTGGGGGTCTCGCGGTTCAACGGCTGGGCGCTGATGCTTCCCGTGCTGCTCAGCTGGTGGCTGTGTCTGAGTTGGTGGCTGGCGCCGTTGGCGTTGCTTCAGGAATTTCGGGGACGCAGTGACCAGTTCGTGTCGGCCGTGCTCTATCACCTGGCACTGGTCGGTGCGGCTGTCGGCACGAGCCTGGTGCTCGGCGTCGCCTTGGCACTTGCCATGCGGCGTTTCCCGACGCTGCAACGCGCCGGCTTTGGCGTCCTCAATTTTCTGCAGACCATTCCTAGTCTGGCCCTGTTTGGTCTGTTGCTGGCACCGCTCGCCTGGCTGTCGGCCAATGTCGAATGGCTATCGGCCATCGGGGTGCGTGGCATCGGCTGGGCCCCGGCGTTGATCGCCCTGGTGGGGTACAGCCTGCTGCCGATGGTGCGCAATACCTTCGTCGCGCTCTCGGAAGTCGACCCCGGCGTGATCGAATCCGCACGGGGCATGGGGATGAGCCGTAGGCAGGTCTTTTTGCAGGTCCGCCTGCCGCTGGCCCTGCCGGTCGTGATCGAAGGCGTACGCATTACCACCGTTCAGGCGATCGGTCTCGCCGCCGTGGCGGCGTTGATCGGCGCCGGTGGGCTGGGTGGCTTCATCTTCCAAGGATTGGGGCAGGCAGCGATGGATCTGGTGCTACTGGGCGCGCTGCCGATTCTGGGCATGGCCCTGATGGCGGACGCCTTGCTCGGCGCCGTGAGCGAGCGACTGCGCCCGGGAGGGGTGAAATGATCGAACTCTTTGACGTCACCAGGCGCTTCGGTGATGAAACCGCCGTCGACGCCATTTCACTGCGTGTCGAGAGCGGCGAGCTGTGCGCGCTGGTCGGCACCTCCGGATGCGGTAAGTCAACGACGCTGCGCATGATCAATCGTCTGATCGAGCACAGCGAGGGTGAGATCCATATCGACGGACAGCCGATTCGTCGCTTCAAGGAGGATGCGCTCAGGCGACGCATCGGCTATGTGATCCAGAGCACCGGTCTGTTTCCTCACTGGACGGTAGCCCGCAACATCGGCCTGGTACCGCGGCTTCTCAAGTGGTCAGCCGAGCGGATCGAATCGCGGGTCGAGGAGCTGATGGCGCTGTTGGGGCTGCCGCGCGAGACGTTCGCCGACAAGTATCCCCACCAGCTGTCGGGAGGACAGGCGCAGCGCGTCGGCGTGGCCCGCGCGCTGGCCGCCGATCCGGACATCTTGCTGATGGACGAGCCGTTCGGTGCCCTCGACCCGATCACCCGCGAGGCGCTTCAGGATGAGCTGCGCGAAGTGCAGGCGCGGCTACACAAGACCATCGTCTTCGTGACCCACGACATGGACGAGGCACTGCGTCTCGCCGACAAGCTAGTGGTGATGGACGCCGGGCGGATCGTCCAGCAAGGCACACCCTTGGAACTGCTCCACGAGCCGGCAACGCCCTTCGTCGAATCGATGCTGGGCGGTGATGATCGTGGCCTCAAGGAGGCCAGCCTGGTGCGTGTCGGCGAGCGCATGCTGCCGCTCGGGCCGCGTCTGATCGCAACGGCGCGAGTGCATCGTGATGCCACCCTGCGCCAGGCGCTCGCGGTGATGTTTCGCGAGCACGCCGATCGACTGACGGTGATCGATGACGAGGATATGCCCGTGGGTGAGCTCTCGTTGCGGCGTCTGGTCGGCAATACCCGCCATGAGTGAGCCAGGCGTTCAACGCCAAGCCATCCGCGCGCTACATCGCTGGCGTCTGCCGCTGACCTGGCTGGCACTGCTGCTGGTCTTGACCCTTGGCATGGCCGAACTGGAGAGTGTCTTTCGCTGGATCGAGACCGAAAGTCGACAGGTCATCTACGATCGCGCCGACTTCGTAACCTTGCTGGGGCGTCATCTGCTGGTGGTGATGGTGGCCTCGTTGCTGGCCACCCTGATCGGGGTGAGTGCAGCCATCGCCGTGACGCGCCGAGCCGGCCGGGATTTCCTGCCGCTGGTCGCACAGATCGCCTCCATGGGCCAGACCTTTCCGCCCGTCGCGGTGCTGGCACTGGCCGTGCCGGTGCTGGGCTTCGGCACCTTGCCGATCATCGTCGCCTTGCTGCTCTACGGGCTGCTGCCCATCGTGCGCAATACCCTGGCGGGGTTGCAGGGTATCGAACCGTCGATACTCGAGGCGGCGCGCGGCATGGGCATGAGCAGGGGGCAGGTGCTTCGCCAGGTCGAATTGCCCCTGGCCGCACCAGTGATCCTGGCGGGCATCCGCACCTCGGTGACGGTCAATATCGCCACCGCCGCACTAGGGGCGACAGTTGGTGCCAGTAACCTCGGCGACCCGATCATCTCCGGTATCGTCAACGGCAATACCGCCTATATCCTGCAAGGGGCGCTGATGATCGGGTTGCTGGCACTCACCGTGGACAGCACGTTCGAGCGTTTGACGCGGCGGCAGGTCAGTCGTTGAGCCCGTCGAGTTGATCTCACTTGCGACGCAGGATTGCCTGAACGCTGAAGGCAATGCCGGAACGGAAAACTTGCTTTCCCCTCTATGCCGTTTACGTTAACGTCAGATTTGGCTGCGTTGACGGCCGCCGGAGCCGATCCCCTGGCGAAGAGACTCATTAGCGACAACACTGCCCTCAAAAGGGGCTCAGGATCACGGTGATGACAACGACAACGGATATCCACTCGCCGGACTTTCTCGCTGGCGATGAATTCAGCATTCCTACCTTCCGCCTCCTTCAACAGGACGGCACGCTCTTCGACGGGGCGAAGGCGCCCGAGCTTGGCCGCGACACGGCGCGGCGGATCTATCACGCCATGGTGGCGACCCGGGTGCTCGACGAACGCATGATGGCCGCGCAGCGTCAGGGCCGGCTGAGCTTCTACATGCAGTGCACCGGCGAGGAAGCGGCGGTCATCGGGGCGACGGCGGCGCTCGATGACGCCGACATGATCATGGCCCAGTACCGTGAGCAGGGTGCCCTGATGTATCGCGGCTTTAGCTTCGACGAGTTCATGAACCAGTTGTTCGGCAACGAACTCGATTACGGCAAGGGCCGCCAGATGCCGATCCATTACGGATCACGCAAGCTCCACTACATGACCATTTCCTCACCGCTGGCCACGCAGATTCCCCAGGCCGTAGGCTATGCCTACGGGCAGAAGCTAGCTGGAGAAGGGCAGTGCACCATCGTGTTCTTCGGCGAGGGCGCCGCCTCGGAAGGGGACTTCCATGCCGCGTTGAACATGGCGACGGTTCATCAGGTGCCGGTGATCTTCTTCTGTCGCAACAACGGCTATGCGATCTCCACGCCCTCCATCGAACAGTTCGCCGCCGATGGCGTGGCGCCTCGTGCGTTCGGCTATCGCATGCACGTGATCCGCGTCGATGGCAACGACATCCTGGCCGTCTACGCCGCCACTCGGGCGGCGCGCCGCCTGGCCGTCGAGCACAACCAGCCGGTGTTGATCGAGGCGATGACCTATCGCCTGGCGGCCCACTCCTCATCTGACGACCCCTCGGGCTATCGCTCCAAGAAGGAAGAAGAGGCATGGCGTGAGAAGGACCCTTTGCTGCGCATGCGCCGCTGGTTGATCGACAAGCGCTGGTGGAGCGATGAGGAGGAAACCGAGTGCCAGGAGCGCCTGCGTCGCGAGGTGCTCGAGACCATGAAGCGAGCCCAGAAGCGTCCGCCGCCGCCGCTGGATAGTCTGGTCACCGATGTCTATGCCGACGTGACGCCGGCCTTGCAGCGTCAGCTGGATGCACTCAAGACGCACATTCGTCGCTATCCCGATGCCTATCCGAAGGGTGCGAGGTCGCTGGACCCCGATGTCTCGCCGCGTGACGACGCTGACGACAAGGGAGAGGCCTAGAATGCCGACCATGAACATGCTGCAGGCCATCAACAATGCACTCGATATCGCTATGGCCGAGGATGACAAGGTGCTCTGCTTCGGTGAGGACGTGGGCGGCTTCGGCGGCGTCTTCCGTGCGACCAGTCATTTGCAGGAGAAGTACGGCAGATCACGCTGCTTCAATACACCGCTGGTCGAACAGGGCATCATCGGCTTTGCCAATGGCCTGGCCGCCCAGGGCTCGGTCCCAGTCGCGGAAATTCAGTTTGCCGATTACATCTACCCGGCCTTCGACCAGATCGTCAACGAGACGGCCAAGTTCCGTTATCGCTCGGGGGACCTGTTCAATGTCGGAGGCCTGACCATTCGCGCGCCTTACGGTGGCGGCATCGCCGGGGGACACTACCATTCTCAATCTCCCGAGGCCTATTTTGCGCACACGCCCGGCCTCAAGGTGGTGGTGCCGCGCAATCCCTACCAGGCCAAGGGGCTCCTGCTGGCGTCGATTCGTGACGCCGACCCGGTGATCTTCTTCGAGCCCAAGCGGCTCTATCGGGCCTCCACCGGCGAGGTGCCCGAGGAGGATTACCAACTGCCCATCGGCGAGGCCGAGGTCATCCGCGAAGGGGCCGACATCACCCTGGTGGGCTGGGGCGCCCAGATGGAGGTGATCGAGCGCGCCGTCGAGCTTGCCGAGAAGGAGGGGATCTCCTGCGAGGTCATCGACCTGCGTACGATCCTGCCCTGGGACGAGGACAGCGTGGTCGAGTCGGTGCTCAAGACCGGGCGGCTCCTGATCACCCACGAGGCGCCGTTGACCGGAGGCTTCGCCGCCGAGATCGCGGCCACCGTCCAGGAACGCTGTTTCCTGTATCTGGAATCGCCGATCGCCCGGGTGACCGGTCTGGATACGCCGTTCCCGCTCACGCTGGAAAAGGAGTATCTCCCTGATCATCTGAAGATCTTCGAGGCGATCAAGGCCAGCCTGGCCTTCTGACGATTCGGTATCTGGGCCTGCGCGAGCCTGGACAGGAGACGCATCATGAGCGAGTTCAAGCTGCCCGATATTGGTGAAGGTATCGTGGAGTGCGAGATAGTCGAATGGCGGGTCGCCGAGGGCGATTTCATCGAGGAGGACCAGCCGGTGGTCGAGGTTATGACCGACAAGGCGCTGGTCGAGATCACGGCCCCCGAGGCGGGCAGGGTGACGCGGCTGTTCGTGCCCAAGGGCGAGATGGCCAGGGTGCATGCGCCATTGTTTTCCTATGACGCTCAGGGCGAGTCGCAGGAATCGGCACTGGAAAGAACGCAGGGAAATGCCCCGGTGGATGAGGGAGCGATTAGCACGCATACCGATAATGCTGATGCCTCCTACGCCGCCGCAGAATCGTCGATGGCCTTAGACGATCGAGAAGGGGCGGCGGGCGACGCCTTAAGGGGTCATGGTCCCTATGGGCGTATTCCCGCAAGCCCGGCGGTGCGCCGATTACTGCGCGAACACAGTCTAGCGCTCGAGGATGTGCCAGGTTCCGGCAAGGACGGCCGGGTGCTCAAGGACGATGTGCTTCATATGCTCGACCAGGGGCTCGACCAGCATCCCGGGCCACTGTCCCGAGCAGGCGCCGCGGTCGAAGGCGGACGGCGTCATTTCGACACCACTGAGACTCGGGTGGAGCCCCTGCGCGGAATGCGAGCGGTCATGGCGCGGCGCATGGTCGAGGCGGCGACCACGATTCCCCACTTTCACTATGGCGAGCAGATCGATGTCACCGAGTTGCTCGCGTTGCGCGAGCGCCTCAAGCCGCGTGCCGAGGCGCAGGCCACGCGACTGACGCTGATGCCCTTCTTCATGAAGGCCCTGGCGCTGGCGGTGCAGGAATTTCCGATCCTCAATGCGCGCCTGAACCAAACCGTCGACGAGATTCATTACCTGCCATCGGTGAATATCGGCATGGCCGTGGATGGAAAGGCTGGATTGATGGTTCCCAACGTCAAGGGCGTGGAGCGACTGAGCCTGCTTGAGCTTGCCCGGGAGACGCAGCGCCTGACCGCTGAGGCGCGCGAGGGACGTGTCGCCCAGCGGGATCTCACGGGCGGCACCATCAGCATCTCCAACATCGGCGCGCTGGGCGGGACCTACGCGGCGCCGATCATCAATGCCCCGGAGGTGGCGATCGTCGCCATCGGCAAGACCCAGTGGTTGCCACGCTTCGATGACCACGACAATGTCGTCAAGCGGGCCATCCTGACCGTCACCTGGGCGGGCGATCACCGTATCATCGATGGCGGCACCATCGCCCGCTTCTGCAACGCCTGGAAAGGCTACCTCGAAGATCCGGAAACGATGTTGCTATATATGAGCTAAGTCCATGAGCCATGCTCCCCTGCAGCAGTTCTATATACCCGAAGAGCAATCGGTGTATCTGCTCAGCCATGACGATGCGCGCAAACTTAAAGAGTGGGTAGCGTTATGCCAGACGCAGCTCGAGCAACTGGGTTATCGCCATATCGAGCTGATCGGCAAGGGGGCCTATGGTTTCGTGTTCGCCGGGCTCACGGGACTCGGCGACGAATACGTGTTCAAGTTCACCCGGGTGAATCTGCCTCAGCATCTCCAGGACCGGCTCGAGGAAGAAGCTTTCATGCTGGAGCAGGTCGATCATCCCCATGTTCCCAAGCTGATCGTCTTCCAGCGCGTGCGACGCCAATCGATCCTGGTGATGCAGCGCGCGCCGGGGCTCAACCTGGAAGAGGTGTCGCTTCGCGAGGGACGGCTTTCGCCGCGGCTGGTGGTGCGTATTGGCGATCAGCTCGCCGATATTCTGCGCACCCTGCGTCGCGAAGCGTCCCGCAAGCCGGGCGGTGGCGTTATCGACAAGCCCATCGTGCATGGCGACATCAAGCCCTCCAATCTGGTGTTTGACGCCAGCACCGAGAGGGTGGCGCTAATCGACTGGGGGTCCTCGGTCTTCGCGCAGCTCGATGCCAACCAGCAGTTCGTGGCGGCCAACGTCATGGAGCTGATGTCGGACAACCTGCAACAGACCAACGCCCGACTGGGGGATGTCTACTTCATTGGCGAAGAGCAATTGAGCGGGGCGTTGTCATCGCCTCGATTTGACGAGCAGGGCGCCGCGGCCACTCTTTATGCACTGGCTTCGGCTCAGTCCTGTCGTTTCGGTCATCGCGCCATTCCCGCGACCTCATTGGGGTTGCCGGTCGAGTTTGCCCGGATGCTCGATGCGATGCTCGACCCCGATCCTCGCATGCGGATGAAGGCTGGCGATCATTTCATCCGCGAGATGCCGCGGCTCGCCAGGCTGGTCATGCTCGATATTCCTCAGAAAGCCGCCACCCCACTGGTGCCGGTATGGGCGCGCCCGGCGACGCGCGAGATCGACACCGTGGTCTACAGTTCGCGTAAGGCCTTTCTGCGCGAGGAAGGCGGGCCGGAAACCCTCAACGATGTCAACGACGTGCAACTCGACCGCTACTACAAGAACTTCATGCAGGGCATGGGAGACACCGAGAAGGCCTTTCTCGCCGCAGTGGGCCGGCTGGGCAAGTACCCGGTGGTCGGCGGGCTGGCGGTGCGCTGGGAGGCCGAGGGGGTCTACATCGATACCTCTCTCAACCTGCACGATGCTGCGCTCAAGCCGGCCTTCGTCGCTGCCGTGAACAACATGGTGACCCTCGCCCGGGCGATTCATCGCCGTGGCATCTTCAAGGGCTGTCTGTTCAACGCCCGCGATACCCTGCATCTGGACCGCGCGGACCCCAAGCACCCCTTCGCGATCGAGCCCGGCATGCGCCTGGCCTTCGAGGTAAGCGCGATGCCGGAACTGGAGGATCACACCCGAGTGCACAGTTACTTCGAGGATGGCCCCGACCCCGAAGAGTTCCTGGTGTTGCCCCAGGCGATCATCCATTCGCTTGAGGCGCTCAACGACATTCATCACACCGGCATGATCATCTTCGAAGCGTTGCCGGAGCATCTCAAGATCCACAGCTACTATCGCTTGCTCGACCCCTCGCGGGAGGCGGAATTTCGTCAGCGGCTGGATGACATCCTGGCGTCGGTGGGGCTGATCGAGGGTCTCGGGGTCTCGGGCTTCATGAAGATGCCCTACAAGGACACCCGCCGATTCGCGCACGTGGCACGCCAGCCCGAGCGTTTCTATCCCCGCGATCCGCGAGCGGCGCTGGTGGCGGCCCGTCAGGAGGCGGCGGAGATGTCAGGTTCGCCCGCGCGTCGATAACACACTGACGGCAACGAGCGATGATCAGGCTTCGCTCAGCGGTTTCCCATGGCCGTCGGCAGGAAGGTCACGATCTCGGGAAACAGGCTGATTAATACCAGTGCCAGCATCATCAGGAAGAAGAACGGCATGGCCGCCCAGGCGATGTACAGGATGTCGCGTCCGGTCATTCCTTGCAGGACGAATAGATTGAAACCCACGGGCGGGGTGATCTGCGACATCTCGACCACGATGACCAGATAGATGCCGAACCAGATCAGGTCGATGCCTGCCGCCTCGACCATTGGCAGCATGATCGAGGTGGTCAGCACCACCACCGAGATGCCGTCCAGAAAGCAGCCGAGCAGGATGAAGAACACCGTCAGCACCGCCAGCAGCATGAAGGGGGAGAGTCCCTGAGCGCCGATCCAGGCGGCAAGATCGCTGGGCAGGCCGGTAAAGCCCATGCCAGCGGTGAGAAACGCCGCCCCGGCGAGGATGAAGGCGATCATGGTCGAGGTGCGCACCGCGCCCATCAGGGCGTCGCGAAACACCCCCCTGTCCATGTTGCCCTGGACCTTGGCAAGTATCAGTGACAGCACGACGCCGACGGCGGCCGCCTCGGTGGGCGAGGCCAGGCCAGCATAGATCGAGCCGATCACTCCGACGATCAGGGCCAGCAGCGGTGCCAGCCGTCGCGAGCGACGCAGTCGCTCAGGCCAGGGCATGTCGGGGTCCGCAGCAGGAATTCGCTCGGGATGTCGCCAGGACCAGAACATCAGATAACCCGCGAACAGGCTGATCAACAACAGGCCCGGCAATATCCCGGCCATGAATAGCCGAGCGATGGACTGGTCGGTGGCGACGCCGAAGACGATCAGGATGATCGAGGGCGGGATCAGCAGCCCGAGCGTGGCCGAGCCGGCGAGGGTGCCGATGACCAGTTGCTCGTCGTAGCCGCGGCGAGTGAGCTCGGGAAGCGTCATCTTGCCCATGGTGGCGCAGGTGGCCGCCGATGAACCGGAAACGGCGGCAAACAGCCCGCAGCCCACCACGTTGGTATGCAGCAACCGACCGGGAATGCGCTGCATCCAGGGTGAGAGACCGGTGAACATATCTTCGGCGAGACGCGAGCGGAACAGGATCTCGCCCATCCAGATGAACATCGGCAAGGCTGTCAATTCCCAGCTGTAGCTGGACCCCCAAACGTTAGAGGCCATGACATCGCCGGTAGGAATGGACGTGAACTGCTCGATGGCGACCCAGCCCAGGGCCAGCAGGGAGAACGCCACCCAGACGCCACTTCCCAGGAGTACCAGCAGCACGATGAACAGCGTCAGCATGATCAACAGCATGGTCGTGACTCATTCATGGCTCGTGACTCATTCTTGGGTCGTGCATTGTTCATAGATCGTGTCTTGTTCATAACGGCGGCCGATCGTCGATGGTGAACGATGCGGGGCGGTGCAATGCCGTGAACAGGGTCTGAACGAAGACTTCGCCGAGCGCCAGGCAGAACAGCAGCACTCCCAGCAGCATCGCCGACTGAGGAATCCACAAGGGAATGCTGATCAGGCCGTATGAGGTTTCACCAAAGGCAATACTGTCGGCAATCAGCCAGTACAGATACCACGCCAGGTAAAGGCACAGCGCCAGCGAGACGGCCAGACAGAAGGCCTCGACATACACGCGAAGGTGCATCGGTAGGCGGCCGATCAGCAACGTGACACGGATATGGGCGCCGTTGACGAAGGTGTAGGCGAGCCCCAGGAAGCTGGCTCCGACCAGCAGGAAGCCGGACACTTCGGCCAGGCCGGGAATGGCGAGACCGATGCGATCACCGCCGATCGCCATGGCGATACGGTCAATTATCCGGCCGATAATCTGTGTCGTGATCAAGGTGCAGATCAGGATAAGGCAGGCGGCCGAGAGATAGCCGCCCAGGTTGTAAAGCGTTCTGAAACGGTAGGTCATGGCGGCAACCAAAGCAGGACCGGGGCGTATCAAGGCCCCGGTGGGATGAACGTCAACCGTGGGGGCTTTCTCAGTAGCATGAGCTTAGTCAGACGCGCGCTTGCTCAGTTGCGGGCGCTCTCGTAGGCATCGAGGATCGTCTGGCCTTGCTCGCCGGCCCGCCCCACCCATTCTTCGGTCATGGTCTCGCCGACCTGCTGAAGCAATTCGGCCAGTTCCGGCGTTGGCTCGGTAACCTCTATGCCATTCTCTTCGAGGACGGCGAGCGCATCGTCAGTTTCCTGGCGGCTCATCTCCCAGCCACGCGTTTCCGCCTCGGCGGCGGCGTCGAGCAGCGCCTGTTGGGTGGCCTCATCGAGTCGCGAGAACGCCTGCTCGCTGACGATGACCATGTTCTTGGGCAGCCACAGCTGCGCATGGTTGAAGTGGTTCAGGTAGTCCCAGGCCTTGGTGTCGGCACCGGTGGCGGGTGAGGTGATCATGGCATCGACGCGCCCGGTGCTGAAGGCGGTGGGAATATCCGGAACCTCGACCTGGGTGGGCACGGCGCCGGTCAACTGGGCGAGCCGCTCGCTGGCGGTGTTGTAGGCGCGCATGTTGAGGTTTTTCAGATCATCCGGGCCTTCCAGTACATCCTGGGTGTAGATACCCTGAGGTGGCCAGGGCACGGCAAACAGCAGGCGGATCTGCTGCTCGGCCAGTTCCTCGGCGATCACCTCGCGAGAAGCGTCCCACAGCGCCTGGGCCTCGTCATAACTGGCGGCGAGGTAGGGCACCGAATCGACCTCGAAGATTGGGTTCTCGTTGGCCAGGCGCGACATGATCAGCTCACCGATCGGCACGATCCCGCGCCGCACCGAATTCTTGATCTCGGCATGGCCGATCAGCGAGCCGTTGGAATGCACGGTGATGTCCAATTCACCATCGGTGGACTCGCGCACATCGTCGGCGAATTCACGGATGTTGACGGTATGGAAGGTCGGGTCGCCGTAGGGGGTCGGCATGTCCCATTCCGTGGCGGCCTGGACGCCGGCGCTCAGGGTCAAGACGCCCAAGCCCAGCGCAGCGGTCATGTTCAGGTGGGCCAGTGGCTTGAGTCGAGTGGTCATGAACGCGTCCTCATTCGGTTGGTTTGCCGGCTGGGGCAGGATAAGGGAGGCGGAAGATACCGCCAGCTTTCCCGTCACCGCAGCCTTGAACATAGCCAATGTTACGAACAGAGGACGTGTCTACTCTCCATGGGCTGTCAACGGTAATGAGCTTGCTGGACACGACTGACGTCGCAGGTCAAGCGCCCAGGCCACTCTCGCGCAGTAACTGATCGATGGGGCGCTCGACGCGATTGAGAGTGGGCGTTTCCATCATGAGTTGGCTCTCAAGGCCGTTGAGTCCGTCATTGAGGCAGCGTTCGATCAGCACGGCTTTACTGAGTCCTGTCTGCCGGCTGAGTCTCTCGAGGCGTCCTTCGATATCACGGGGAAATCGCAGCAGGTGAGGCATTGGGGTCTCTCCATCAGCTGGCGCCTCGAGTCGCAAGCGCCCATGGTCTATCGCCAGTTTACCATTGCCCATTGTGGGCATTGGCTGATATCGAGTCTCGTGACTTTCCATGACGCCCTCATGACATCGAGCCATGGATCGCGCTGACGATGCGAGGAATGCTCTTTTCAAGCCAAGCAATACTCATGCAAAGTAACACTCATGCAAAGTAACACTCAGGCCAGGCCGTGCCGGTGCATGACTTCGGTAATCACAGGAACGGGCGTCATCAGGTGGTCACGGATCAATGCAGTGGCGCGTTCGGCGTCGCGCGCCAGGCTGACGTCGACCAGTTCGGCATGTTCCTGACGCTTGCGTGCCAGGGCCGAATCGGAGAAGACGGTCTCGCGCAGCCATAAATGACGATAGCGCTCGACCTGGTCGAAAAGATTGTCGCGCACCTGCAACAAGTGGGGCGAGTGGCAGCCCTTCACCATGGCCGTGTGAAACGCCTTGTGCCGCGTGTCCCAGACATCCAGGAGTTCCTCAGGGCTCTTGACTTCCATGACCTTGGACAAGGTATGGGCGCAGGCCAGAATGTCGGCTTCCCAGGCATCGTCGCCACGTTCGATGGCCAGTCGCAGCATCATGGCTTCCAACTGGGCGCGGGCATCGTAGAGATCGGCGAGCTCGGCCAACGACATCGGTGCCACGCGATAGCCGCGCTGGCTGATCGCCACGACCAGGCGATCGGCAACCAGTTGCGACAACGCCTCGCGCAACGGCCCGACGCCGAGGTCGTAGCGGGCCTTGAGCCCTGTCATCAGCAGTTTTTCGCCTGGTGGAAACACGCCGCGAATGATGTCGCGCTTGAGCCATTGATAGGCGCTGATGCCGAGGTTCTGTCGTGGAATCTGCTCCATGGTGCCGCCGTTTGCCGAACAATGGCGCCATGTTAACCGATCGTCATGACTCTCGATAATCGTAGCCAAGGATAAGAAACCGTCGCCATTCGCTGTGAAGATGGATATTCCTGGCCTGGGGGCAGGCCATCGCCGGATTAGAACCGCATCGTGGCCCCGCGAATCGGGGTCAGACGACCATGGTCGATGACCGGGCCAGTGGGCTGGCCCTGGGGTGCGCCGCCTTGTGGCTCGACAGTGACGGCGAGATCGGCGTTGAGCAGCTGGGCGCGCAATTCCGGACTGGGCGTGAGGCGATGGCGCCCGCTCTCGGGCAGTAGCCCCAGCGATATCGGCGTGCCATCGGCGATCAGCCACAATTCGCCGGTCTGTTCGTTGCCGACCTGGCTGGGTTGAACGGCCTGGACGACCAATCGGCCCTCGGCAGTGGCGCTGATGATCCAGCCCGGGGTACGCGATTCGTCCTGGACCACGAATATCGCACTTTCCTCCGCCACGTCGGTCCCGATGGGCTGCACCCATGACAGGCCCAAGGCCAAGGCGAGGATGGCAAAGCCGAGACTGGCGCTGCGCCACAGCGTAAGCGAACGCCACCATGGCGAGGGGGTTGCACCGGTGGCCGTCGAGATGCGCTTCCACACCTCCGCAGGTGGGGTGCGCGGGTCGAGACGTTCATTGAACAGCTGGAGATGCTCCTGCCATGTCGCCACGTCGTTCTGCAAATCATGGCTGACCGCCAGCAAGGCTTCGAAGCGGGCCTTCTGATCGGCATCCAAGGCGCCGAGGGCGTATTCGCCCGCCGCGAGATGACGTTCCTCGGGTTGGCTTAAATCCCAGTCAGGCATGTTTTCAACCTCTCGAGTCCGCGTCGTATCCAGCTTTTCACGCTACCCAGCGGCTGGGTCAGGGTGTCGGCGAGTTCGCTGTGGGTCAGGCCCTGAAAATAGACCATTTCAAGCGCTTGCCGTTGAGGAGGACTCAGCGTGTCCAGGCAGTCGCGCAGATGATCGGCGTGCTGGCCGCTCATGCTGTCGGCCTCCGGGTCATGTTCCCCGGTCAAGGTCTCCAGTAGCGGTTCCGAGTCGGTCGCATCCTGGGGTTTCTGGCGACGCAGCCAGTCGATGCCGACGTTGCGTGTCAGGGTGGAAAGCCAGGTCATGGGCTTCGCGCGGCTGGCATCGTACTGGCCGGCGGCGTTCCAGATGCGGATGAAGACTTGCTGGAGGCAGTCCTGGGCAGCGCTCTCGTCTCTCAATATACGCAGCAGTTGGGCATACAGATGCGCGCTGCTGGCGCGATAGAGGCGTTCCAGGGCTTTGTTGTCACCCTGTGCGCAGCCGGCCAGGTGGCGCATAAGGTCTTGTTGAGAGGCGTCGGGCATGCGCCACGTCCTTGCTGAGGGAGGCAGTGGCAGCCAGTCTTGGCGAGGGCCAGCGCGAAGTAAAGGCTTCGCTGTCAACGTGGCTATCGACGTGCACTATCGACATGCACTATCGCCGTTCACTTTCGACGTGCATCCGTTCTCCAAGACGCTGCGTATACATTGCCGAGCCCCCGAAACCGGGGGACGCCAAATCGCAAGTCAGGAGATGTTAGCCATGAAATCCAAGATCATTGTCGCCGGTCTGTGTATTGCTGCGCTGGGCATGGGAACCGCCAATGCCGGTCACGGACCGACCAATGTCGGCGGCGCTTCGATGTTGCCCGAGCGCAACATCATCGAAAATGCCGTCAATTCGAATGACCATGAAACACTGGTCGCGGCGGTCAAGGCCGCAGGGCTGGCCGAAGTGCTGCAAGGCGACGGTCCCTTCACCGTGTTCGCACCGGTCGACGCCGCCTTCGCCGAGCTGCCCGACGGAACGGTCGAGATGCTGCTGAAGCCGGAAAACCTGGCTCAGCTTCAGGAGGTGCTCACCTATCACGTGGTGCCTGGCAACATGAATCAAGAGGCGCTGCAGGAAGCGGTCATGGAGCGCGACGGTGCGGCCAGTTTCGAGACGGTGCAGGGCGAGCGTTTGACCGTGATGCGCAATGGCAACAACCTGAGCGTCATGGATGCCAATGGCAATTCGGCCAATGTCACGGTGGTGGATGTGGCGCAGGCCAATGGCGTCATTCACGTCATCGATGGCGTGCTGATGCCCTGATACGAGCCAAGCGGTGGATGGCCCCGTTCTCTGCCAGAGAATGGGGCCTTTATGCGTGACTCCCTTGCTGCTTTTTTTTATACATCGTGGCGGGCAAGTGAGTGCCACCCGTGTCAGCCGGCATCATCAGGCTTGCGGTTGAGTTCACTCCAGGCCGCAAAGGTGCTGAGAAAGACCCGTCCGGTGATGTCATCGAGAAAATCGCTGTTCTTCAGTCGGTCCATCACTGGCCCCTTGATCTCCGCCAGATGCATGGTCACACCGGAATCCTTGAGGCGGGCATTGATGGCATCGAGGCTTTCCAGTGCCGAGGCGTCGATCAGGTTGACCGCCGAGCAGATCAGTACCACGTGCTCGATCTCCGGCCGGCTTGCGACCAGGCTGTAGACCGTATCCTCCAGGTAGCGGGCGTTGGCGAAATACAGGCTCTCGTCGATGCGCAGCAGGGCGAGATGGCTGGCGGTTTCGGTGTCGTGTCGATCGACGTTGCGAAAGTGCTCGGTGCCCGGGATGCGTCCCACGAGCGCGCTGTGGGGGCGGCTGGTGCGATACAGGAAGAGGCCGATGGAGAGCGCGACGCCGGCGATGATCCCGGCCTCGACTCCCTCGATCAGGGTCAGCACGATGGTCACGGCCATGGCCGAGAAATCGCTACGCGAATAACGCCAGGTCTGACGGACCATGGGGATGTCGACCACCGTAAGTATGGCCACGGTAATGGTGGCCGCCAGGGTGGCGATCGGCAGGTGATAGAGCAGCGGGGTCAAGGCAAACGTCACGATGCCGATACCCACTGCCGCGAAGATGCCCGCCATCGGGGTCTGGGCGCCGGCATCGAAACTGATCACGGTGCGTGACAGGCCTCCCGTGACCGGCATGCCCCCCGAAAAGGCCGCGGCCAAGTTGGCGCCGCCCAGGCCGATCAGTTCCTGGTTGGGCGAGATGCGCTGGCGTCGCTTGGCGGCGAGCATCTGCCCCATGGATATGGATTCGACAAACCCCACCAGGCTGATCAGCAGGGCGGGAAAGAGTAGGCGTTGCCATAGCGCCGCGTCGAAAAAAGGCACGGTAAGGGGCGGAAGCCCGCGCGGGATGTCCCCGACCACGGCAACGCCTTGCAGAGCCAGACCGAAGTGCCAGGCGACAAGCGTCGTTACCACGACCGCGAGCACGGGGCCGGCCTTGGCCAAGAGGGCCGCCAGGCTCGGCGCCACACCGAAACGCACCAGCGTGGCTTTCCCTTTGCGGCGCACGCCGATCAGGAACAGCAGGCTGCTGGCGCCGATGGCAAGGGTCGGCCAGTGAATCTCGTCGAGATGCGAGACCAGGCTGATGACAAGGTCGACCATCGTATAGCCACTGCTCTCGATACCCAGCAGATGCCCCGCCTGGTTGGCGGCAATCAGGATGCCCGAGGCCGACAGGAAGCCAGCGATGACCGGATGGCTCAAGAAGTTGGTGAAAAAGCCCATCCGCAATAGCCCCATCAGCGTGAGCATCCCCCCCGACAGCAGCGAAAGCACAAGGGCCGCCTGGAGATACTCCGGACTGCCGGGGGCAGCCACACCGCCGAGTGCCACGCCTGTCATCAAGGCGATGATCGCCACGGGACCCACCGCCAGAGTGCGGCTGGTGCCGAGCAGGGCGTAGGCGACCAGCGGCAAAATGCTGGCATAGAGGCCGACCACGGCCGGCAAGCCAGCGAGCAGGGCATAGGCCAGAGACTGAGGAATCACCATGATGGTGACAATGATGCCGGCCAGCAGGTCGGCGCCGCCCAGTCGGCGGTTGTAATGGGGCAGCCAGGTGAGGATCGGCAGGTAGCGCTTGAGCATCCGGTCTCTTCGTTTTCAGGAGCGTATCGTGGTCAGGAGCGAGTCATGTGATGGTGCTGTCGCCAGAGGCTATCAGATTAAACGATATCGAGACGCGGGTTGAGCCTTGCCTCGATATCGTTAGCTACCTAGCAGGTGTCAGCGCCTCGCGGAGACGTGATTGCCAGGCTGACCAGGAATACAGGGCGAGGCCCACCCAGATCAAAAGGAAGGTGACGAGTTGCACGGACGACAGCGGCTCGTTAAACACCAACAGGGCGATGAAGAACTGGATGCTCGGGTTGAGATACATCAGAAAACCGAGGGTGGCCAGACGCAGGCGCCGAGCGGCACCGGCGAAGGCAAGCAACGGTAACGCGGTAATCACTCCGCTGGCGATCAACAATACCGTGGTGCGTGAGTCGGCAAGGAAGTGCGAAAGTTCGGCCTGTGAAAGCCACGTCAGGGCGATGAGCGCGAGTGGCAGCAGCAACAGGGTCTCGACGAACAGGCCCGAGAGTCCGTCAAGCGGTACCTGTTTGCGCAGCAGACCATAGGTACCGAAGGACAACGCCAGCGTCAGGCTGATCCAGGGGATTTCGCCGAGCATGATCAATTGCAGGGCGATAGCCAGGGTGGCGAGGGTAACCGCCACGGCCTGGTGTCGATGCATGCGCTCACGCAGGATCAGCATGCCCAACCCCACGTTGACCAGCGGGGTCAGAAAGTAACCGAGACTCGCCTGCAGGATCTGACGCGTCTCCACCGCATAGATGTAGAGCCCCCAGTTGATGGCGATCAGAACGGCACAGCCGAGCACACGTCCTAGTCGGCGGGGTTCCTGTAGCGCGATCCGAATCGGCTTCCAGCGTCCCATCAACGTGACCAGACCCACCAGAAACAGACAAGACCAGGTCACCCGGTGAACGAGTATTTCGTAGGCGGGAACGCCATCGAAGAGGGCAAAGAACAGCGGGAAACAGCCCCACATGATATAGGCGGTGAGCCCGAAGGCGACGCCCTTGCCGGCTTCGGGGATGGCGGTAGGGATAGCAGACATGCCGTGTCCATTAGCGAAAAGGGTAATCTACCATACGCGGCCCCCTACCCGGATGAGTGACTCCGGTGGACGCCTGCTCGAACGCCAGCCAGATGACCGTTCGATAGGGCTGCGAGATGCTCCCGGGTCGGTTACGCTGATCGTTGCTCCCTGTATTCCATAGCGCATCACCCCATACGCCATACTCCGCTATCTCTTCTGCCGATAGGAGTTCTTCGATGAGTGAGTTGCGAACCACCCTGGTGCAGTGTGACCTGCGCTGGGAAGACCCCGATGCCAACTGTCGGATGCTGGATGACACACTGGGAAACCTGGGCGCCGACGACACTGACCTGATCGTGTTGCCGGAAATGTTCGCCACCGGCTTCACCATGAATTCTCGCGAGATGGCCGAGCCAATGGACACGAGCACTGCGGTGGCCTGGTTGCAGACCCAGGCACGGCAGCGCGGTTGTGTCGTCACCGGCAGCGTGGCGGTGGTCGAGAACGGCAATTATTACAACCGCCTGGTCTGGGCAAGGCCCGACGGCAGCCGCGCGACCTACGACAAGCGACACCTCTTTCGCATGGCGGGCGAGCATGAGCGCTATGCCATGGGTCACGAGCGGGTGATCGTCGAGCACAAGGGTTTTCGTATTCTGCTCAGTGTCTGTTATGACCTGCGTTTCCCGGTCTGGCTTCGCCAGCAGCCCGGCCCCGACGAACACTTCGAATACGACCTGCTGCTGTGCGTTGCCAACTGGCCGGCGGCGCGTCGTCATCCCTGGCGCATCTTGTTGCAGGCGCGCGCGATTGAGAACCTGTGCCCGGTGATCGGCGTCAACCGAGTGGGGCAAGATGCCAATGGACTTAGCTATGCCGGCGACTCGATGCTGGTGGACTTCAAGGGGGAAACCCTGCTCGATGAGTCACCCGACCAACCCTTCGTTCGCACCGGACGGCTTTCCCGGGATGAACTTGACGCCTTCCGCGAGAAGTTTCCGGCCTGGCGAGATGCCGATCATTTCGGCCTCTCCGATGGGGTGGGGTACTGATGCGTCTGGATAGATTTCTCTCCGAGACCACTGAATTGACGCGCAGCCTGGCCAAGAAAGCCATGCATCGCGGCGAAGTCTGCGTGAACGATGAGACCGTCAAGAACCCGGCGACCCAGGTCGATACGGATCACCTCGTGACCTGGAACGGCGAGCGGCTGTCGCTGGTGGGGGTGCGTTATGTGATGCTCAACAAGCCATCTGGCGTTGAATGTACGGCTCGCCGGGGGCTTTATCCGCGGGTGGTGGATCTCATCGACCTACCCAAGGCGGGGCGTCTCCAGTCGGTAGGCCGGCTGGACGTGGATACGACGGGGCTATTGCTGTTGACCGATGACGGTCAGTGGTCGCACCGGGTGTCGTCGCCGAAACGGCGTTTCGGCAAGGTTTATCGGGCGACGTTGGCCGAAGCGTTGACGGGCGAGGCGCTGGAGCAGGCCGTCCGGCGTTTTGCTAAGGGCATCGAGCTCGAGAGTGAAGAGGTGCCGATGCGCCCGGCCGAGCTTGTCATGCGCAGCGACACCGAGGCCCAGCTGACCCTCTACGAGGGCAAGTATCATCAGGTGAAGCGCATGTTCGCGGCCGTGGGTCATCACGTCGAAGCCCTTCATCGGGAGACGATCGGGCCATTGTCGCTTGACGTGTCGCTGGCGCCCGGCGAATGGCGTGAACTCGATGCCTCGGAGATTTCGGCCTTCGCTTAGCCATTCGGCGAAAGTCGGACTCCGTGCTGATGGTGAGTCGAAATGATGGGTTCGATGCCTTGGTCAATGCGACTGTTGAGCATTTATACCGTTATCTTACACATCTAAAACATTGACAGCTTCACGACACTACGAAAAGTTAGTTAGGTAGCGAACCACGGACACAGAGAGAGCCCGGATGCCTTGACAAGCGCCCGAGTGTAGTCGGTAGTAGGGCGCTCGAGCACGGCCAGGCACTCGCCCTGCTCGACGACTTCTCCTTCCTTCATCACCATCACGCGATGCGCCATGGCATGAATTACCGCCAGGTCATGACTGATGAAAAGATAGCTCATGCCCCGACGCGCCTGAAGATCGCGCAATAGCTCGATCAACTGTTTCTGCACGGTGCGATCCAGTGCCGAGGTGGGTTCGTCCAGCACGAGCAGCTCAGGCTCGAGAATAATGGCACGCGCGATGGCAATGCGCTGGCGCTGCCCGCCCGAGAATTCATGGGGATAACGCGAGGCGCAGTTTTCCGGCAGGCCGACTTCGCGAAGCGTTTCCTGGACCCGGTATGAGACATCGGCTTCCTTCAACTCGGGAAAATGGAAGCGCAGGCCCTCGCTGATGATCTCCGATACCGGCAGGCGAGGCGACAAGGAGCCATACGGGTCCTGGAAAACCACCTGGAAGCGGCGCCGGAGCTGACGCAGCGGCTTGCCGGTCAGGCGGTCGAGCCGTGAGCCGTCGAACTCGATCTCACCGGTCGACTCGGTCAGGCGCAATAGGGCCAGTGCCAGCGTGGTCTTGCCGGAGCCCGACTCCCCGACAATGCCCAGGGTTTCGCCGGGTGACAGCGTCAGATCCATGGGACGAACCGCTTCGAAGGGCGCAGGCCGGCGGCTGAAAAGGCGCTTGGGCCGTTGGAAACGGACCCCGAGTTGACGTGCCTGCAGCAAGGGCGAAAGGCGAGGAACCGCCACTGGCCGGCCCTCGGGTTCGGCATCGATCAGCAGGCGGGTATAGGCGCTGCGTGGCTGGTGAAATACCTCGCCGACGTCGCCGGTTTCCTGTTCACGCCCCTGAAAAAGCACGCAGACACGATCGGCATGGCGACGCACCAGATTGAGATCATGGGTGATGAACAGCATCCCCATGCCATGATGGTCGCGCAGCTCGGCAAGCAGGGCCAGGATGTCCTGCTGAACCGTCACGTCCAGTGCGGTGGTCGGCTCATCGGCAATCAAGAGTTCCGGTTCGTTGGCGATGGCCATGGCGATCATCACGCGCTGCCGCTGTCCTCCGGAGAGCTGGTGGGGCCAGACATCGAGCAACTCTTCGGCGCGGGGTAGCTTGACCTGTTCGAGCAATTCGCGGGTGCGTCGCCGGGCCGTCTTTGCCGACAGCCCCTGATGCAGGCGCAAGGTTTCGCCAATCTGCTTGTCGATGGTCTGCAGCGGGTTCAGCGAGGTCATCGGTTCCTGGAAGATGAAACCGACCTGACCCCCGCGCAGGCCACGCCATCCCCGCGTCGACAGCGTCGTGAGATCGGTGTCGCCCAGCCGGCGCTCGCCGGTGACCCGCGCGTTGGAAGGCAACAGGTTCATGGCGCCGAGTGCGGACACCGACTTTCCGGAACCGGACTCGCCCACCAATGCCAGCGTTTCACCGCGTCCAACCGTAAGCGACAGTCTGTCGACGACATTGGTACCGTCAAAAGCGATGGACAGATCATCGAGGCGCAGCAGTGGCTCAGGCATCGCGGGGTTTCCTTATCGGCCCGGCGGTGGGGTCAGGGCTGGGGGTGTATTGAATGTGGCGTGGATCGAAGGCATCACGCAGGCCTTCGCCGATGAATACCAGCAGCGACAGCATCACCGACAACGTGATGAAGGCGGTAATGCCCAACCAAGGCGCCTGCAGGTTGTTCTTGCCTTGTGCCACCAGCTCTCCCAGGGACGGCGACCCAGGCGGCAATCCAAAGCCCAGGAAGTCGAGGGCCGTCAGCGTGGTGATCGCGCCGGTGAACAGGAAAGGAATGAAGGTCAGCGTCGCGACCATGGCGTTTGGCAGCACATGGCGCCACATGATCAGCCGCGAGGGCAGGCCCATGGCCTTGGCGGCGCGGACATATTCGAGATTGCGGGCACGCAGGAACTCGGCGCGAACAACATCGACGATACCGAGCCATGAGAAAAGCAGCATGATGCCCAGCAGCCACCAGAGGTTGGGCTCCACCAGGCTCGCCAGGATAATCAACAGGAACAACATGGGCAGTCCCGACCAGATCTCGGTGAAGCGCTGTCCGATCAGGTCCACCTTGCCGCCGAAGTAGCCTTGGATGCCGCCGGCAAGCACGCCGAGTACCAGGGAGCCGGCGGTGAGGATCAGCGCGAACACCACCGAAAGGCGAAAACCGTAGATCACCCTGGCGAGCACATCGCGGCCCTGATCGTCGGTGCCCAGCCAGTGACGGAAACCAGGCGGCGAAGGCGCCGGGTGACCCAGCTCCATGTCGAGGGTTTCATAGGAGAAGGGGATGGGCGGCCACAGCATCCAGCCATTGGCCTCGATCTCATCGCGGACATAGGGGTCGCGATAGTCGGCGGGACTCGGAAGAAAGCCGCCGAACTCGGTGTCGGGATAGTCCACCAGCAGCGGCAGGTACCAGTCGCCCTGGTATTGCATGACGATCGGGCGGTCATTGGCGATCAGTTCGGCGACGAGGCTCAGGAGAAACAGCACGGCGAACAGCCACAGCGAGACCCTGGCGCGCCGGTTGGCGCGAAACACCGCCAGTCGGCGACGGGTAATGGGGGAAATTGTGTGTAATGACAGGGACATGGATTCAGGACTCTCGAGTTGCAAAATCGATTCGCGGATCCACCCACACGTATGTCAGGTCCGAGATCAGCTTCAGCACGAGCCCGATCAGGGTATAGAGATAGAGGGTGCCAAAAATCACGGGATAGTCGCGCTGCATGACTGCCTCGAAGCCGAGAAGCCCCAGGCCGTTTAGCGAGAAGATGACTTCGATCAACAGCGAACCGGTGAAGAAAATGCCCACCAGGGCGGCGGGGAGCCCGGCGATGATGATCAGCATGGCGTTTCGAAACACATGACCGTAAAGCACACGGCGGTCGCTGGCCCCCTTGGCCCTGGCGGTCAGCACGTATTGCTTGTGGATTTCATCGAGAAAGCTGTTCTTGGTCAGCATGGTCAGGGTGGCGAAGCTGCCGATCGCCGAGGCGATCACCGGGAGCGTGATGTGCCAGAGATAGTCCTTGACCTTTCCCCAGTGGGAAAGCTCGTCGAAGTCCGGCGAGGTAAGGCCTCGCAGCGGGAAGACATCCCAGTAACTGCCACCGGCGAACATGACGATCAACAGGATGGCAAACAGGAACCCGGGAATGGCGTAGCCGACGATCACCAACCCCGACGACCAGACATCGAAACGCGAACCATGATGTAGCGCCTTGCGAATGCCCAGCGGAATCGACACCAGATAGACCAGCAGCGTGGTCCAGAGTCCGAGAGAGATCGACACGGGCAGGCGGTCGAGCATCAGGGTGATGACCTTCTCGTCGCGGAAGAAGCTTTCGCCGAAATCGAAGGTCGCATAGTCGACCAGCATGCCCAGGAAGCGTTCGTGGGGCGGTTTGTCGAAACCGAACTGTTGCTCCAGCTCGACGATGAGGTGCTCGGGAACCCCGCGGGCACCACGCGAATCGCCACTTGCGGCCACATCGCCGCCGCCTCCCTCCATTCGAGTACTGGCCTGACTCGAGAAGCCCTCGAAACGAGCCAGCATCTGGTCGATAGGCCCGCCCGGTGCCGCTTGCACAATGATGAAATTGAGCAGCAAGATCCCCAGCAGGGTGGGAATCATCAGCAACAGGCGGCGCACGACATAGGCGGCCACGGCGTCTCCTCGGCAGGTGAATGTTAAGGTCGGCGCCCTTGACCGGATCCGTTTTCCCGGCTCGGATCAGGGGCGATGTCGATTCAGCGGTTGCGCTGGCGGGCCTCGATGGTGGCTTCGCGCTCCGGGTCTACCCACCAGGCCGCCAGATCCAGGGTGTACTCGGGGAAGGGCTCCTGCCAGTCGAACTTGTCCCAGAGGGCAATGCGGGTCTGGCCCAGGTGCCATTGGGGAATGACATAGAAGCCCCAGCGCAGCACCCGGTCCAGGGCTTGCGCCGCCGTATCGAGGGCGCTCCGCGAGTCGGCGCCAATCAGTCTTTCCACCAGGGCATCGATCGCCGGTTCGGCCAGGCCGATAAGGTTGCGGCTCTGGGGCACATCGGCATAGGGCGTGGTCCAGAAATCGCGCTGCTCGTTGCCCGGATTCGCCGACTGAGGAAAGCTGCCGACGATGATATCGAAATCGAAGCGGCGCAGTCGATTGAGGTACTGGTTGACGTCGACGACACGGATTTTGCCGTCGATACCCAGGCGTGACAGGTTACGCAGCAGTGGCTGGACCACGCGCTCGAACTGGGTGTCGAAGAGCAGCACTTCCAACTGCAGGGGCTCGCCGTTTTGCCCGTCGACCAATTGGCCATCGCGAGACTCGTAACCGGCCTCACGCAGCAGTTCCAAGGCGCGACCCAGGCGGGGGCGCATTTCCTCGGGATGCTCGACGGGCAGCGGTTGTTCGAAGACGCGCTCGGGCAGGCTGTCCCGGTGAGGCTCAAGAAGTGCCAGTTCCGCTTCGCTCGGTAGGCCTTCGGCGGCCATCTCCGAATTCGCGAAGTAGCTCTCGGTGCGCTCGTAGGCGCCGTAGAACAGGTTGCGGTTGAGCCATTCGAAATCGAAGGCCAGATTCAAGGCTTCTCGCACCCGCACATCCTGAAAGGTCTCGCGTCGCAGGTTCATCACATAGGCCTGCATGCCGGCGGGTTGGCCATCGGGGACTTCCAGACGCTTCACGAGCCCATCTTCCAGGGCCGGGAAATCGTAGGCCGTTGCCCAGTTGCGCGCACTGGACTCGATACGCATGTCCAGGTTGCCGGCCTTGAACGCCTCGAGTGCGACGGTCTGATCCCGATAATAATCGTAAATCAGCCGGTCGATGTTATGTCGGCCACGGTTGACCGGCAGGTCACGGCCCCAGTAATCCTCGACGCGCGCATAGACGATACGGCGGCCCGGGTCGACCTCGGCAATGCGATAGGGACCGGAACCGAGCAGGGCATCACGCGTCGTGGTTTCAAAATCTCGCCCTTCCCAGAAGTGAGCCGGCAGGATCGGCAACTGACCGATGATCAGTGGCAGCTCACGCGATTCGCTTTCGGCCAGATCGAAGTGGACGGTACGCTCATCAACGGCACGCACCTCGATGACATCGTTGTAGTAGGCGCCATAGAAGGGCTGACCCTGCTCGGTAAGCGTCGTGAAACTGAAGACCACATCCTCTGCGGTGACCGGCTCGCCATCTTGGAAATAAGCATCGGGATGAAGATCGAATTCAATCCATTGGCGATCCGGGTCGAGGCGAATGCCCTCGGCGAGTAGGCCGTACATGGAGAACGGCTCATCGGGGTTCTGGGTGAGCAGCGTATCGTAGATCTCGGTCAGGTCGGTGGCGGGCGTGCCGCGAATGATGAAAGGGTTGGTCGAGTCGAAGCTGCCGATGGCGGAGCGGATGAGCGTGCCGC
>DATISN010000111.1:0-2585 GCA_035581765.1 Halomonas sp.
CCCTGCACGAGCACCTCGGGGGCACTGGCGCCGGCCGTCACGCCGATGGCATTCACGCTGTCGAGCCAGGCGGGATCGATCTGCTCGGCATTGTCGATCAGGTAGGCCGTGGTGCCGACACGCTCGGAGAGTTCCCGCAGGCGGTTGGAATTGGAGCTGTTGGGACTGCCGACGACCAGCAGCAGGTCGCTGCCGACGGCCAGCTCGCGCACGGCGTCCTGACGATTCTGCGTGGCGTAGCAGATATCGTCCTTGCGCGGCCCGTCGATCGCGGGGAACTTGGCGCGCAGGGCGTCGATCACCCGGGCAGTATCGTCCATCGACAGCGTGGTCTGGGTGACGAAGGCCAGCAGATCGGGATTGTTGACTTCAAGACGCGCCACGTCGGCCTCGTCCTCCACCAGGTAGATCTGCCCACCATGGGAGGTGTCGTAACGACCCATGGTGCCCTCCACTTCGGGATGGCCTTCATGACCGATCAGGATGCATTCCTGGCCGCGCCGCGCATAGCGCAGCACTTCCATATGCACCTTGGTGACCAGCGGGCAGGTAGCGTCGAATATGCGCAGCCCGCGCTGTTCGGCTTCCTGCTGCACGGCACTCGAGACGCCGTGGGCGGAGAAGATCACGATCACGTCGTCGGGTACTTCATGCAGCTCCTCGACGAAGACCGCGCCGCGCTCTCGCAGGGTGTCGACCACGAAACGGTTGTGGACCACCTCATGGCGCACATAGATCGGCGGGCCGAAGACATCCAGCGCGCGATTGACGATCTCGATGGCACGATCGACGCCGGCGCAGAAACCGCGCGGGTTGGCCAGCCTGATTTTCATGGAATTAGCCTGCAGGGAATTGCGTTGCATGGTTAGGCCTTTGCCTTGATGCCGGTGCATCGGTGCGTTCGAAGAATCGGGCTCGGCTCAGTGCGTCGTTGCCGGCTTCACGTCCAGCACTTCCACCTCGAAGGTCAGGGTACGCCCTGCCAGCGGATGGTTGAAGTCCACTTCCACCTGCTCGCCCTCGATACGCTTGATCACGCCCGGCAGCTCGCCACCGGCGGCATCGGCGAACGACATCACCATGCCGATCTCGGGTGCATCGCTCTCGAAGTCGTCACGCTTGAGAAGCTGGATATTTTGCGGATTGTGCTGGCCGAAGGCGTGCTCCGGGGCAATCTCGAAGCTGCCGGTATCCCCGGCTTCCAGCCCCTTGAGGGGATGCTCGAAGCCGGGCGGCAGGTTGCCGTCGCCCAGCTGAAAGCTGGCCGGCGACTTGTCACGGGTGGAATCCACCACGGTGCCGTCTTCCAGCTTGAGCGTGAAGTGCAGGGTGACGTCCATGCCCTCGTCGATGCGTAAGGCTTGATGGTTAGAATCGCTCATCGTGTGTCCCTTGATCGTCTTGATCGTGTGGTGGCGCCGGCGGAAGGCGTGATGCCTGCTTGGATATCCCCAGGCGCCGCCGGTTCCTTACGCGCCGTTCTTTACCAGCCTTACGCGCGTCGTCGGGCCCGGCGCTTCTCGCCGATCACCGACTCCCAGATCATGCCAGCAGCACCCAAAGTAATGCCGATATCCGCCACGTTGAACGCCGGGTAGTACCAGCCGGCGGCGTGAAACGACAGAAAGTCCACCACGTAGCCATGCACCAGGCGGTCGTAGAGATTGCCCAGCGCCCCGCCGATGATCATCGCCAGCGATACCGCCATCAGCGTCTCATCATGCTTGAGGCGGCGCATCCAGATCGTCAGGCCAATGCTCGCCCCCACAGCGACCGTGGCGAAGAACCACCGCTGCCAGCCGGGGTGGCCGGCCAGGAAGCTGAAGGCCGCGCCGGTATTGTGCAGCAGCGTCAGGTTGAAGAACGGCAGCACTTCCACCGGGCGGCCATAGCTGAGCCAGGCACTGGCGGCGTACTTGGTGGCCAGGTCGAGCACGACGATCGCCACGGCCAGCCACAACCAGCGAAGCGGGCGCTGCATGGGCGGCACGGTAGCCGTGACCGGCTCGTGCTCGCGCGCGCTTTTCTCATGCCCAGCGGCTTTATGCCCGGGCTTATGCCCTGTCCTATGCATAGAAACGCGTCTCTCCCGGGCCATTCGGCAGGTTGCTGATGCAGCGACCGCAAAGCTCGCTGTGCTCGGGGTGGGTTCCCACGTCCTCGCGGTGGTGCCAGCAGCGCTCGCACTTGCGATTGGGGCTTTCCGTCACCGCCACCTTTAGTCCTTCGAGTTCGGTCGTCTCGGCGCCAGTGGCATCGGCGAGCGGTGCCAGGCGCACGTCGCTGGTCAGCATCACGAAGCGCAGCTCGTCACCCAGCTTGGCCAGGGTGGCATGCAGATCGCCACTGACGAACAGCGTGACCTCTGCGGCCAGGCTGCCCTTGATGGTCTTCGCGTTGCGGGCATCCTCCAGGCACTTGTTGACGGCCTGCTTGACCTCCAGCACCTGCTCCCAGAAGTCACGGCCCATCGCAGCGTCATCCGCGAGTGTGGAGAGCCCCGTGTAGTACTCGGCCAGCAGCACGCTCTCGGCGCGCTCGCCCGGGATGTTCTCGAAGATCTCCTCGGCGGTGAAGGAAAGGAT
>DATISN010000112.1:0-2934 GCA_035581765.1 Halomonas sp.
GTGCTCTTCGCCGCCTATGACCGGCTGCCCGGCCAGGAGGCGATGGCGCTCAACTACACCTGGGCGCTGGCCATGGCCTTTCTCGCCGTGCCGCTGCTCGGCCAGCGGATTACGCGCATGGACGTGCTGGCCGGGCTGGTCGCCTACGCGGGGGTCTGGGTGATCGCCACGCGCGGCATGGTGTTCGATGTCGCCTTCGCCGACCCGCTGGGCGTGGCCTTCGCGCTGGCCTCGACGCTGCTCTGGGCGCTCTACTGGCTGCTCAATGCGCGGGACCACCGCTCACCGCTGGTCGCCCAATGGCAGAACTTCAGCATCGGGGTGCCGGTGCTCACGGTGCTGCTATTGGCTGGCCCCGGTCTGCAATGGCATGGCGGGCTGGCCTTCGGTGCGGGCGTTTACGTGGGGCTGTTCGAGATGGGCATCGCCTTCGTGCTCTGGCAGATGGCAGTTCATAAGGTCTCGCGCACCGCCAAGGTCTCGAACCTGATCTTTCTCTCTCCGCCGGTGTCCTTGCTGCTGCTGTTCCTGGTGGTCGGCGAGCCGATCCTGCCCTCGACCCTGATCGGGTTGGTGCTGATCCTGGGCGGGCTGGGGCTCCAGCAGTGGCAGAAAAGCCCTGACTTGATGGCTCAGGAGAGCAGCTGATACTCGAACAGCAGCTGCTTGAAGTCCTGACGCTGGTGGGCGAAGAGGTAGACCGATACTTGCCCTTGCTCGGGCCAATAACGATAGACGACGCGGTAGTTATCGATAAGAAGTTCGCGAAAGTGACTGATGCCCAGTTCCAGCGCGAGACGGGAGGCAGGATAGGTCTCAGGCCTTTGCGTTAGTCGTTCCAGGCTGGTTGCGATCAAGCCCATGGCAATCTCTTCGACTTGGCTAACGGGAAGCTCGAGCCGATCAAGCAAAAAGTTCTCGCAGGCTTCAAGGGAAGCAGTCGCCGTCTCCTCGAATACCACATGCCAGTGTGGTGTCACTCCGCGTCACCTCGCCTGGAGGCATGACGCGATTTCACGCGTTCCATGAACTCCTCGGCGGTCATGGTCTTGCCTTCCTCTCGGCTCTTCTCTCCCAGGCTCAGCAGCTTGAGCAGGGCGATGGCCTGCTCGCGACGCTCATGGGCCGCATAGGATTCCACCACGTAGGCAGGCTTGCCCTTCTGGGTGATGACCAATGGCTCCTCGACGTCCAGCGTCGCGGCATTCTGTTTCAAGTAACTGATGGTTTCGGTGCGCATGGTCCGTGTCCCTGGTGGCTGTCCGATGGTCCGATTTTAGACCATGAATGGACCATGTGCTATTCGACCGATTGCTCGGCAATATCGATGCCATTACTTTCCAGCAGCGGTTCGAGCACCGGCCAGACATTGTCGAGAATGATCGGCTGCGCCTCGGCGGTCGGGTGGATGCCGTCGTCCTGCATCAGCTCGTCGACCAGCGCGATATCTTCCAGCAGGAAGGGCAGCAGCGAGAGCTCGTAGTCGTCGGCCAGCCGAACGAAGACGTCGGTAAAGGCATTGCGATAGGCTTGTCCGTAGTTGGGCGGGATGTCGATGCCGAGCAGCACCACCTCGGCGTCGGCCGTCTGGCTCGCTTCGATCATGCGGCTCATGTTGGCCTCGAACTGGGTCGGGGGCAGGCCGCGAAGGCCATCGTTGCCGCCGAGCTCTATTAGAACGATGTCCGGCTCGTGCTGTCCGAGCAATTCGGGAAGCCGACTGGCGCCGCCGCTGCTGGTCTCGCCACTGATGCTGGCATTGACCACCTCGGCCGTGGTGCCCAGACGCGCCTCGAGCAGCCTGACCCAGCCCGCCTCCTGCTCGATGCCATAGGCGGCGCTCAGGCTGTCACCCATGATCATAATCACCGGGCGCGACTCGGCGATCGCCGGCGCCGCGACCAGGGCCAGCAGAACCATCAGCCATCGTGGCGTCATTCGTGTCACCATCGCCTTAACCAGACCTACAGGGAATGCTCTCACCATGACCAATGCCTCTCTAACGGATGTCACGCCGATTCTACACGCCGACCATCTCGACAAGGAGGTAGCAAGCGGCGAACGGCGCCTCACGATTCTGAGTAACTTGAGGCTCACGGTGTTCCCTGGTGAGAGCGTGGCCATCCTCGGCCAGAGCGGGGCGGGCAAGTCGACGCTTCTGGGACTGCTGGCCGGGCTCGATGCGCCGACACGCGGCGAATTGTCGCTGTTCGGCCAGTCGCTGGCGGCGTTGGACGAAGATGGGCGGGCGCGGCTGCGCGCCGGCCGGGTCGGGTTCGTGTTCCAGAACTTCCAGCTGCTGCCGACCCTGACCGCGCTCGAGAACGTGCTGCTGCCGCTGGAGCTCTCGCCCCAGCCTGACGCGGAGCAGCGCGCCCGCGACTGGCTGACCCGCGTGGGGCTCGGTGAGCGGCTCGACCATCTGCCCAAGCAGCTATCGGGCGGCGAGCAGCAGCGCGTCGCGTTGGCCCGCGCCTTCGTCACCGGCGCCGAACTGGTGTTTGCCGACGAGCCCACCGGCAACCTGGACCCCGCCACCGGTGAGCGCATCATCGAGGCGCTGTTCGACCTCAACCACCAGGCGGGCACTACCCTGGTGCTGGTGACCCACGATCATGCCCTGGCCAGGCGCTGCGACCGCTGCCTGCATCTCGAAGGCGGCCGACTGGTCGAGCGGATGCCCGAGGAGGTCAGCGCATGAACCAGCCGACCCGGATGGCGGGGGCGGCCCGAATGCTGCGCCTCTCGGCACGTGGCCTGATTCGCGACCTGCGCGCCGCCGATGTGCGTGCGCTGTTCATGGCGCTGGCGCTGGCGGTGGCCGCCTCGACCATGATCGGCTTCTTTCTCGATCGCCTCGACCGCGGCCTGACTCGCCAGGCTGGCCAGCTGCTCGGCGGTGACCTGGTGCTGGAGCAGAGCCGCCCGTTCGAC
>DATISN010000113.1:0-12179 GCA_035581765.1 Halomonas sp.
ATACTTGGCCTCGATGACGTCCATGTCGCGACTGTAGCTGTTGACGATCTGCCCGCCGTTGCGACCTGAGGCCCCGAAGCCAACGCGAGCGGCCTCCAGCACCACAACGTCCAGTCCCTGCTCGGCCAGATGCAGCGCGGCAGAGATGCCGGTGAAGCCCGCCCCCACCACGCAGACATCACAGTCGATCTCGCCATCCAGCGCCGGACGTTGCGGTGTCGGATTGGCTGATGCCGCATACCAGGACCGCGCATGTTCGGTGTCGACGGAAACGCTCATGATAGCCTCCAGTGGGTGGTGATTGATGGCATGGCAACAGCAGGCGGTAAATGCCAGAAAAAAACCGGGGCGGCGGCCTTGGCCCCCGCCCCCTCACATCGATGTTCACGTTTGTCGCGATCAACGTGTCGCGATCAACGGCTGCGCGCTTCGCTCCATAGCTCCTGAAGCAACTGCAGCTGGTCGCCGCTCACAGAGGGCGTGAAATGCAACCGCTCACGGGCCGCCTCGTCGGGCATTACCGGCGGCTCACGCAGGGCGTCGTCAACCAGCGTCAGCGCCGCCTCGTTGGGCGTGGTGTAGTAGTTGTAGTTGGCCAGCTGGGCGGCGACCTCCGGACGCAGCAGGTACTCGATAAACGCCCGCGCCGCTTCGGGATTGGGGGCCCGGGCGGGAATGGCCATCACGTCGACCCAGCGCTGCGAGCCTTCCTCGGGGATGAAGAAGCCCAGCTTGCCGTAAGTCTCAGGCGATTCTGCACGCTTGGCCGCCAGATCACCGTTGTAGACGATGCCGGCATGGATCACACCGCTGGCGACCTGCTCGATGGCGGCCGTGGCGTCGACGAAGCCGACGAAGTTGTCGCGGTCGCGAGTCTCGATCACCGCCTGGGCGGCCTCCGTCCAGGGGGCCTCACCGATGCAGTCGAAGCCGTTGCCCTGAAAGGCGCAGAGGGTACCGAAGGTGAACTGGGCATCGCCCTTGAGCATCGCAAACGGATAGTCCGGGTTGACTGCCGGGTCGTACAGAAGGCCCCAGCTGGGCTCGGGGTCAGCGAACGTCTCGGTGTTGTAGACCACGCCCGTCACGCCCCACAGGTAGGGTACGGTGTAGTCGCCCTGTGGGTCGTAGGAGGGCTGACGGAATTCTTCAAGAATGTTGTCGTGGCCTTCCATGTCCTCGCCCCCTTCGGTCAGCGGTTGGACGAGCCCGGCATCGATCAGGCGCGGCACGAAATAATCCGACGGCACGATCAGGTCATACTGGGCATCGCCGCCGGCGGTCAGTTTCGAGAACAGCTCCGCGTTGGAGTTGTAGTAGTTCTGCACCACCTCGATGCCGGTCTCGGCCTCGAAGTCCTCGATGATGCCCGGCGCCATGTAATCCGACCAGTTGAACAACTTCAGCTTGCCTTCCTGGGCGGAGGCGGCAACCCCTGCGCCCATCAATCCAAGACCGACCAGCCCCACGACATATTTTGACAGCATGTTGTCTCTCCTTGGCAATCCTGTGGCGGGGCCCTCGAGCATCTTGCACACTCGCGCTCTCGAGCACTCGCTTATCGAGGGTATCGTAGTGCCCACTAGACCCGCAGCAGCAGATGCTCGCGTTCCCAGGAGCTGATGACCTGGAAGTAGGCGCGGTGTTCGGCGCGCTTGACCGCCAGGTAACTGTTGGTGAAGCGTTCACCGAGAATATCGGACAGCGGCTTGCAGTCGTGCAGCATGTCCAGCGCCGGGCCGATGTCATCGGGCAGCTTGTTGCCGCCGGACCAGGCGGACCCGACCATGGGCGGGCGCGGCTCGAGCTGGCCCAGCATGCCCAGATAGCCACAGGCCAGCGACGCCGCCATCACCAGATAGGGGTTGGCGTCCGCGCCCGCCAGGCGATTCTCGACGCGCGTCGACTCGGCGGAAGACATCGGCACGCGCAGCCCCACGGTGCGGTTGTCCAGCCCCCATTCGACATTGACGGGCGCGGAGCCGCTGGTTTCGGTGCGCATCAGGCGTCGATAGGAATTCACGTTGGGCGCCAGCAGGGGCATAACCGCCGGCAGGTAGCGCTGCAGCCCGCCGATGAAATAGTGAAAGAGCCGACTGGGCTGACCATCCTCGCCGGCAAAGACGTTGCGACCGTCCTTGCCGTCGAGCAGGCTCTGGTGGATATGCATGGAGCTGCCTGGCTCATTGGCCATGGGCTTGGCCATGAAGGTGGCATACATGCCATGGCGCAGTGCCGTCTCGCGCAGGGTGCGCTTGAACATCACCACCTGGTCGGCGAGGGTCAGCGGGTCGCCATGCTGAAAATTGACCTCCATCTGCCCGGCGCCCTCTTCATGGATCAGGGTATCCAGGTCCAGGTTCATGGCCTCGCAGTAGTCGTACATTTCCTCGAACAACGGGTCGAATTCGTTCACCGCGTCGATGGAGAATGACTGCCGGCTGCTCTCCTGGCGGCCGGTGCGGCCGATGGGTGGCTCCAGGGGATAGTCGGAATCGGTATTGGTCTTGACCAGATAGAACTCGACCTCCGGGGCGATCACCGGTTTCCAGCCACGCTCCTCATAGAGCTGCAGGATGCGCTTGAGCACGTAGCGCGGCGCCAAGTCCACCGGCTCGCCGGTGAGGTAGAAGCAGTCGTGGATGATCTGGGCGGTGGGATCCTCTGCCCAGGGCACCAGATAGATCGCGTTCGGGTCCGGCACCAGCTCCATGTCGCGTTCGGCGGGGTTCCAGAAACGAATATCCTCATCATCGGGATAGCCCCCGGTGACGGTCTGGATGAAGATCGAATCGGGCAGCCGAGGCCGGCCGCCGTTGAGATACTTGCCGGCGGGCATGATCTTGCCCTTTAGGATGCCGGTGAGATCGGAGACCAGGCACTCGACCTCGGTGATGCCGTGGGTCTGGAACCAGTCGTTGAGGAGCGGCAGCTCCTGTCGGTTACTCATGGGACGTTCCTTGCTCGGGATGGCGAGCCCCCGGCCGTTGCCGGGGGCCCTGCGCTCAGCGCGACTGCACCTCTGACCACAGCTGCTGGAAGGTCTGCAAGGCATCGCCTTCCAGGCTCGGCGTGAAGCGCAGGCGTTGCATATCGTCCTCACTCGGCTGGACCGGCGGCTCGGTCAGCACCTCATCGAGATAAGGCTCGGCGGCCGCGTTGGGGCTGGCATAGTAGTTGTAGTTCGAGAGCTGGGCACCGACTTCGGCATCCAGAATGAAGTCGATGAACTTGTGGGCCATGTCAGGATTCGGCGCCTCGGCGGGAATCAGCATCGAGTCCACCCACATCTCCGCGCCCTCGTCGGGAATCATGAAATCCAGCGTCGCGAAGGTCTCGGGGTCTTCATCCTTGAAGAAGAGATAGTCGCCGTTGTAGGACAGCCCCACATGCGTCACGCCGCGCGCCAGTTCCTGCAGTGCCGGGGTGCCGTCTGAGAAGCCGCTGAAATTGTCGCGCCCCTTGGTATCGAGAAGCAGTTGCGCCGCCTCGCGCCAGGCCTCCATGTCGGTGCAGTCGTAGCCATGGTCCAGGTAGGCGCAGGCCGCCCCCATGCTGACCTGTCCGTCACCCATCATGGCGAAGGGATGCTCGGGATTGACCTCGGGATCGAAAAGCAACGACCAGCTCTTGGGCGCGTCCGGAAAGGTCTCGGTGTTGTAGACGATGCCGGTGGTGCCCCACTGGTAGGGCGCACTGTACTCGGCGCCGGGATCGAACGACGGATCCTGGAACTGCTCCTTCACATTGTCGAGATTGGCGAGCTTCGACTTGTCGAGCTTCTGCACCAGGCCTGTCTGGATCAGCCGCGGCACATAGTAGTTGGACGGCACGATGATATCGTATTGCGACACTCCACCGGCGTTGAGCTTGGCCAGCATCTCGGGCAGGGAATTGAAGTAGTTCTGCACGACCTCGACGTCGTACTCCTCCTCGAAGGCCTCGATGATCTCGGGGTCCATGTACTCGGTCCAGTTGAACAGGTAGAGCTTGTTCTCCTGCGCCTGGACGCTGCCCGCAAGCATCAGCCCGCCTAGCGATAGTGCCAGTGTCGTCGTCTTGTTGATCTTCATTATGGACTCTCCTGATTTCCCTGGGGGGAAGGGTTTGCCGGCTCATGCCTGCCGGCGACGGCTCATCGTCAGGCTCAGAATGGCAGCGAACGCCACCGCACCGATCATCAAGGTGGCAATGGCATTGATTTCAGGCGAGACCCCCTTCTTGATCGCGCCCCAAATATAGATAGGCAGGGTGGCACTCTCCGGCCCGGCGGTGAAGAAGCTGATGACGAAATCATCCACCGACAGGGTAAAGGACAGGAAAAAGGCCGAGATCAACGCGGGCTTGATGGTCGGCAACATGAAGTGCAGCACCCGTTTCACCGGGGTGGCATACAGGTCCTTGGCCGCCTCGAACAGCGTCGGGTCCAGGCCCACGAAGCGCGAATAGACGATCAATGCCACGAACGGAATCTGGAAGGTCACGTGGGAAATGATCATGGTCAGCAGGCCTGGCTGCAGCAGCCCCGTCAAGCGATGGATCTGAACGAAGAAGGCCATCTCCGAGATGCCGAAGACGATGTCCGGCAGCACGATGGGCAGGTAGATCAGCACGATCAGCCAGCCCAGTTTGCGGTGGCGATGGCGGTACATGCCGTAGCCGATCAGACAGCCGATGATCAGCGCGACCACAGAGGAGACGATGGCCAGCACCATGCTGTTGGCAAATGCCGAGAGGATCTCTTCGTTGCCCAGCAGGCGCCGGTACCAGCGCAGCGACACGCCGGTGAAGGTCGCCGCGCTGTTGGAGGCGTTGAAGGAGAACAGCACCACCACGGCCAAGGGCAGATACAGAAACGTCAGTGTCAGCCACCAGAAACCGGTCAGGCCGCGCCGGAAGGTCCGCTTTCTCATATCACTACCTCCTCGCCACCACCCAGGCGCTTGCCGATGCGACGCATGGCGTAGAGGCCGATGAAGGTGGCGATCAGCATCAGGATGGCCCCCGCCGCCCCCAGCGGCCAGTTGGCCGAGCCGGAGAACTGGTTGGCCACCAGGTTGCCGAGCATCATGCCCTTGCCACCGCCGAGCAGCTCGGGGATCACATACATGCCGAAGGCAGGGATCGCCACCAGCACGATACCCGCCAGCAACCCCGGCAGCGTCTGGGGGAAGACGGCATGCCAGAAGGCCCGCGCCGGCGAGGCATAGAGATCCTGTGCGGCCTCCACCTGGGCGGTATCGAGCTTCTCGAAGGCGGCATAGAGCGGCAGCACCATGAACGGCAGGAAGTTGTAGACCAGGCCCAGAGTGACCGCGAAATTGGAAGGATAAAGTCCCATGTTCGGGGAAATGAAGCCTAGCGCCTCGGCGAGTTCCGAGAGCGGCGTACCCGGCGCCAGCAGGTTCATCCAGCCGTAGGTGCGGATCACCTGATTGGTCCAGGACGGCACCACCACCAGCAGCAGCATGATCGGCCGCCATTTCTCGCGACAGGTCGTGATGTAATAGGCGATCGGGTAGGCGACGATCACCACCAGGCCGGTGGCAATCAGGGTTTGCCACAGCGAGCGAAAGAGCGTGTAGAGATTGCCCGGGCTCCAGCCAAGAAAACCGAAGCCGGCCAGCCGCCGGAACGACTCCAGCGAAAGCGGCATCTCGGGCAGGCCATAGGTGCCATTGCTCATGAAGGCGACACCCATCAGATAGGCGCTGGGCAGCACCAGGAAGATGATGATCCAGGTCGCTCCGGGGGCCACGGTAAACAGCAGATGTCGAGACTCACGCACCATGCCGCGACTGCGGGCGCTTACGGTCACGCCAGAATAGGCCATGATGCGCTCCTCATTCGCTCAGGGTGACAAGGTCTTCCGGCGCCACCACCACGGTGACTCGGTCTCCCACCTCAGGCAGGTGGCGCCCACGATTGTTCAGCGTCGCCTGCAGGGTGGTATCACCGATTTCCAGGCAGTATTCGGCGTGGCTGCCGCGATAGAGGCGCTCAGTGACTCGCGCGGGCAGATGATTGGTGCCCGCCACGTCACCCGCCAGCAGATCCAGTGTCTCCGGGCGAATCAGCAGCAGGTCGCCCGAGCCAGGCGATTCCGCCTGAAGCTCGCCGAGGGTCGTGGTCAGGCGATCACCCTGCCGCGCGGTGATCGTGAACAGATTGTCGTGGCCCATGAAACGGGCGACGAAGGCATTGACCGGGCGCTCGTAGACCTCCCGGGGCGGCCCGACCTGTTGGATGATGCCCCCATTGAGCACGGCAATCCGGTCGGACATCACCATGGCTTCCTGCTGGTCATGGGTGACGAAGACGAAGGTCATGCCCAGGCGCTTCTGTACCCGCAGCAGCTCCACCTGCAGTTGGCTGCGAAGGCCGGCATCGAGCGCCGACAGCGGCTCATCGAGCAGCAGCACATCGGGCTCGTTGACCAAGGCGCGGGCCAGGGCGATGCGCTGACGCTGGCCACCGGAGAGCTGCTCCACCCGCCGGTCAACCAGGTCGCCCAGCTTGATGAACTCAGCGATCCGCGCGACCCTTGCCTCGCGCTCCTCGACGGCCATGCCGCGCATCTTGAGGCCGAAGGCCAGGTTATCGCGCACCGATAGATGGGGAAACAGCGCATAAGACTGGAACACGGTATTGACGCTGCGCTGGTGGGGCGGCACCTCGGTGATGTTGCGCCCGCCGATGCTCAGCTCGCCATCGTCGGCGTCTTCGAGGCCGGCGAGAATGCGCAACAAGGTGGTCTTGCCGCAGCCCGAGGGGCCGAGCAGGGTAAAGAACTCGCCCGCCTCGATGGTCAGATCGACGCCGTCCAGGGCCACGGTATCGGTCCCGAAGCGCTTGTGCAGGCCCTGCATCTCGATGGAGGCGGCCTGTCGCCTCGGTTCATCGGCATCCACCGCCGATGGCGCATCCGCGGATTCGGTGACTTCCACGGTGAAGGAATCGCTCATGGGGTGCCCTCTTGGTCCTTGTTGGCCCGGATCAGAGCCGATCGCGCAGCTTGAAGAAGTGGGTGGCCAGCACCAGTAACGGCTTGCGCAGCACGCTGCCGCCGGGGAATCGGCGGTGAGGCATGGCCGCAAAGACGTCGAAGCGCTCGCTCTGACCGGCGATGGCCTCGCTAAGGAGCTTGCCGGCGAGACCCGCCAACGCCATGCCATGCCCGGAATAGCCCTGGGCGTAATACAGATTGCTCCCCAGCCGGCCGAAGTCCGGCGCCCGATTCTGGGTGATCGCCACGTCGCCGCCCCAGCGATAGTCGATGCCGACCCCGGCGAGTACCGGAAACAGCCGGGCGATCTTGGCGTCCATGCGCGCCTGAAGCCCGCGGGGCTCTCGTCCATCGTAGCTCACCTCGCCGCCGTAGATCAGGCGGCGATCGGCCGTGAGCCGATAATAATCGAGCACGAAATTGGCATCGGACAGCGCATCGTTGCGCGGCAGCACCTGGGCCGCCTGCTCGGCCGAAAGCGGCTCGGTGGCGATCATGTAATTGGCGGCGCGCATGATGCGCCCGGCAAGCACCGGCACCAGCCCCGCCTGGTAGGCATTGGTGCCAAGCACCACGAAGTCCGCCGTGACGCTGCCCTGAGCGGTAAGCACCCTGGCCGGCTCGCCACGCTGAATCTCCACGGCGGCGCTGTGCTCATGGATCGCCACGCCGGCACGGCGCGCCGCCAGGGCCAGGCCCAGGGTGTAATTGAGTGGATGCAGGTGGCCGCCTTCGCTGTCGTGAAGCGCCGCGGGATAGGTATCGGTGACCACATGCTCGCGCAGGGCCTCGCCCTCGAGCCAGCTCAGTGACGGATAGTCGTAGTCGCGCGCCATGCGGTCCCGGAATTCCTGCAGCTCAGTGACGTGGCGCGGCTTGACCGCGGCGTGCAGGTACCCCCAGGCAAGCTCACAGGGAATGGCATGGCGCTCGACGAGGTCGGCGGTAAGACGAACCGCCTCGCGACTCATCTCCCAGACGTCCCGCGCTTGGGCGAGACCCAGCGCCTTCTGTACGGTCGCGATATCGGTCCCCAGGCCGGGCAATATCTGCCCGCCGCTGCGCCCGGAAGCGCCGTAACCGATCTCGCCGGCCTCGAGCAGCACCACCGAATAGCCGCGCTCGGCCAGATGCAACGCCGCCGAGCAGCCGGTGACGCCACCGCCGATCACGCACACATCGGCCCGCACGTCGCCTTCAAGCGCAGGGCAGTTGCCGAGATCGACGGCGATGGAGTCGCGATACCAGGAGGCGGGGCGCTGTAGGAAGGAAGACATGCCGGAAGCCTGTGAAGTCATGCGCGTTGCGCTCGTTGTTATTGAATGACGCCGTGTCGAAACGTCGCAATGTGTCTTCAGTTTGACATCAGCACGCCTGCCGATGTCAAGTATTCAATAACAACGCAATCGAGCCTCTCGCGATGCCCGCCACAGCCATCAACCCCGAGAAATGGCCGTTTTCTGGCTCTCCAGCGCATCGAGAAAGGCCTCGAGCACTCGGTTCGGCCGTCGGTCGCGACGCACGATAACCACGAAAGGCGTCAAGAAATGACAGTCACCTGGCCATAGCGCGCGCAGGCGCCCCGCACTGACCCATGGCGCGGCCTGATGATCGGGCAGATATCCCAGGTAGGCCCCGGTCAGGATCAAGAACGCCGCGCCCTCGCGATCCGAGGCGGTCGCCGTGCCCCGCAGCCGCGCATGCTGGGTTCGTCCCGACGGGGGTAGCGGGTAGGTAGGCACCACGGCGTCCCACGCGGCCAGATCGTCCGAACGTGTCGTTGGCTCGGCGGCAAACAGGGGATGCTCGGCGCTGCAGTAGAGCCGCGACAACTCCTCATAGAGCGGGCGTCGCTCCAAGCTCGCCGGCAGGTCGACGTCCGGCACTACCCCCAGTTGCAGGCGGCCGTCCAGCACGGCCCTGGCGATCTCGCCGGGCGGGTCCATGTGCATTTTCAGGCGCACCTCTGGCCCCCGTGCCTTGAGGGTCGCCAGGGCATGGGTGATACGCATCTCTGGCAAACTCACCAGCGTATCGGTAATGCCGATATCGAGCTCACCGCGCAGGCTCTCGTGCAGCGCATTGACCTCGGTACGAAAGGCTTCGAGACTGGCCAGGAGCGTCTCGGCCGCCTCGAGCACCTCCCGACCCTCCTCGGTCAGGGCGAAGCCACCGCGGCCACGGCGGCAGAGTCGCAGCCCAAGACGCCGCTCCAGATCGCCCATGTGCAGGCTGATGGCCGAGCGGCTGATACCCAGCTCGCTCTCGGCGGCGGAAAACCCGCCACACTCAGCAACGGCCTTGAATACCCTGAGTAGGCGGATATCGAAATCGGTCACGTGCCCCGTCAGCGCCTGGCGACGTGCCATGGCGGTCATCCCGCGCAGACCGGGCAGGCAGGATCCTTTGGCACCCGGAAATGCCGCCATTGGCCGCTTAGCCCGTCGAAGGTCGACAACCCCTGATGCGGCGTGCCGGCGCCGCTGAGTAGCTTGACCGCCTCCAGCGCCTGGAAACACCCGATCAGCCCCACCAGGGGCGCCACCACCCCGTTCTCGGCGCAGCGCAACGCCTCGTCGTCGTCCTCGCCCGGCGGGTAGAGACAGGCGTAGCAAGGGGCATCCGCGTCACGCGGATCGGCCACGAAAAGCTGACCGGAGAAGCGAATCGCCGCGCCGGATACCAGCGGAACGCCGGCCTTGCGGCAGGCCGCGTTGATCGTGAAACGGCTGGAGAATCGGTCGGTGCAGTCGAGCACCAGGTCGGCATCGGCTACCGCCCGCTCCAGCGCCTCGCCCTCGAGATGGTCGGTCAGCGCCTCGATGTGGCAGACGGGGTTGAGCGCCAGCGACGCCTCCCTTGCCGATTCGGCCTTGAGGCGCCCCAGGTCGGCCTGGCCATGGGCGATCTGGCGCTGCAGGTTGGAAAGCTCCACCTCGTCGGCATCGGCCAGCGTCAGCCGCCCGACCCCCGCGGCGGCGAGATAGAGCGCCACCGGCGACCCGAGCCCACCGGCGCCGATCACCAGGGCGTGACTGGCCAGCAGCCGTTCCTGACCGTCGATATCGATCTGTGCCAGCATGATCTGGCGGCTATAGCGCAACAGCGCGTCATCATTCATGGTCGCGCTCACTTTTCATCGAATTCCTCGATATCGGGCACATGCAGGGAAAAGTCCTCCTTGACCTCCTCCATGACCACATAGCTCTTCGACTCCTTGACGCCGGGCAGGGTCAGCACCACGTCGCCGAGCAGCTGGCGATAGGCGGACATCTCGGGAATGCGGCACTTGAGGATGTAGTCGAACTGGCCCGAGACCAGATGGCATTCCTGAATCTGGGGCAGCGTGGCCACGGCGCGACGAAACTCGTCGAAGACCGTCGGCGACTGGGTCTCGAGACTCACTTCCACGAATACCAGAAGGTTGGCCTTGAGGGCTCGAGGATCGAGCAGCGCCTTGTAGCCGCGAATCACCCCCGACCGCTCAAGGCGTTTGACCCGTTCCAGGCAGGGCGTGGTGGACAGACCCACCTGGGACGCCAGATCGACATAGGAGATGCGCGCATTCTCCTGCAGGCAACGCAGGATGTTGAGATCGATACGGTCGAGCGAGCGGGTCTTGGCTTTCATCGTCGTGGGCACGCCGGTCATGAGGGCTGAAGGCCACCAGAGGAATCGACTGAGATACACCCTGCCGTGGCGGACAACGGGTGTTCTGTCATGTCATCGAGGCGGCGTGAAGTGATTTTGACTGCTCGCGGTGGTTGCGGCTCCTGTGTACCACAGCCACCCGCGCGGCTCCAGCGTCGCCGCTCAACGCGGCGCCTGCCCCAGACTGACCCGTTCGTGCCCGGCCAGGTCTCGCCGGCTCTGTACCGCCAATAGCCCCGCCGCGGCCAGGGCGTCACGCACCGGGCCCGCCTGGTCGAAGCCATGCTCCAGCAGCAGCCAGCCGCCAGGGAGCAGATGGTGTCGCGCCTGCCCGGCGAGATGACGCAGATCGGCCAGTCCGCCCTCGCCTGCCACCAGCGCGCTATGTGGCTCGAAGCGCAGGTCGCCGCGACGCAGGTGGGCATCATCGGCGGCGATATAGGGTGGGTTGGAGACGATCAGGGCGAATCGCTCGCCGCCGTGCTCATTCACCATCGCCGCGAACCAGTCGCTCTCGACGAAGCAGGCGTTGGTAATGGAAAGCCGCTCGGCATTGCGTTGCGCCAGCGCCACCGCCTCGGGTCGTATATCCACACCGGTGACGTGCCAGTCGGGTCGCTCGCTGGCAAACGCCAGGGCGATCGCCCCGGTGCCGGTCCCCAGATCGAGCAGCCGGCCGGGCTCGCCCGGGGCGAGATCCAGCGCCGCCTCCACCAGGGTTTCGGTATCGGGGCGGGGGATCAGGGTGTCGGTGGAGGTCAACAGCGGTAGTCCCCAGAACTCCCGCTCCCCGGTGAGGTGGGCGATCGGTTGACCCACCGCGCGTGCCGCCACCAGCGCCTCGAAACGGGCGCGCGCCGGGGTCGCCACGTCGCGATCGCCCCAGGTATAGAGCCAGGTGCGATCGACCTGCAACACCTGGCAAAGCAGGACCTCGGCATCGAGCTGGGCGCTGGGGGAGCCGGCCTGTGCCAGCCTGGCGGATGCCCGGGCCAGCAGTTGATCGACGCGCATCATGGTTCCTGCTCGCACCTCATGATTCCTGTTGGAGTGCCGCGAGTTGTTCAGCCTGGTATTCATGAATCAACGGCTCTAGCACCTCGTCGAGGTGCTCGCCGGAGATCACGTCACCAAGCTTGTAGAGGGTCAGGTTGATGCGGTGATCGGTCACCCGCCCCTGGGGAAAATTGTAGGTGCGGATGCGCTCGCTACGATCGCCGGAACCGACCAGCGAGCGACGGGTATCCGCCTGCTGCTGGCGCTGGCCGGCCACGGCCGCCTGCTTCAAGCGCGCAGCCAGAAGCGACATCGCCTTGGCGCGGTTCTTGTGCTGGCTGCGCTCCTCCTGGCACTCCACCACCACGCCGCTGGGCAGGTGGGTCAGGCGGATCGCCGAATCGGTGGTATTGACATGCTGGCCACCCGCCCCGCTGGAGCGAAACGTATCCACCCGCAGATCGTTGGTGTCGATGGTGATGTCTCCCACCTCATCGACCTCGGGCATCACCGCCACGGTGCAGGC
>DATISN010000114.1:0-2491 GCA_035581765.1 Halomonas sp.
ATCGGCGAAACGCTTCATCAGCTCGTATTCGAAGCCGGTCGGGCCACGGCGGCCCTCGTAATAGGTCGTGGGGGTGTTGCGGGTATGCACGCTGATGAAGTCGCGCGCCAGCACGGCCTGCAGGTGCGAATCACGAGGCACACTCGAGTTTCCCGGCCACAGGGTGAGCAGGATGGCGCTTCCCAGCAGCGCTGCCCCGCGCCAGGAATCGGGAAGGTGATCGATCAGGGGTGCAGTCATGCGCTGGCTGGTTGACGATGAGACATTCCACCTTAACCAGCGCGGAGTCCGCTGTCATCTCCGCGATTTCTCGACGCCAGCGCTTTCCCGTATCATAGGCGCCCAATGCCGCAGGTCGCGGCCACCGACTTCTCTTGCTTTAGAGGCTCCTGGATATGCTCGAACTGCGAGGCGCGCCCGCCTTATCTGCTTTCCGTCATGCCAAGCTGCTGGCCGCCCTGCGAGACACCGTTGCCAACGTCGAGTCCCTTCACGCCGATTACGTGCACTTCGTCGACTACGATGGCGAGCCATCGGACGAGGCGCTGGGGCTGCTTGAACGTTTGCTGGGCGATGGGTCAACGCGAGTGGGCACGGGAGGGGCGGCGAAAGAGGCAGGCGAGCGTGAGGAGCGGGGCACTGATGGTCGTGCCGAAGGGCAGTTGTTCCTCGTCGTGCCACGCATCGGCACCCAGTCGCCCTGGTCGTCCAAGGCCACCGATATCGCCCATAACTGCGGCCTCGTCGGGGTGCGGCGAATCGAGCGTGGCATCGCCTATCGCGTCAGGCTCAAGGGCATGCTCTCGCAGGCCGCCTTCGAGGCCATCGTCGCAAGCCTTCACGATCGCATGACCGAGACCGTGCTGACCGATGCCTCGGACGCGGCGACGCTGTTTGCCCATCACGACCCGGCGCCGCTGGGTCGGGTCGACATCCTCGAGTGTGGCCGAGCAGCCCTGGAGACCGCCAACCTCGCGCTGGGGCTGGCGCTGGCCGACGACGAGATCGACTACCTGCTCGAGGCCTTCCGCGGGCTTAATCGCAACCCGACCGATGTCGAGCTGATGATGTTCGCCCAGGCAAACTCCGAGCACTGCCGCCACAAGATCTTCAATGCCGACTGGCTCATCGACGGCGAGCCCCAGCCGCACTCGCTGTTCGGGATGATCAAGAACACCCATAAGGCCTCGCCGGAGAACATCCTCTCCGCCTACAGCGACAACGCGGCGGTGATCCGTGGCAGCGAGGCCGGGCGCTTCTTCGCCGCACCGCTCACCGGCCAATCAGGCGAGGAGGCCGTCTACGGCACCCATCACGAGCCCATTCATATCCTGATGAAGGTGGAAACCCACAACCACCCCACGGCCATTGCACCCCACCCGGGGGCGGCCACCGGCGCCGGCGGCGAGATTCGTGACGAAGGGGCCACCGGGATCGGCGGCAAACCCAAGGCCGGCCTGACCGGCTTCACCGTCTCCAACCTGCGCATTCCCGAGTTCGTGCAGCCCTGGGAGGCCTTCGATTACGGCAAGCCCGAGCGCATCACCAGCGCCCTGGACATCATGCTCGAGGGACCCATCGGTGGTGCGGCCTTCAACAACGAGTTCGGGCGCCCCAACCTCGCAGGCGTGTTTCGTACTTACGAACAGGATTCGCTGGGCGCCGAGGGCATCGAGCGACGCGGTTATCACAAGCCGATCATGCTCGCCGGCGGCTATGGCAATATTCGCGACGGCCACGTGCAGAAGGGCGAGATTCCGGTCGGCGGCAAGCTGATCGTGATGGGCGGGCCGGCGATGCTGATCGGCCTGGGCGGTGGCGCAGCGTCGTCCATGGCCTCCGGCGTGTCGAGTGCGGATCTGGACTTCGCCTCGGTGCAGCGCGACAACCCCGAGATGGAACGCCGCGCCCAGGAAGTGATCGATCGCTGTTGGGCGCTGGGCGAGGCCAACCCGATCCGTTTCATTCATGACGTCGGCGCCGGTGGGCTCTCCAATGCCCTGCCAGAGCTGGTCAAGGATGGCGGCTGCGGAGGGCTTTTCGAGCTGCGCGCCGTGCCCAACGCCGAGCCGGGCATGAGCCCGCTGGAGATCTGGTGCAACGAGGCGCAGGAGCGCTACGTGCTGGCCGTGGCCCCGGCGGATCTCGAGACCTTCGAGGCGCTCTGCCGGCGCGAGCGCTGTCCGTATGCGGTGGTCGGCGAGGCGACCCAGGCGCACCACCTGGAAGTCCGCGACGGCCACTTCACCGCACAGGACGCCACCCCGCCGGTGGATCTGCCGATGAGCGTGCTGTTCGGCAAGCCGCCGAAGATGCAGCGCGAGTTCGACCGTCGTCCTCGCGACATGCCGGGGGTGATGCTCGACAACCTCGATCTGCGCGAGGCCATGGACCGCGTGTTGCGTCTGCCCGCCGTGGCGTCCAAGAGTTTTTTGATCACCATCGGCGATCGTTCCATCACCGGACAGGTGGCCCGCGACCAGATGGTCGG
>DATISN010000115.1:0-2340 GCA_035581765.1 Halomonas sp.
ATGACCACCGGATCGACGAAGTGCTCGTGCAGGTGGTCGACGTATTCCAGCACCCGGCCATCGAGGCTGCCCGAGACGGCGATGTAGTCGAACAGCGAGATGTGCTGGACGTATTCGCAGAGCCCGACGCCGCCGGCATGCGGACAGACCGGCACGCCGAACTTGGCGGCCATCAGCACCACCAGGATGACCTCGTTGAGCCCTCCGAGGCGCGCGGCGTCGATCTGACAGTAGTCGATGGCGTCGGCCTGCAGGAACTGCTTGAACATCACCTTGTTATGGCAGTGCTCGCCTGTGGCCACGCCGATCGGCGCAACACGATGGCGGATCTCGGCATGACCGAGAATATCGTCGGGGCTGGTGGGCTCCTCGATCCACAGCGGGTCGAATTCGGCCAGTCGGCGCATCTTGGCGACGGTCTCGTCGACCTCCCATACCTGGTTGGCGTCCATCATCAGCACGTTGTCCCAGCCGATCTCCTCGCGCAGCAGGGCGGCGCGTCGGGCATCCTCGCTCGGGTCGCCGCCGATCTTTTGCTTGAAGTGCGTCCAGCCCTCGGCCAAGGCATCGCGGGCCAGCTGGCGGACCTTGTCGTCGGAATACCCGAGCCAGCCCGCCGAGGTGGTGTAGCCGGGAAAGCCGTCGCGGCGCATCTCGGCCTCGCGCTCGGCCTTGCCGGATTCCTGCCGGCGGAGCAGCGCGATGGCTTCTTCCGGCGTCAGCGCATCGGTGACGAAGCGGAAGTCGAGGCAGCGCACCAATTCTTCCGGGCGCATGTCGGCGAGAAGTTTCCACACCGGCTTGTCTTCGCGCTTGGCCCACAGGTCCCAGACGGCGTTGACCAGGGCGGCGGTGGCCAGATGGATCGCGCCCTTGTCGGGACCGATCCAGCGCAGCTGGCTGTCGCCGGTGATCTCGCGCCAGAAGGCGCCCATGTTGGCGGTGATCGCCTCCAGCGAGCGGCCCTCGAGAAGCGGGGTGAGCGAGCGTACGGCGGTGACGACGATCTCGTTGCCGCGGCCAATGGTGAAGGTCAGGCCGTGACCCTGGGGGCCGTTGTCATCGTCGGTGTGCAGGATCACGTAGGTGGCGGAGTAATCCGGCGCGGCGTTCATGGCGTCCGAGCCGTCCAGCGAGCGCGACGTCGGGAAGCGGATGTCCTGGACATCGACGCGGGTGATGGTAGTCATGGCGGTGTCCTCTTGAAATCGTGGGCGTCAGCGCTGTGAGAGGTGGCGCATTAGTTGGCGGATGCCGAAGGTCCAGGGCGGCAGTTGATCGCTGCGCCCGACCTCATTGACCAGCGCGCCCAGGGCGGGGGTGGCGATGGTCACGCGGTCACGCGGATGATGGGTGAAGCCCTGGCCCTGGCCGTCGCGGTCTTCGATGGGCGAGAACATGGTGCCCAGAAACAGCATGAAGCCGTCGGGATACTGGTGATGGTCGCCGATGGTCTGGCGCACCAGGTCGAGCGGGTCGCGGCTTATCTCGCGCATGTCGCTTTCGCCTTCGAGCAGAAAGCCGTCGTCCTCGCCCTCGATGCGCAGCGATACCCGCGCCTGGCGGACGGTGTCGATATCGAAATGCCCGTCGAACAGGCGAATGAACGGGCCGATGGCACAGGAGGCATTGTTGTCCTTGGCCTTTCCGAGCAGCAGGGCGCTGCGGCCTTCCACGTCGCGCAGGTTGACGTCGTTGCCAAGGCTTGCGCCCTTGACGCGCCCTTGGCTGTCCACGGCCAGCACGATTTCCGGCTCGGGGTTGTTCCACTTGGATGACGGATGCAGGCCCACGGGTCTTCCGAAACCCACCGATGAGAGCGGCTGGGCCTTGGTGAACACCTCGGCATCCGGCCCGATACCCACCTCCATGTATTGCGACCAGGCGCCACGGGACTGCAAGGCCTCCTTGAGCGCCATGGCTTCTTCGGAGCCGGGCACGATGCGCGACAGGTCCTTGCCGATCAGCGCCTGCAACTCGTCACGAAGCTCGACGGCGCGTGCCGGATCGCCGCCGGCCTGCTCCTCGATCACCCGCTCCATCAGGCTGACGGCGAAGGTCACGCCACAGGCCTTGATGGCCTGGACGTCGCAGGGCGCGAGCAGGTAGGGGGTACTCGGCGCTGCTTCAAGTGAGTTGGCGAGCAGCGTGTCGACGGGGCCCAGCGAGTCGCCCTCGGCGTGGCGCACTACCTCCAGAAGGTCCTCGCGTTCCAGCAGGTCGGCCATCGTCGGTCCGGCGTGGGTGATATCGATGACCTCGCCATCGCGTACCGCGACCAGGGCCGGCCCGGCATGCGGTGTGTCCCGCCAGGCGCGTCCGACCAGCAGCGCCTTGGAC
>DATISN010000116.1:0-5649 GCA_035581765.1 Halomonas sp.
TCGGCCAGGGCGCTGTTGTAGAGCAGCAGCGCCACGACCGACGGAAAGATACCCAGATACGCCAGGCCGGCAAACTCGGCGGCCTCGAGCCGCGGCAGCACCTGCCAGGCGCCCTCCAGCAAGGCGATGGGTGCCAGCGCCAGGTTGGCAATGGCCAGCATCACCAATAGGCTGCCGTAGCGCGGGAAGCGCGCCATGTGCTCCTTGACCAGCAACGAGTACCCCACCCAGACCAGCACCGCCAGCAGCATGATCAGGTCGCCGGGATTGAGGCCGCCCGGCACCGCCGCCGACCCTTCTCCCGCCGCGATCACCACCACCGCGCCGCAAAGCGAAAGCGCCACGCCCGCCCACTGTAGTATGCGATACCGCTCGCCCAGCAGCAGCACGCTGAGCAGCAGGGTCACCACGGGAATCAACGATTCGAGGATCGCCACGTTGGTCGGCGAGGTGAACGACAGCGCGGCGTAGATCAGCGCATTGAAGAACGCCACCCCAGAGAGCGCCAGCCCCAGCAGGGGCCGCCAATGACGCCGGAACACCGGCCAGCCATGACGCGCCTGATGCCAGCCCAGCGGCAGCATGATCACCAGGGCGATGAACACCCGGCCCATCGAGATGGTGAAGGGCGGCAGGCCGGAAAGCGCCTTGCCGACCAGGAGGTTGCCGGAAAAGATCACCACCACGAGCAGCAGGAAAAGATGGGGCCTCAGGGAACGCAAGCACTCTCCTTGGGTGACGACATCAGGCGGGTGGCCGGCGAGATATGCCGACCGGATGGTCGCTGTCGTGCAGCAGCCGGCACGCCTGCCGTCTTGCTCGCCAGCGCTAGGTCAGTCGGAGACGCCGTAGATCAACAGGGCGGCGATCAGAATCCCCAGCACCACGATCACGATCGGCAACACCCGCTGGAGGCCCTTGGCCGGCGCCCTGGCTTCCGGCTGGCGGGCATCGGGCTCGGGATGCTCGAAGTCTTCCGGCTCCTTCACTTCCTTGAGATGCTCGAGCTCTTCCTTCTGTGTCTTGCTTTCCTCGGTATTCATCACACTCTCCCGATCGTCCTTTTCAGGGGTGGCCGGCGCTCGACGCTGCTGACGGCAGCGGCGGGTCAGGACCTCACAATGTTACGACATCGAAATCGACCTGGGGGTCCACCTCGGCCGTGTAGTCCACATCGTCACGCTCGAACCCGAACAGCTTGAGAAATTCGTGCTTGTAGCCGGCGTAGTCGGTGATCGCGAAAAGATTCTCGGTGGTCACCTTCGGCCACAGATCCTTGCAGGCCTGCTGCACGTCGTCACGCAGTTCCCAGTCGTCCAGGCGCAGGCGGTTAGCCTCGTCGGTGCGGCAGTCGTGACCCTGACCGTCACGAGAGTAGAGACATTCGCCGAACAGGCGGTTGAGCTGGTCGATGGTGCCCTCGTGCAGGCCCTTCTCCTTCATCACCTTGTAGACCATGGCGATGTAAAGCGGCATCACCGGAATGGCCGCGCTGGCCTGGGTGACCACCGACTTGAGCACCGCCACGTTGGCGCTTCCGCCGCCGACCGAGAGGCGCTTTTCGATATGCCCGGCGGCGCGGTCCAGATCCTCCTTCGCCTTGCCCAGTGCCCCGTGCCAGTAGATCGGCCAGGTGATCTCGGTGCCGATGTAGCTGAAGGCCACGCTGCGCGCACCCGGCGCCAGTACGCCGGCGCGGTCCAGCGCGTCGATCCACAGCTCCCAGTCCTCACCGCCCATCACCGTCTTGGTGTCCTCGATCTCCTGCTCGGTGGCGGGCTCGACCTCGGCTTCGATGATGGCGTCCTTGTTGGTGTCGATGGCCGTGGCGCGGTAGGTCTCGCCGATCGGCTTGAGCGCCGAGCGCTTGAGCTCGCCGCTGTCCGGCAGCTTGCGCACCGGCGAGGCCAGCGAGTAGACCACCAGGTCGATCTGGCCGAGGTCCTGCTGGATCAGCTCGATGGCCTTGGCGCGCGCCTCGTGAGAGAAGGCGTCGCCGTTGATCGACTTGCTGTAGAGCCCCTCGGCCTTGGCGAACTTGTCGAAGGCCGCCGAGTTGTACCAGCCGGCGGTGCCTGGCTTGGTCTCGGTAGAGGGCTTCTCGAAGAACACCCCCAGGGTATCGGCGCCATAACCGAAGGCCGCGGTGATACGCGCCGCCAGGCCGTAACCACTGGAGGCCCCGATCACCAGTACCTTCTTGGGTCGCTGCGGCTCGTCACCCAGCGCCTTGTCCAGGCCGCGGGCGCGTGTCGCCTCGATCTGCTCGAGCACGTTCTTTTCGCAACCGACGGGATGGGTGGTGGTGCAGATGAAACCGCGAACCTTGGGTTTGATGATCACGACAGACCTCGCTGTTGGGGACGGGGCCGCGGGCGGCCCGGTCGAATGTTCCGGAGTGCTTCGATGCTTTACCATGCGCGTGAGTGCCATTCTAGCGAGGGATGAGCGCACTGTCCGCCCTTGAGCTCATGCGCCCTTTCGCGCCAGGCCATAGAGGCGAGCGGCAGCAGCTTTTCTCGCTCCTGACGCTCGACACCCACGGACAATACTCACCAACGGCAGGAGACCCCGATGGACGCCCAACGCCTAGTCGATGAACGTGGCGATCTCTGGCTGGCCCTCGCCCCGCTGTGGCTCGAACGCGAACCGCGAGAAACCGACTACGCCCGCATGGTAGCGGTCATTCAGCGTTACGATCTCAGCCTGCAGCAACTCGAATGGGTGTTCCGCCTCGAGCTGGCGCCGGTGTTGTCACGCCATCAGATGTCGGTGGCGGGGGAATGGCGAGCCTTCGATGACTACAAGCTGATGAAGCAGCTGGTGGCCCACAACCTGCGTCTCAAGGGCTGGCGACGCAAGAGCTGGATGCTGTTCTCGGGATTGACCACCATGATGACCCGCCATCGCTGGAACGAATTGGTGGCGCGGCTGATGGTCGAGCGCGGCGAGTTAATCTGAAGCCCGGCGAGATAACCTGACGCCCCCCGGCGCTCAGGGCTCGTCGAGGGCAAGCTCCAGCGCCTCGCGCAGTTCCATTTCGCCGTCGCGCGGCGAGAAGCGGCGGATCACCCGACCGTCGCGCCCGACCAGAAACTTGGTGAAGTTCCACTTGATCATGCCGGTACCCAGCAGGCCAGGCCCCTCGCGCTTCATCTCGACGAACAGCGGATGGGCGCCGCTGCCGTTGACCCTCACCTTCTCCATCAGCGGAAAGCTGACCTGGTATTCACGGGCGCTAAGGGTGCAGAAGTCCAGCGCCGATTCCGGCGACTGACGGGCGAATTGATTGCAGGGGAAGCCGATGACCATGAAGCCGCGATCGCGATAGCGGCGATAGAGGCGCTCGAGCTCACGCAGCTGGGGGGTGAAGCCGCAGCGGCTGGCGACGTTGACGATGAGCAGTACCTGGCCACGCAGCGCGCCGAAGTTGAAAGGCTCGCCCTGGGCGGTGCGGCAATGATGATCGTGAATGGACATGCGCGCGCCTTCATGGTCGTAGTCCTTCAAGATGCCACGCCGTCGCGCCGGGCGCCAGTCCGAGACGACACCTCGTCATGCCCTCGCCCGCGCAGCCGTCGTTGCACTTCTGCCACACGCAGGGCCAGGTGGCGCCGACGCTGGCGGCGTTCGGCCTCGTCCAGCGGCGCATAAAGCAGCCGCTCGGCGTGATGGGCACAGTCCTCGAGCGCCGGTCCCGCCGCCCCGGCGTGGGACGCCAGCCGCCGCAAGTGGGCCGCGGGCGACTCCCCCGGCAGCGACGCGAGGCCACGCCGTTCCAGCCAGGCCTGAAGCGCCAGCAGTTGGGCCCGTTCATCATGATCCAGACGCCATGTCCGCCTGCCAAGCCACCCCAGTGCCAGGGTGCCTGTCGCGAGCCCCAGAAACCCAAGCAGGCTCGCCCCCAGGCCCTGCCCCGATGTCACCTCGACCAGCCAGGCCCGAACCGCCTGCCAACCCTCCGCCAGGCGCCCCAGCAGCTCGCCGCGAGCGCCGCGCTGATAGCCGATCACGCCACGCTGCCAGCGATATTCCAGCCGCTCCCACGATAATCGCAGCGAGTTGGCCCAGCCCAGCTCGCGCAGGCGCAGTGGCGAGAAAGGCGCATCGGCCAGGAACCTCTCCTCGCCATCGCGAACCGCCTGGGGCCCCTGCTCGATACGCTCGGGAGCGATCGCCGCGGTAGGGTCCAGGCGCTGCCAGCCACCCTCGATCCATACTTCGACCCAGGCATGGGCGTCGTAGTCGCGCACCGTGAAATGGCCATCCGGGTGTCGCTCGCCGCCCAGAAAGCCCGCCACGACGCGTGCCGGGATGCCCACCGCCCGCGCCATCACCGCCGCCGCCGAGGCATAGTGGGTACAGTAGCCGGCACGGCTCTCGAACAGGAATTCGTCGACGCGATCGCGGGAGGTCAGCCGCGGCGGCGAGAGCGTGTAGCGAAACGGGGCCTCGCCGAAGTGAGTCATCACCCGCTCGAGGTAGGCGCGCGCCTCGCCGTCGCTCTCCCGCCACAACCGCTCGGCAAGCTCACGGGTACGCGGATTGCCCCGGGGCGGCAACATGGCATGAAAGGCCGCCCCGGCGGGGTCGGCCTGAGCTGGCGCCTGCCCGCTGCTCTCGACCGTCAGCAGGGTGCGCGACGACAACGGCGCGCGGCCTTCCAGCGTGCCATCGGCCAGATAGCGCTGGCGGCTGTCGGTGGCCAGCGGCGTGCCCAGCGAGGGGCGCCAGGGGCGGTTGTCGGGCTCGAGCAGGAGCTCGGCGGTGAAGCGCGGCGGACCGTTTTCGGCCTGCCAGGGGGAGCGGCGCCCCTCGCGCATGAAATCACCCAGGGGGCGCGCCAGGGTCGCCGACAGCGCCTGCGGCGAGACGCGCGACCAGCGGACACCATCGAAGTGCGATAGCGTATAGACCCGCCAGTAGCGCTCCGTGACCGCGGGTTCGCGCCCCGTGAAGCGCGCGCGGAAGGCTCGGGCGTCGCTGCGCGAGAGCTCGGCGATGTCGCCCGGCGAGATCTCGTCGGTCAGCCCGGTGGAGGCACGCTCCAGTTGTGGCATCGCCCACAACGGCCCGAGCCTCGGGACGCTGACGAACAGCACCACCATCAGCGGCGCCGAGAGCCCCAGCAGCCAGGCCGTCTCGCGCCACGCAAGGGACGCGCTGCCCGCCCCGGCCAGCCGGACCAGCGATTGCACCTGCCAGCCCAGCACCAGCAAGGCGCCCACCGCCATGGGTATGCCCTGGTCGTGCAGAAACGCCGAAGTGGTCGCGACCATGCCGATCAGCACCACCACCCGGGCATCGCGACGGTCATGCGTCTCGAGCAGCTTGAGCAGGTAGACCCCGATCAACAGCCCGATCAGCCCCTGCATGCCATACAGGGTGCCGTACTCCAGCCACAATGCCGCCAGCAGCCCGGCCACCGCCGTCAGGCGCAGGACGATACCCGCCCGCGGCAGGCGACCGCGCAACTGCAGGTAACGATAGCCCGCCACGGCCGCGGCAAGCGCGATCAACCAGAGCGGCATCCACGCCAGGTGCAGCGCCAGGATCAGGCATTGGCCGATGAACAGCTGACGCAGCATGGCGTTGCCCAGGGCCTGGCCATCGGCCAGTACCACCGGCCCCGGCACGGCACGCGTCCCG
>DATISN010000117.1:0-5398 GCA_035581765.1 Halomonas sp.
AGTTCCTCGATGCCGGGGTCTACTTCATCAGCGACCTGCCTTCGCGGCTGAACTGGACCGACGTGCGCGACATCGTGGCCGCCGCCCTGGGCCTGACGTTCCTGTCGACCCTTTATCCTGCCTGGCGCGCCGCCAAGGTCCAGCCCGCCGAGGTGTTGCGCTATGAGTAAGCCGAGCTCGAATCTGGCCATGAATCAGGAGACGCCGATGCCTGCCGATGCCCCGCCGATGCTGGAATGTGTCGACCTGACCCGCGTCTACCACGAGGGGCCGCAGGACGTCACCGTGCTCGACGGCCTCGAACTGCGCGTCCATGCCGGCGAGCGGGTCGCCATCGTCGGAAGCTCCGGGTCCGGCAAGACGACGCTGCTCAACCTGCTGGGTGGGCTCGACCGACCCAGCCGGGGCGAGGTGCGGATCGCCGGCGAATCGCTGCTGGATCTTGGCGATACCGCGCTGGGACGCTTTCGTAATCGGCGTATCGGGTTTGTGTATCAATTCCACCATTTGCTGGCCGAGTTCACGGCGCTGGAGAACGCGGCGCTGCCGCTGATCGTGCGAGGGCTTCGCAAGAAGCAGGCCGAAGCCATCGCGCTGAAGCTATTGGCGCGGGTGGGCATGGAACCACGTGCCGATCACAAGCCCGGTGAGCTGTCCGGGGGGGAGCGTCAGCGCGTGGCCATTGCCAGGGCGCTGGTCACGGACCCGAGCCTGGTACTGATGGACGAACCCACGGGTAACCTCGACCAGACCACGGCCTCCAACATGATGCGCCTGATGGATGAACTGGCGCGCACCAGCGCCTGTGCCTTTGTCGTCGTCACCCATGACCCGACGGTCGCGGCGCATCAGGATCGGGTGCTCAGGCTGGAGGGCGGTCGTTTGACGCAGCAGCCGGCCGCCGACTGAACCTGCGTCGATTGCCTGAGTAACTCAGGCGAGCGGTTGGATGTGTTGGCCAGGGAGCCGGACTTCAGCGGTCCTTTAGGTGATGGCGTCGACGCCGTCGTGCCCGTCGTTTCCAGCTTCGCGATACCTGCCAGCGCCAGATCAGGCGGATCATCACGTTGCCGAGCAGCGCCAACCCAACGGCCGACACGAGGGAGCCCACCATCAGCGCGGGCAGGATGTCGACCAACCTGTCGGCGATCCAGCGGGTGGATAGCTGGCTCGGGGCCTCGCGCACGTTGGCGTCCATCAGCCAGGCGCCCAGCCGGTAATTGCCATAAAAGATCAGCGGCATGGTCAATGGGTTGGTGATCCACACCAGGCCCACGGACAAGGGCAGATTGCCGCGTATCAGCCAGGCACCGAAGGCGGCGACGGCCATCTGGAAGGGCATCGGCAGCATTGCACTGAACAGCCCCACCGAAAAGGCATTGGCTACGCTGCGCCGTGACAGCATCCAGAGCGACGGGTCGGCAATCAAACCGCTGACCAGGCGCAAGGAGCGTTGGCGCCTTAGCGTCTCCGGATGGGGAATATAGCGCTGCAGGAATCGGCGCGGCATGTCGATGGGCTCGCAGCTGCGGACCCCAGCTATTATCCATACAAGCCCATTGACTCGCCATGGCGCTATCGCGAAGTCTGGAGGTGATAACAAGCGTTCAGGAGCCGATGGATGCGACTCGGACTGGCCATTCCGCTGGCGATTGCCGCCTTGGCGGGAGCGTGGCTCGGACATCTCGCCCCTCCGGGGCTACTGGAGGGCCTGGCCGTCGTCTTGCTGATGGCCTTGGCCGCCAGGCGCCTGGTATTCGCAACCGCCGTTTTCGTGGTGGGCGGCGTGGCTATTAGCTTGTTGCTGGGCAAGGGCGCGGACCTGGCGGATGGACTGAGCGGTGAGGAACTGACCCTTCAGGGACAGGTGCTGTCGGTCTCCCGGGACCAGGCCCCACTGACGCGACTGACGCTGGCGGTCGAGGCCTGTGAACCCTTGACCGATATCCGACCGTCCTGCGAGGGGCTGCGTCGGGTGCGGCTTTCCGCCTATGACGCACCGCCGATTGAGCGTGGCGATCGCTGGGCCTTCACCGCGCGCTTGCGGCCTCCTTCGGGTTTCGCCAATCCCCATGCCTTCGATTACCGGGCCTGGCTATGGCGGGAGGGCATTCAGGCGACCGGCTATGTGCGCCGTGAGCCGGCGCCTCAGCGACTCGCGCCGGCGGGTGTCTCGCTGCGCCAGGCAGCGCTCGCCCATCTCGATGCCCAGGCGCTGAGCCCGCGTAGCGCCCGCTGGCTGGCGGCGCTGACATTGGGTGCCAGCGAGCGGCTGGTTCAGGAGGACTGGGATCTTCTCAATGCCAGCGGCACCACGCACCTGATGGTGATTTCCGGCCTGCATGTGGGGTTGATGGCGACCTTCGCGCTGGTGATGGCCCGCGCCGCCGCGCGGCTGGTTACTCCCGGCCGTTGGCGCCTGGCCGTCTGGCCCTGGTGGTTCGCCGGTGCCTCGGCGCTGGGCTATGCCTGGCTGGCGGGTCTCGAACCGCCGGCCCTGCGAGCCCTGGTGATGACGCTGGTGGGATTGTGGGCGGCGAGTGGACGCCACTCCCCTGCGCCATGGCAGGCCTGGTGGCTGGCCTTGGCGCTGGTATTGCTGATCGACCCGCTGTCGGTCTGGCGGCCGGGGTTATGGCTGTCGTTCGGTGCCGTGGCGCTGCTGATCCTGATCTGGCAGGGGCGAGCCAAGCCGCAGGGGGTGTCGGGTTGGTTATGGGCGCTGCTGCGAACCCAGGTGATGCTGGCCCCCATGATGGCAGCGGCAGTATTGCTGGCATTCGAGCGACTGGCGCCGGCCGCGCCCCTGGTCAACCTGATGGCCGTTCCGCTGGTGAGCAGCGTGATGGTACCGCTTGGCCTGCTGGGCTGGCTCTTCGCTTGGGTGCCCCCAATGGCCGATGCATGCTGGTGGCTCTTCGCCTGGCTGACCGAGGCGCTGGCCTGGGGGCTTGAGCAGACGGTGGCGTGGCTGCCGCTCTGGTTACCCGAGCCGTCGCAGGTGATGCCGCTGGCCCTGGCATTGGCCGGCATATCGCTGCTCTGGGCGCTGCCGGGGGTGGGGCAGCGGTTGCGTCTGGCGGGGAGCGTGTTGCTGCCTTTGCTGCCGCTCACCGTGGTGCCGAATGCCATCGAGCCGGGGCAATTGCGGGTCAGGATTCACGACGTGGGCCAGGGCCAGCTCATCGAGCTGCGCACGGCCGGCTATCGCGCGCTTGTCGATACCGGGCCACGTTTCTCTTCGGGGTTCGCGCCCCTGGAGGCCTTGTGGACGCCTGGGCAGCACTTCGACGAGGTCATCGTCAGCCACGATGATCTTGATCATGCCGGTGGCGTTGCGAGTCTCGTCGAGAGCCACCGTGTGGAACGCTTCCGGTCGCCCGTCGCCGAAACGATCGGGACATCCTCGCTTCCCTGTCGAGCCGGCGATGCGTGGCAGCGGGACGGCGTGGCGTTCCGTATCCTCTGGCCGCCTGCCAATCACCTTGAACTGTCCAGCAACGATCGCTCCTGCGTTCTGGAGGTCAGCGCCGGGACGCATCGCCTGTTGATTACCGGTGATGTCAGTGGCGAGGTGGAGCGCTCCCTGCTGTTGGAAACCCGGACGCCGGTCACGGTCCTGGTCGCCGGCCACCATGGCAGCCCTTCAAGTTCTGGCCCTCAGCTCGTCCAGACGCTGGCGCCCCGTCATGCCGTCTTTAGCGCGGGACGCGACAACCCCTTCGGGCATCCCGCCGGCGAGGTGGTGCGACGCTTCCGGCGGGCCGACAGTTGCCTGTGGAACACGGCCCAGGACGGCGCCCTGACGCTGTGGTTGGGAAAGGGCGCCTCTGGCGAGATACACACCGAGCGTCGTCCTGCCGCGTGGCGGGACGCCGGTGTCGAAGGGGACTGCCTTGCGGTAGAATCACCGGGTTGAGGCATCGGGTATCGGGTATCTGAGGGAGACGGTATGGACATGATGGAAGCCCTGATCGCCGGGGGCTGGTTGATGCTGCCGTTGCTCGGCTGCTCCTTGCTGGCGATGATCATCATCATCGAGCGTCTCTGGACCCTGAGGGCCGGGCGCATCGCGCCGCTGGGGCTGGCCCAGGAAGTCTGCTCGCTGGTCGCTCGGGGGCAGGTCAACCTCTTCTGGTTGGAAGCCCACTCGCCGCTGGGCGGGGTCCTTGCCGCCGGATTGCGCAATGCGCGCCTGGGGCATGAGCAGGTCCGGGCGCGCCTTCAGGAGACGGGGACGGCGGTGATCCACGACATGGAGCGTTTTCTCAGTCCCTTGGGCACCATCGCTGCCATCACGCCGTTGATCGGTCTGCTGGGAACGGTCGTCGGCATGATCGATGTGTTCTCGGTGATCGTCTCGGGCGAGGGGGCCAGCCGCACGGCGGATCTGGCCGGGGGTATCTCGCAAGCGCTCGTGACCACGGCGGCGGGGCTGACCGTGGCGATTCCGGCGCTGATGTTTCACCGCTATTTCCAGCGCCGGGTGGAAGACATCACGGTGCGCATGGAGGAGCAGGCCAGCCAGCTGGTGGAGTTTCTCGCCCACTATCCCGGTGAGCTGACCCTGGCCGAACCCACCGACACCGGCCGGGATGGCGAGCGACTCGAGGCCGATGGTCGCATTGCGCCCAAGGTGAAGCCCTCTTGAGGTTCCCGCGTACGCATCGCGATCCGGTCGAGGTGAATCTCACGCCGTTGATCGACGTGGTCTTCCTGCTGCTGATTTTCTTCATGGTCTCGACAACCTTCGAGACCCGCCAGGCGCTTGAACTGGAATTGCCGGAAAGCGTCAGCGGCGTGGCGACCGAAGCAACACCGGTCACACTGGTGATCACCGGGGCCGGTGAGTACCGATTGAGCGAGCGTACCATCACGGAGGATGAGTTGAGTGAGGCCCTGTCCGACCAGGCCGATCAGGCTCGCGAACATGGCTTGGTCCTTGAGGCGGATGGCCAGGCCCGTCATTCCGCGGTAGTGCGTGCTCTAGACCTTGCCGGTACCCTCGGCATCCGTCAGGTTCGCATCGCTACCACCGAAGCGACATCCACCCGAGCGGAGATACCGTGACTGAAGACTCCGGCTGGCATCTTTACAAGCGACTGCTGACTTATGTCCGCCCGCATTGGCGCTCCTTTGCCCTGGCGGTCGTCGGCTACGTGATTTACGCCGCGTCGAGTACGGCTCTGGCGGAAATGATGAAGCGGCTGATCGATGGCATCCAGAATCCCGATGCCAGTTTTCGTCTCTTCTTGCCGATGTTCGTGGTGGGCATGTTCGCGGCTCGCGGCCTGGGTACCTTCCTTGGTACCTATTTCATGAGCGACGTGGCGCGCAATGTTGTCCACGCGCTGCGCTGCAATGTCTTCGATCACATGCTGCATCTGCCGGGGCGCTT
>DATISN010000118.1:0-34540 GCA_035581765.1 Halomonas sp.
CCATGAGTTGGTGTTGACGCAGGAATTCATGGGCAACATGCTCGGTGTGCGTCGTGAAGGCGTCACGGAATCTGCCGGTAAACTCCAGAAGGCAGGGCTGATTTCCTATCATCGTGGGCGCATCGCCATTCTTGACAAGAAGGGCTTGGAGGCGCGGGCGTGCGAATGCTATCGGGTTGTCAAGTTAGGATGCGGTAATTCTTCATAGGCATTCCTGGGCAGTAAAATTAGCACTTTTTTACGGTGTTGTGCCAAGAGCTGAGTATTAGGATGTCGCCTTTATTTGTCATGATTGGTTTTGAGGTATCTGCAGGAATAATTAGGGTTTTCATCTGGAAAGGTTAAACAATCTGATGTTCATCACACGATGCCATTAACGTCAGCCTTGGTTCGCTGGATCCGGAGTGTTGCACATCACGGTGCGTGAAGGTTTTGCCCTCACGCTCGCGACTGACCACGTCCACGGTACGCGCGTTGCCCAACCTTGTGTATATCTGTGCGGTAGCGTACAGATGTTTCCATCAGGCACTTTATACTAAGAAAAAGTGCACTTGACATACAAGAAGACGCTAGGCAAGAGCGGTGGAACCTGGCTTCAAGCAACAAGGGCTCCATTGGGGATCGAACACTGGCGCTAAGTCAGAGATAGCGCAATAGCAAGTGATAGAGGAAAGGTACAATGCTGGCACCGCATGATTTCCAGAAAAATAGCTTGCTTGGTTCGCTAGAGGAAGACGAGCTATCGAGGCTATTGCCTGATCTGGAAAAAGTGACCTTGACGCTGGGTGAATCGCTTAGCGAATCGGGAAAGGTGATGAGTCACGTCTATTTTCCGCTTGATAGCATCGTCTCACTGCTTTGCGTGATGGAGAATGGGGCGTCGACGGAAATCGCTGTGGTGGGCTATGAAGGCGTCGTCGGCGTCTCGCTGTTCATGGGCGGGGAGACCACGCCTAGTCGAGCGATCGTGCAGAGCGCCGGTGAGGCCTACCGTCTCAAGGGTCGGCTGATGAAGAACGAATTCTATCGTGCCGGTGCGATGCAACGCATGCTGCTGCGCTATACCCAAGCCTTGTTGACGCAGATGGCGCAGACGGCGGTCTGCAATCGCCATCACAGTGTCGATCAGCAGCTATGCCGCTGGCTGTTGCTTAGCCTCGACCGCATACCGGGCAACCAGCTGAAAATGACGCAGGAGTTGATCGCCAACATGCTGGGCGTGCGTCGCGAGGGCGTGACCGAATCGGCGGGTAAGCTTCAGAAATCGGGGTTGATCGATTATCGACGCGGTCGTATCACCGTGACAGACAGACAAGGCCTGGAAGAGCGTGTCTGTGAGTGTTACGAGGTGGTCAAGCGTGAATACGACCGCCTGCTGGAGCATGAAGCCGTCATGTGAGCGAACCGAGCGGAGGCAGTGACATACCTGAGTTATGTACGCTATCGCGCCGACGGGAGATATGCCTACGGGTACTCTATTGATATGCCATCGTGATGTTGATGATGGGTCTCGATCTGCAGCCGACATCAAAATGAGATTGACCTTCATTGTGCCGTTTGTCAGGTTCTTTCAACCGGAGCGGAACATGACGTCACTTGCTCAGATCCCCCTTACCAACCAACTTCTTGGACAGCTACCGGCCGATGAGCGGGACGCCTTCATGGCCGCCTGCGAGACCGTGGAGCTAGCCTTCGGCGAGGTGTTGGTCGAGCCCGCCGAACGGGTTACCCATGTCTATTTCCCCCTCGACGGTTTCATTTCATTGATCGCGATTCTCGATGATGAGAATCGGCTGGAAGTGGCGATGGCGGGGCGTGAGGGCATGATGGGCATCTCCCTGGTGCTCGGCATCGATGAATCTCCCCTGCGCGCGTTGGTGCAAGGTGCGGGATCGGCGCTGCGCATGGAGGCTGCCCGCTTCCAACAGCTGCTGCAAAACAGTCCTGTATTACATCAGCGGCTGAAGCATTATCTCTATGTGGTGATGAACCAATTCGCGCGGTCGGCAGCCTGTAACCACTTCCATCAGGTCGAGGCACGCCTGGCGCGCTGGCTGTTGATGACCCAGGATCGCGCCGGTACGGATCGGTTGCAACTGACCCACGAATTTCTTGCCATCATGCTGGGAGTCAGGCGTGCGGGCGTGACCCTGGCGGCGATCGCCTTGCAGACGCGTGGGCTGATCCGCTATCAGCGAGGGGAGATTACGGTGCTTGACCGGGCGGGCCTGATCGAGGCGTCCTGTGGGTGCTATACCGCCGATCGTGCGCTATATGCCAAGATGCTGGCGCCGTCTTGAGGGATCTATTGCCATCGATTGTGGTCTAGAATGGGTGAGGGGTTGGCCGAGGCGAGAGACGCAAAGGCCGGCCCTCTGGCGTATCGCCTCGCACGGAGCGTGCAAGCGCGATACCTGGCGAAACGCAGGGGGAGCCCCTGCCAGTCACGGTGATAGACACATGACAATCATGACTTCCCGCCTCGAGGTGCGCGAGCACTTGGCACGCGCCTACTGCCCGACCCGTATTCCCGCTGAGGATGAGGCGCGTATCGATGACATCAAGCGCCTGCTGAAAGTGCACAATGCGGCACTGGTAGCCCATTACTATACCGACGACGCCATCCAACAACTGGCTGAGGAAACCGGCGGTTGTGTTGCCGATTCCCTCGAAATGGCACGCTTCGGCGCCCGCCACGATGCCGATACCCTGGTCGTGGCGGGCGTTCGCTTCATGGGCGAGACCGCCAAGATACTCTCCCCGGAAAAGCGCGTGCTCATGCCCACCCTCGAGGCGACCTGCTCGCTGGATATCGGCTGTCCGGCCGACGAGTTCTCGGCCTTCTGCGATGCCCATCCCGACCGCACCGTGGTGGTCTATGCCAACACGTCCGCCGCCGTCAAGGCGCGCGCCGACTGGGTCGTGACCTCGTCGATCGCGGTGGAGGTCATCGAGCATTTGCAGGCGCGCGGCGAGAAGATCCTCTGGGCCCCCGACAAGCACCTGGGGGGTTATATCCAGCAAAAGACCGGTGCCGACATGGTGCTGTGGGACGGCGCGTGCATCGTTCACGAGGAGTTCAAGGCCAAGGGCCTCGAGGACCTCAAGGCGCTGTACCCGGAAGCGGCGGTGCTGGTGCACCCCGAGTCGCCGGCATCCGTGGTGGCACTCGCCGATGTGGTGGGTTCCACTTCGCAGTTGATCAAGTCGGCCAAGGAACTGGCGAACAACAAGCTGATCGTGGCCACCGACCGCGGGATCTTCTTCAAGATGCAGCAGGCGGTACCGGAGAAGACGCTGTTCGAGGCCCCTACCGCCGGCACCGGCGCGACCTGCAAGAGCTGCGCGCACTGTCCGTGGATGGCGATGAACGCGCTGGACAACCTGGCCAGCGCGCTGCGCGACGGCAGCGGCGAAATCTTTGTCGACGACGCGCTGCGTCTCAAGGCGCTCAAGCCGCTGGAGCGGATGCTCAACTTCCAGCACTGAAAGCTTTATCCAGCGCTGAAAGCTTTTTCGGCCTAGAACGTCTCCAGGGTTTCCCGGTAACCCAGGAATGCCTCACGGCGCTGGGCGATGCGGCTGGTCGCGCGCGAGTCGCCTTCGCCCTCGGCGACTCGCCTGGCCACGCCCAACTGACGGATGGCATCGTCGATATGCCCGGTGAGCTGGAGCTGTTCGGCTTTCGCCAGATGTCCCAGCGCTTCGCGACCGCTGCGGCCGGCGGCTTCCGCCAGCAGGGTGAACACCTGGGGGTCTTCCGGGCGCCGGTCGGCCAGCGCGTCGAGAACCCGCCAGGCCTCGTCAGGGTCGCGCTGCAGCAGGGCTTCCCCCAACAGGCGCGTGACGGGAACATGGCCCGGCATCAACCGCAACTGGCCTCGGCTGCGCTCGATGGCCTCGTCGACGCGACCGGCGTCGAACGCCACATAGGTGGCGGAGGCGGGCAGTAGTGACAGGTCGGGCAGTTCGCGGGCGAGGGCGTCGAGCTCGCGCAGGGCGGTGTCGGTCCTGCCAGCCTCGGCGTCGATCAGCGCGGCCAGGTAGCGGCGTGCCTCTGGCGGCGCGTCATCCTGAGCGAGGCGCGTGGCGGCCTGCCCGGGCTCTCGGTCGTGGATCGTCAATAATGCCCGGGCGCGAATCAAATGATACGTCAGGGCATCCCTGGGGCTTGCCTCGACGCTCAGTTCCCTGGCGCGATCCAGAGTGTCGCTGAGACGCGATTCGGTGATCGGGTGGGTGAGCAGAAACTCCGGCGGGTTGCCACCCTGCAGGCTGACCATGCGCTGCATGGCGCGAAACATCTCGACCATGGCCATGGGGTCGAAGCCGGCCTCGGTCATGGCTTGTAGACCGATGCGGTCGGCTTCCTGCTCGAAGCGCCGCGAGTAGGCGAGCTGGTCCTGCAGCAGGGCGGCCTGGGACCCCATGGCGACGCCGATGCCGGCGTCACCTCCGCCGCCCGCGGCGATCAGCATGCCGGCAAGCATGGCCGCCATGGCAGGAATCTGAGTCTGTTCGGCGCGTGCCTGGCCACGGGCATAGTGTCGCTGAGAAAGATGGCCAAGCTCGTGGGCGAGCACGGAGGCCAGCGCCGCTTCGCTTTCGGCGAAGGCAAAGAGGCCGGCGTTGACCCCGACCACGCCGCCGGGGACGGCGAAGGCATTGAGCGTGGGGCTCTCGACCAGGGTGACGAGGATGTTGGCGTTTCCAAGGCCGCTATGGGGCAATAGCCTGGCGATCAACGATTCCAGGTAGTGCTGAGAGACGGGGTCATCCCATAGCGGCGCGTGGGCACGGAACTGACGCAGCCAGGCGCGTCCCAGCTTGACTTCCTCGTGGCTTGCCGCCTGACCGACGCCGCTGGCAAGGCTTGGCAATCCCGGCCCACTGCGGTCTTCGACGTTGAAATCGCGGCCGCCCGACTCCTGCATACTGAAGTCGAGCGGCGGGGCGTGCCACTGGGGCTGGCCAATGGCGGGTGAGGCGAGCGCCAGGGTCAGCGAGCCGGCAATGAGGCAGCGGGTGATTCGGCGCGGCATATTCATCCTCGGTTGTCGGGGGGAGGCGACAGGGTTCTCTTCCGACATTGATTCGGCCCGCAAAGTGCCTTTAAATCTCAATGGGTTTCATGCCAACCGACACCAAGTCGGCCATTCGTCAGGCCCTTCACCGTATTCTCATGGGAGACAACATGGCGCTGCAACCCGATGATGTGCTCGATGCCCGAGGCCTTCCCTGTCCGTTGCCGCTTCTCAAGGCCAAGCAAGCGCTATCTCGACTGGCGCCCGGCCAGGTGCTGGAGGTCATGGCGACCGATGCCGGCTCCTGGCGTGACCTTGAAACCTTCATCGAACAGAGCGACCACCAGATGCCGGCGCGGGAAGCGCGCGGCGATGTTTACCATTACTGGATCCGCAAGGCCGTGGAGTCGTCGCCATGAGCCTGCGATCGGTTTTCCGGGGCTGGATAAACCATTACTTCTCGGATGAAGAGGCGGTCATACTGCTGGTGGTGCTGATTCTCGGCTTCGCCGCGGTGATCTGGCTCGGCAGCATGCTCGCCCCCTTCCTCACCGCTCTGGTGATCGCCTTCCTGTTGCAGGGTGTGGTGAGCTGGCTGGAGCGACGACGCGTGCCCCACCTGCTGGCGGTGATTCTGGTCACCCTGGGCTTCGTCGGCATCCTCATGGCGCTGGCCTTCATCCTGATGCCGATGATCTGGAACCAGCTGGTGGGCCTGGTGCAGGAGGCGCCGCGCATGTTCGCCAGCGGGCAGCAGTTGCTCGACGAGCTGCAGGGTCGCTATCCGAACCTGGTCACCCCGGACCAGATTCAGAACTGGATCGATGTGGCCGGCCGCGAGATGACCCAGATGGGCCAGCGTGCCCTGACCCTCTCGCTAGCCTCGCTGGGCAACGTGCTGACCTTGATCGTCTACCTGATCCTGGTACCGATCCTGGTGTTCTTCATGCTCAAGGATCGCGAAAAGCTGGTGGGGTTCACCCTGTCGCTGCTGCCCCAGAATCGCGGCCTGATGACCCGCATCTGGCAGGAGATGGACGACCAGATCGCCAACTACGTGCGCGGCAAGTTCATCGAGATCATCATCGTCGGCGCCGCCGCCTTCTTCACCTTCGCCTTCTTCGGCTTGCCGTATCTGGCGCTGCTTTCGGCGGTGGTGGGCTTCTCGGTGCTGGTGCCCTACATCGGCGCCACGGTGGCCACCCTGCCGGTAGCGGCGGTGGCCGGCTTCCACTTCGGCATGACCGACCAGTTCGTCTATGTGCTGGTGGCCTACGGGGTGCTGCAGGCGCTGGACGGCAATGTCCTGGCGCCGATCCTCTTCTCCGAGACCAACAACATCCATCCGGTGTCGATCATCCTGGCGGTGCTGTTCTTCGGCGGCATATGGGGCTTCTGGGGGGTCTTCTTCGCCATTCCCCTGGCCACCCTGCTCAAGGCACTGGTCTATGCCTGGCCACGGGGTATCCAGCGCCGCCGGAAAGACGGGATGGCCGCGGCGGGGTTGGTCAATGAATGACCCCTCAGCGTTCGGCGTGGAGGGCCTGGGCCGCCTCCTGTACCTCCTGAGCATGCCCCGGCACCTTGACGCCGCGCCATTCCCGGGCCAGACGTCCATGGACATCGATGAGAAAGGTGCTGCGCTCGATGCCTAGAGACTCCTTGCCGTAGAGCTTCTTGAGCTTGATGACCTCGAACAACTGGCAGATGCTTTCGTCCTTGTCGGCAATCAGGTCGAAGGTGAACCCGTGCTTGGTCTTGAAGTTCTGCTGGGCGCGCAGGCCGTCGCGTGAGACGCCGACGATCATGGTGTTGGCGGCCGTGAAGGCCTCCTGGCGATCCCGGAAGTCGCCGCTCTCGCTGGTGCAGCCGGGGGTGTTGGCCCTGGGATAGAAGTAGACGACCACCTGCCGCCCCTTCTGCTCGGAGAGGGTGAAGGTAGTATCGCCAGTAGCGCTGGCGGTGAAGTCGGGGACGGGCTGGCCGATGCCGAGAGTCATGGGAAGGCCTCCTTCTGGTCGCGAAAATGAGCTCCGATTACACGCAAGCAGGCGGCCGCTGTCAAAGTCGCGCCCGCCCGCGCTGTACAGGCTCTGATCGGCTGAGTACCATCTACCTCCTGATTATTTATGCCATCGCTTGCGATGTCTCCCGACGAGCGATGTATCGGCAGATATCGCCGAGGCAGCGAGCAGCCGTCGTATCGAGAGGAATGAGAGGATGATCACTGGCAGCATTGTCGCCCTGGCGACGCCGATGAAGGTCAATGGCGACATCGATTGGGAGGCGCTGCGCCGCCTGGTGAACTTTCATCTCGAAAATGGCACCGACGCCATCGTCGCCGCCGGCACCACCGGCGAGCCCACCACCATGTCATTCGCCGAGCACTTCGACGTGATTCGGGCGGTGGTGGAGGAGGTCGGTGGCCGTATCCCAGTCATTGCCGGCACCGGCGCCAACGCCACTTCCGAGGCGGTCGAGCTGGCCCGTTATGCCGGCGAAGTGGGGGCCGATTATTGCCTGTCGGTTTGCCCCTACTACAACAAGCCCACCCAGGACGGTCTCTATCTGCACTTCAAGGCCGTGGCCGAAGGCAGCAAGCTGCCCATCATTCTCTACAACGTACCGGGCCGGACCTGCTCCGATCTCTATAACGAGACGGTGCTGCGCCTCGCCGAGGTCGACAACATCATTGGCCTCAAGGATGCCACCGGCAACCTCGAGCGCGCCGAGGATCTGATCGCACGCCTCGAGGGCAGCGGCTTCATGCTCTATTCCGGCGACGACGGCACCGCCTGCGATTTCATGCTGATGGGGGGCCACGGGGACATCTCGGTCACCGCCAACGTTGCCCCGCAGGCGATGCACGAGCTCTGTGCCGCCGCCGTGGCCGGCGACAGCGACCGTGCCCATCAGCTCAACACCCGCTTGATGCCGCTGCATACCAATCTCGGGATCGAAGCCAACCCGATTCCTGTGAAATGGTCGCTGCACCGTATGGGCCTGATCGAGCCGGGCATCCGCCTGCCGATGACATGGCTCTCCGAGAAGTATCACTCCACCATCAATGAAGCCCTGCAACTGGCCGGCGTGATCGACGACTGACCGGCGCTTGGCGCCGGATCCTCAACAAGATGCAAGGTGGACGCATGAACTCTGCGCTGAAATGGATGCCGCTGGTGGCGGCCATCGCCCTGGTCACGGCTGGCTGTGCCCGCGATGGCTATTACCACGATCGCAACATCGACTACGCCGAGGCTAGCGAAGGCACGCCCCTGACGCTTCCCGAGACCCGCAATCCCGACCGTTACCGTGACGCCATGCCGGTGCCCGAAGCGAATCGCGAGTTTCGTGCCGGCGAGGAGGGCTTCGAGGCACCTAGCCCTCAGGCACTGGGTGGCGGGCGGTCGGTCGAGCGCGAATTCGTCGAGCGGCGGAGCGTGGGACGCGACAGCTGGCTGATCGTTGCCGCCGACCCCGGCACCGTCTGGCCGCAGCTCGAAAGTTTCGCCAACACGCGCGGCCTCGGCGTGACGTCGACCGACTCCGCCAATGGCGTGATCGAGACGCGTCAGGCGCGTCTCAGCCTGCGTCAGGGTCTGCGCGCGGGCGACAGCGAGATACGTTGCGACCAGGGTGGAGCGTCGGTGGTCGAGTGTCTCGACGCCCTGGAGGAATACTTCAGCGCGCGCAGTGCGACCGCCAGCGCCTCATCACTGGCCGCGCAGCGCCTGGACGGAGAAGAGCGCCTGAGCATCGAACAGCAGGGCGACGAATGGCTAGTGGAGATTCCCCTGGATATCGACCGCACCTGGGCCGAACTCAGCTACCAGCTCGAGCGGGAGTTCACCGTCGAGGAGCGCCGTGAGTTGCTCGAAAGCGACCCCCAGGCACATGACTTCTTGCTCAGCTACATGACGCTTACCGAGCGTAACCGCAACCCGCTACAGATCGTGTTCAGCGCCGATGTGCGCCAGATGTCCCAGCAGATTCGCCTGGTGCTGGAATCGACCGGTCCGGACCAGACCGTCCTGCGGGCCGTGAACGCCAGCGAGCGGGCCTTCAGCCCCGGCGACCAGCGCGAGTTGCTGGAGCGGGTGGCGGGTCTGCTGCGCTGATGCGGAGTCGGGTGGGGGACAACGCCCGGCTGCGTTTTGGCTCGCTCGGCAGCGGCAGCAAGGGCAACGCCACCCTGGTCAGCGATGGCGACACCCATGTGCTGGTCGATTGTGGTTTCGGCCTGCGCCAGACGGAGCGCCGGCTCGCCGATTTCGGCCTGCACCCGCGCCAGCTCGATGCGCTGCTGGTCAGCCATGAGCACGGCGATCATATCCGCGGTGTCGGCTCGCTGGCCCGTCGTTACGATCTGCCGGTCTATCTGACGCCCGGTACCTGGCGTTCCGGCCGGCTCAATGACCTGCCGGTCCGGCACTGGATCACGCCCCAGGCGCGTTTTGCCATCAAGGGGCTGGTGATCGATCCGGTCACGGTACCCCATGATGCCCGTGAGCCGGTTCAGTTTCGCATCCACGCCCGCGGCAGGAGCCTGGGCGTGCTGACCGACCTGGGCTACCCCAGCGATCACGTGGCGCAGGCCTTTGCCGGCTGTGACGCCCTGGTGCTGGAGTGCAATCACGATATCCGCATGCTCGCCGAAGGTCCCTATCCGCCGCGGCTCAAGCGTCGTGTCGGTGGCAACTGGGGGCACCTGGCCAATAGTCAGGCAGGCACGCTGCTGCGCCGCCTAGGGCTGGACGGCCTGCAGCGCATCGTCTGCTCGCACCTTTCCGAACACAACAATCGTCCCGAGCTGGTGATGGAAACCCTGAGCCCGCTGCTCGATGGCGACGAGTCCCGGTTGATGGTGGCCGCCCAGGACAACAGCCTGGCGTGGCAGGCCATTGCCTGATGTCTGTCCGCTTTCCCTCATCTGCGCCTGTGGAGGCTGCCATGGAAAAACGCCAAGAACTCTATGCCGGCAAGGCCAAGTCGGTCCATGCTACGGACGATCCCGACCTGCTGGTCCTGACGTTTCGCGACGACACCAGTGCCTTCGACGGCGAGCGCATGGAGTCGCTGGCCCGCAAGGGCATGGTCAACAACACCTTCAATGCCTTCATCATGGAGAAGCTGCAGGCGGCAGGCATTCCGACCCATTTCGAGAAGCGACTCTCCGGCACCGAGAGCCTGGTCAAGAAGCTCGAGATGATCCCGGTGGAATGCGTGGTGCGCAACATCGCCGCCGGTGGCCTGGTCAAGCGCCTGGGGGTCGAGGAGGGAAGGTCGCTCTCGCCGCCGACCTTCGAGCTGTTCCTCAAGGATGATGCCAAGCACGACCCCATGATCAACGAATCGCTGGCCGAGACCTTCGGTTGGGCGACGCCCGAGCAGCTGGCCGAGATGAAGGCGCTCACCTTCCAGGTCAACGAGGTGCTCAAGGCGTTGTTCGAGGAAGGCGGCCTGCTGCTGGTCGACTACAAGCTGGAATTCGGCCTGTTCAAGGGCAAGATCGTCCTTGGCGACGAGTTCTCCCCGGATGGCTGCCGTCTCTGGGACGCCAAGACCCGCGAGAAGCTCGACAAGGACCGTTTTCGCCAGGGCCTTGGCGGCGTGATCGAGGCCTACGAGGAAGTGGGGCGGCGAATCGGGGTGCGATTCGATTGAGCGGCAAGCGCCAATGAACGACTATTAATAAGCGACTGACAATAGACGATTAAAAGGGGCCCTGCGGGGCCCCTGTTGGTTGTGGAGGCGAGTGGCCGTCGTGGAAGCGAGGAGTCGTCGTGGAGGCGAGCGGGTGCGAAAGGCGTCAGGTGGGCACGATCCCGACCACTCTCAAGGTCAAGGGCTCACCCGAGGCTTGCTCGGCACGAAAGTGCACGTCAAGGTCGCGAAGCCTTACCCCGTAGCGCCTGTCCTCGGCGCTGTGGCGGGTGTGCTTGTGGTAACCCGGGCGAGGGTCCTGGGCCAGCACCTGGCGAATCAGCTCGCGCAGGGCGTCGCCATCGGCGCGGCTGGCCAGCAGGGTGTCGGCTTCGGGTGAGAAGCTCACCGGCAGGATCGGCGGGGCCTCGGGTGCGAAGCCGGCGCGGGCCTCGGGGCGGGATTCCGCCCAGGGCAGGTAGGGCTTGATGTCGAGCACCGGGGTGCCGCTGACCAGGTCGCAGCCCGCGAGATGAAGCGTGACACCGCCGTCGGTGTCGATCCCGGTCAGCTCGACGAGCGACAGACCCAGGCGGTTGGGGCGATGGGTACTGCGGGTGGCGAAAACGCCCAGCTTGGCGTTGCCACCGAGGCGTGGCGGGCGCACCAGGGGTGACCAGCGCTCGGGGTCGCGCGTGTCGGGGCTGAGATGGAAGACGAAGGTTAGCCACAGGTGGCTGAAGGCGTCCAGGCCACGTATCGCCAGCGGATCGTCGAAGGGGGCAGTCAGGACCAGGCGGGCCCGCGCAGCCGGGGCGAGCCCTGGCTGGCGAGGGACGCCGAACTTGTCGGGGTAGTCGCTTTCGATGCGGCCGATCGGCGTCATCGAAAAGTCAGCCGTGGCAGGCGCGGGCGGTGTAGAGTCCATGAAGGCATTATGCCGACTCGTCAACGCAGGGGCGAGGGATTGGCCGGCCACCCCGGCTTGTGTAGGCTGCAGCGAGAGGCGCCACGAGAGCCCTCACGTCTTTCCGACCCCATCGCAGGGCATACAATGATGAAACACCATCCCTCAGAGCAGGGGGCCGCGGGCCAGGCGCCAAGGCCGCCGCGAATTGTCTACCGGTTAGCCCTGGCGCGTGATGCCGTCGATCAGGCGGAAGTCTTCCATCATGCGGTCATGCAGGGCGCCATGGCCCACTACAGCGTGGCAGAGCGCGAGGCCTGGGCCGCTGCGTTGCCCCGCGAGGCGTGCGCCTGGTCGGCCCGTCATGCACTTTTCACTACCCTGGTAGCGTCTTGCGACGGCCGCTGTGTCGGCTTTCTCGAATTGGCGCTCGACAGCGGAGGCATCGAGACCCTGTACGTCTGGCCATCGCTCGCCAGGCGCGGTATTGGCGCGACGCTACTGGTGCATGCCGAGCGGATGCTGCGGGAGCATGGCGTGTCGCGAGCGCATATCAACGCGAGCCTGGTGCTGGCCGACAGCCTGGTACGTCGAGGCTGGCGTGAGCTCGGCGAGGAGTGGGTCGAGCGCGGGGGGCAGCGCCTGAAGCGCAAGCGCCTGGAGAAGACGCTGCGCCTTGTCGAAACCTGATGCCGCGCCCACAGGATAATCGTTTCAATATTGGATCAGGCGCATGGAAAGGTCGATGGCCTTGATGTCCTTGGTCAGGGCGCCGCTTGAAATGCAGTCGACGCCCGTCTCGGCGATGGCACGTAGCGTCGTGTCGTCGACATTGCCTGAGGCTTCCAGCGTCGCCCGTCCGGCGGTGCGTTTCACCGCCTCGCGCATGGCGTCGAGGCTGAAATTGTCCAGCATCACGACATCGGCCCCGGCGTCCAGCGCCTGATCGAGTTCGTCGAAGGTTTCCACTTCCACTTCCACCGAGAGTTCGCGTGCGATATCGCGCGCTTCCTTCACCGCAGCATCGATGCTACCGCAGGCGGCAATATGGTTTTCCTTGATCAGGAAGGCGTCATAGAGGCCGATGCGGTGGTTGTGTCCCCCGCCACAGGTCACGGCATATTTCTGGGCCAGCCGCAGCCCTGGCAGCGTCTTGCGGGTGTCAAGCAGGCGGACGCCGGTACCGTCGAGCAGGTCCACGTAATGGCGGGTGCGGGTCGCGGTACCGGAGAGGGTCTGGAGCAGGTTGAGGGCGGCCCGCTCGCCGGTCAGCAGGCTGCGTGCCGGACCTTCCAGTTCGAGGAAGGCCTGGCCGGCCTCGAGCTTGTCGCCATCGGCGGCATGCCAACGCAGGCTGACGCTGGTATCGAGGCGCCGGAACAGTTCGTCGACCCAGGCCACGCCGCAAAGGACGGCGGCTTCACGCGTGATGACACGAGCCGTTGCCATGGTGGAAGCGCCAATCAGCTGAGCGGTGATGTCGCCGGGGCCGACATCCTCGGCCAACAACCGTGCGGCGCTGTCGCGGATCTCTTCGGCAAGGGCGTCCTGATAATGCATGGTGGGTGGGTCACTCTCAAAGATGGATAAGGGCCGGTGAAGATGGCTAAAGTGCAGGTGAAGATAGACAAAGCGCTGGGCGATTGCCAACGGGGTAGCCATTATAGGGGCTCAGCGGTGAGGCGTCAGGGGGGACTCGAATGTCGATCAATCAGGGGTGGTGGGAAGCGGCTCGCTGCGTGCCGTCACCCAATCGGGACGCGCGTCCCGATCAAGAGGTCTCGTTACTGGTGCTTCACGCCATCTGCCTGCCACCGGGACAGTTCGGTGGGGAGGAAATCGAAAGGCTGTTCACCAACAGGCTTGATCCCAACGCCCACCCTTATTTTGCCGCCATCGCCAAGCTCAAGGTGTCGGCCCACCTGCTGATCCGACGCGACGGAGAAAGCGTGCAATTCGTGCCCTTCGAGGCTCGCGCCTGGCATGCCGGCCGTTCGCGCTGGTGCGACAACGGCTGGCCGCGCTCGGCGCTCAACGACTTCTCCATTGGCATCGAACTCGAGGGTGACGAGCACACGCCGTTCACCGATGCACAGTACCGCTCGCTGGCCGAGGTGATCGTGCGGCTGATGGCGCGCTACCCGGCGCTCAACGAGCGCCGTATCACCAGTCATGCGCGGGTCGCCCCGCTGCGCAAGATCGATCCCGGGCCGACCTTCGACTGGGCCTACTTCCGCCAGCGGTTGAGCAGGCGGGTTCTTGAGACAAGTCATCAAGCGAGATGATCGGCTCGTGCCTGCCTCGGTTACACGGCATATGCATACGCGGCTTGGCCCACAAGCCTTTGTGCTGGGTCGGGTTCGTCGGGTGAATGCTTACGTAAGGTCTTGTGTTGCGGTGCAATATTTCTTTTGCAGAAAACATTTCCAAAACCAATCGAATTGGCAGCGGCGCTGGTTTGAGGTATCTTCAGAAACATTATTAGCCGCCATGCTGGACGACCTGTAAATCACTACATGAAGCGACGTACGGCGATAACCCCAATCCTCATCCCCGAGAGAGCGTCTGGCGTCCTGGCAAGTCATGGGGCAGCCGACACCCATCGTTATTCGGAGACACGTCTATGAGTCAGGAATCAAGAGAAGATATCGATCCGATCGAAACCACGGAATGGTTGGATTCCCTGGAGTCGGTGCTGGATCGTGAGGGAGAGGACCGTGCCCGGTATCTGATGACCCGCCTGGCGGATCGCGTACGTCGTGACGGCATGCAGGTGCCCTTCTCGGTGAACACGCCGCATCGCAATTCGATCCCGGTACATCGAGAGGCGCCTCTGCCAGGGGATCTCTTCATGGAACGCAAGATCCGTTCCCTGGTTCGCTACAACGCCATCGCCCAGGTGATTCGCAACAACCGCGCCAACCCGGGGCTGGGCGGCCATATCGCCAGCTTCATGTCGGCGGCGACCCTCTATGATGTCGGTTTCAACCACTTCTTCCGCGCCCCCAATGGCGACTTCGAGGGCGATCTGGTCTACATCCAGGGGCATGTGGCGCCGGGTGTCTATGCCCGGTCCTACCTGCTTGGCCGCCTCACTGAAGAGCAGATGGACAAGTTCCGCCAGGAGGTCGATGGCGATGGTCTGTCATCCTATCCCCACCCCTGGCTGATGCCGGACTTCTGGCAGTTCCCGACGGTATCCATGGGCCTCGGGCCGATTCAGGCCATCTACCAGGCTCACGTAATGAAGTACCTGGACGCCCGTGAACTCAAGGCGATGTACGATCGCAAGATCTGGTGCTTCATGGGCGACGGCGAATGCGACGAGCCGGAATCGCTGGGCGCCATTCACCTGGCCAGTCGCGAGAACCTCGACAACCTGATCTTCGTCATCAACTGCAATTTGCAGCGCCTGGATGGCCCGGTGCGCGGCAATGGCCGCATCATGGATGAGCTCGAGGGCGTTTTTCGCGGCGCCGGCTGGAATGTGCTCAAGGTGGTCTGGGGCCGTCTCTGGGACCCGCTGTTCGAGAAGGACAAGAAGGGCGTTCTGCAACGGGTCATGGACGAGACCGTCGATGGCGAGTACCAGAACTACAAGGCCAACGGCGGGGCCTATACCCGCGAGCATTTCTTCGGCAAGTACCCGGAAACTGCCGAGATGGTCAAGGACATGTCCGACGAGGACATCTGGAAGCTCAACCGTGGCGGCCATGATCCCTTCAAGGTCTATGCGGCCTACCATCAGGCCGTGAACAATGCCAACGGCCGGCCCACTGTTATCCTGGCGCACACCGTCAAGGGTTACGGCATGGGGAGCGGCGACGGTGAGGCCGCCAACGAGGCCCATCAGGTCAAGACCATGGAATACGAGGCGCTCAAGACCTTCCGCGACCGCTTCGGCATTCCGTTGAACGACGAGCAGCTCAAGGAAGTGCCTTACTACAAGCCCGAGGAAGATTCCCCGGAGCTCAAGTACATGCATCTCCAGCGCGAGCGTCTGGGTGGCTTCGTGCCGAGCCGGCGCAGCGACTTCGAGGCGCTGGACATTCCGTCGCTCGACGACAAGATTTTTGCCTCCCAGACCGCTGGCTCCAAGGGTCGCGAAGTGTCCACCACCATGGCCTTCGTGCGCATCCTCAACGGCCTGGTCAAGCACAAGCAGCTCGGTCCGCAAGTCGTGCCGATCATTCCCGACGAGGCACGCACCTTCGGTATGGAGGGCATGTTCCGCCAGCTCGGGATCTACACCTCGGAAGGTCAGAAATACGAACCGGTCGACAAGGGCCAGATCATGTTCTATCGCGAGGATCAGAAGGGCCAGATCCTCGAGGAAGGGATTACCGAGGCTGGCGCGATGTCGGCCTGGATCGCCGCGGCGACCTCGTACTCCAACAACAACCTCACGCTGTTGCCGTTCTACATCTACTATTCGATGTTCGGCTTCCAGCGCATCGGCGACCTGGCCTGGTCGGCTGGCGACATGCAGGCGCGTGGCTTCTTGGTCGGCGGCACCGCCGGTCGGACCACGCTCAACGGCGAAGGTCTTCAGCACCAGGACGGGCACTCGCATATCCTGGCCTCGACCATTCCCAACTGCCGCAGCTACGACCCCACCTATGCACACGAGGTGGCGGTGATCGTCCAGGATGGCCTGAAGCGCATGTTCGCCGACAAGGAGAACTGCTTCTACTACCTGACGGTGATGAACGAGAACTACGAGCAGCCCCAGCTCGAGACGGTGCCTGCCGAGGACATCATCAAGGGCATGTACCTGCTGCGCGAGACCCAGGGCAAGAAGGGCCGGGTCCAGCTGCTTGGCTCGGGCACGATCCTGCGCGAGGTCGAAGCGGCGGCAGAAATGCTCGCCGACGAGTGGGGCATAGGTGCCGATATCTGGAGCGTAACCAGCTTCAACGAGTTGCGTCGCGAGGCCCTCGAGATCGATCGCCAAGCCTTCCTCAAGCCCGATGCCGAACCGGGCAAGCCGCACATCACGAGTTGTCTCGAGGGTCGCGAGGGACCGGCCATCGTGTCTACCGACTACATGAAGCTGTTCGCCGATCAGGTCCGCGCCTGGGTGCCGACCGACTACCATGTACTGGGGACGGATGGTTACGGGCGCTCCGACACCCGCGAGAAACTGCGTCGCTTCTTTGAAGTCGATCGCTACTTCGTCACCGTGGCCGCGCTCAAGGCGCTTGCCGATCGGGGTGAGGTCGATCGCAAGGTCGTCGCCGACGCCATCGCCAAGTACGGCATTGATTCGAACAAGCCCAACCCCTTGTCGGTGTGAGGCGTCGACCGGCTCATCCGGAGGAACGGCGGGCCTGTGGCCCGCCCCTGACAAGATTCTGAAGGAGCGCGACCTTGAGTAGCGAAATCATCAAAGTTCCCGATATCGGTGGCGACACCGACGTGGAAATCATCGAGATCGCGGTGTCCGAAGGCGATGTGATCGAGGCCGAGGATACCCTGATCACCCTGGAATCAGACAAGGCCAGCATGGACGTGCCCGCGCCCAAGGGCGGCAAGGTGCTGAAGGTGCTGGTCAAGGAGGGTGATACCGTCTCGGCGGGTGACGACATCCTCGAGCTGGAGGCCGAAGGCGGCGGCGATACCGACGCCGGAGCTGGCGAGAAGCCCGACGAGACGCCTGACAAGAAGGAGTCCAGCAAAGCTTCCGAGTCATCGTCAAAGCCCGCGGAGAAGTCGCAGGAGCCGCAAAAGCCCGACGCCAAGGCTTCGGGCGGCAAGCGCACCGTGGAAATCAAGGTGCCCGACCTGTCGGGCTCGAGCGATGTGCCGATCATCGAGATGGCGGTTGCCGTCGGTGACGAGGTGAGCGAGGAAGACCCGCTGATCACCCTGGAGTCCGACAAGGCCTCCATGGATGTGCCAAGCCCCCATGCCGGCAAGGTGGTAAGCCTCGCGGTGAAGGAGGGCGACACCGTCTCCGAAGGCGATGTCATCGGCACCATGGAGATCGCCGGTGAAGGCGGCGACGAGGCGCCTGCGGCGTCACAACCTGCCGCTTCCGAGTCCCAGCCCCAGTCCGACGCTGAATCGGTCGAATCGGCACCCGCCGATGACGACAGTGCCGGGTCGGGGGAGCCGGAACGCAAGGAAATTCGCGTGCCGGATCTGTCGGGCTCGAGCGATGTGCCGATCATCGAAATGGCGGTTGCCGTCGGTGACGAGGTGAACGAGGAAGACCCGCTGATCACCCTGGAATCCGACAAGGCTTCCATGGACGTGCCGAGTCCCTACAAGGGCAAGCTGGTGGAGCTGACGGTCAAGGAGGGCGATACCGTCTCCGAAGGCGATCTGATCGGCTACATCGAGACGGCTGGTGCCAAGCCTGCGCCCGCCGACAAGGCGCCCGCGAAGGCCGAAAAGCCGTCGTCGGCCAAGGCCGATACGTCGACCTCGTCGCCGTCGCCGAGCCCCGAAGCGCAGATGGCCGATCACACGCCGCGTGACGGCAAGCTGGTCCATGCCGGGCCGGCGGTGCGCATGCTGGCGCGTGAGCTGGGCGTCGACCTGGGCCTGGTCAAGCCGAGCGGCCCGAAGGATCGGGTGCTCAAGGAAGACGTCAACGCCTACGTCAAGCAGGTGATGGCCGGCAAGGCCGCGACACCCTCTGCTCAGGCCCCGGCGGCGGGTGGCGGCATTCCGCCGATTCCTGATCAGGACTTCAGCCAGTTCGGTGAAGTGGAAGAGAAGCCGATGGGCCGGCTGATGAAGATGGGGGCGACCAACCTGCATCGCAGCTGGGTCAACCTGCCCCACGTCACGCAGTTCGACGAGGCGGACATCACCGAGCTCGAAGCCTTCCGCAAGTCGATGAAGGCCGAGGCCGAGGCCCAAGGCGCCAAGCTCACCCCGCTGCCGTTTTTGATCAAGGCCTGTGCCTTCGCCCTTCGCCAGTACCCGCAGTTCAACGTCAGCCTCAAGGCCGATGGCGAGACGCTGGTGCACAAGAAATACGTGCATATCGGCCTCGCCGTGGATACGCCGGACGGCCTGATGGTGCCGGTGATCCGCAATGCCGATCAGAAATCATTGATCGAGCTTGCCAAGGAGTCCGTGGAGCTGGCCAAGAAGGCGCAGTCGAAGAAGCTCAAGCGCGAGGAAATGACCGGTGGTTGTTTCACGATCTCGAGCCTGGGTTCCATCGGCGGTACTGCCTTCACGCCGATCGTCAACGCCCCGGAGGTGGCCATCCTCGGCATCTCCAAGGCGCAGATGAAGCCGGTGTGGGATGGTGGCAACTTCGTGCCGCGCCTGATGATGCCGTTGTGTCTTTCCTATGATCACCGAGCGGTCAACGGTGCCGATGCAGCGCGCTTCACGGCCTTCCTGGCACAGGCACTGACCGACATCCGTCGCCTGCTGCTCTGAATCAAGCGACGGCGCCTTGGGCGCCGTCGCTTGCCGGTTGGCAGTCGGGGCAGACCAAAGTGCTATACCCTTGTTAAATCCTTGAGCATAAGGATTTTTTTTGTTTTTTGGCAGGCTGGCGGGAGCCACACTTGCTTGTCCGGGATCGGTGCCGCGGGTAAGGTTCATGTCATCCATTTCAACATTACAAAATCCTGACACTTCCAGACAATTATTACGATTGAGGAGCCGCTAATGCGTTTGATCCTGTTGGGTGCCCCGGGCGCCGGCAAGGGTACACAGGCCCAGTTCATCTGTGAGCGTTTCAAGATTCCGCAGATCTCCACCGGAGACATGCTGCGCGCGGCGGTCAAGGTGGGAAGTGAGCTGGGGCTCAAGGTCAAGGAAATCATGAACAGCGGCGGGCTGGTGTCCGACGATGTCATCATTGCCCTGGTCAAGGAGCGCATCAGCCAACCGGACTGCGAGAATGGCTTCCTGTTCGACGGCTTCCCCCGCACGATTCCCCAGGCGGAAGCGATGAAGGATGCGGACGTGAAGATCGATCATGTGCTGGAGATCGCCGTTGCCGACGAGGAAATCGTCAATCGCCTGGCGGGCCGTCGTGTCCATCCCGGGTCCGGCCGAGTCTACCATCTCCAGCATCAGCCGCCGAAAGAGCAGGGCAAGGACGATGTCACCGGCGAGGCCTTGATCCAGCGCGAAGACGATCGCGAATCCACGGTACGCAATCGCCTGGCGGTCTATCACGAGCAGACCGCTCCGCTGATCACCTACTACCAGCAGTGGGCCAAGAACGATCCGGTGGCCGCGCCGAGTTACCATCGCGTCGAGGGTATCGGCAGCATCGATGACATCACCTCCCAGGTGATCGAGGCCCTGGAGGGCTGAGACTGCCTCGTCAGGCGAATTCGACGGCCCGCATCCTGCGGGCCGTTGTCGTATAATGCCCCGATATTTCTCCTTCGATACGTGTTGCCAATGCCGATCCTGCTCGCCCTGGACGCTTCCTCGAGTGCCTGTTCCGCCGCCTTGCTGCAGCGTCGCAAAGGTGCCGAGGACCAACTGATTTCCCGCTTTGCCCTCACGCCCCGCGAGCATACGCGCCGTCTGCTGCCGATGGTCGATGAGGTGCTGGCGGAGGCCGGCCTCCCGGTCTCGGCCCTCGATGCGGTGGCCTACGGTCGAGGCCCCGGTTCCTTCACCGGGTTGCGCATTGCCGCCGGCGTGGCGCAGGGGCTCGCCTTCGGCCTGGATCGTCCGTTGATCGGCGTCTCGACCCTGGCCGCCTTGGCGCTTGGTGGGCATCGCCGTTTTCACTATCGCTATCTGCTCACGGCCCTGGATGCCCGCATGGGGGAGATCTACGTGGCGGCCTGGCAGTGCCGTGACGGGGTTCCCGAGGCACTCACTGCCGAGGCCGTGATGCCGCCGGAGCGGCTACGCTTGCCACCCGGCCACGAAGACCATGATTGGGTGGCTGTCGGTTCCGGCTGGGGGCTGTGGGATCGCATGCCGGCCGAGGTGCAGGTCGGTATCGGCCAACACCTGCCCGACTGGGAGGCCGATGCCAGCGATATGGCGCTGCTGGCGGCTCGGGCCTTCGAGGCCGGTGAGGGGCGTCCGGCCCATGAGGTGCAGCCGGTCTACCTTCGCGACCAGGTCGCCTGGAAAAAGTCGCGATGACGGCAGGCGTCGGTCTCTCGGAGGGCGATAAGGCAAAAGCCGATCTCACGCTGGCCTATCATGAAGGGCGTCTCAGCCTGGCCGGCGACCCTGCACGCTACGGCCATCCGCTGGCGGTGGACTTCGTCGTGGGCCGTTCGGCCCATCGGCGACGCTTCGGCGGGGGCCGAGGCCAATTGATCGCCCGTGCCTGCGGCCTGGGCCAGGGTGTGACCCCCTCGGTGATCGATGCCACGGCGGGGCTGGGACGGGACGCCTTCGTGCTGGCAAGCCTGGGAGCCGAGGTGTTGATGGTCGAGCGAGTCGCGGCGATCCATGCCCTGCTCGAGGATGGCCTGACGCGGGCCCTGGCCGACCCCGCGACCCACGAGATCGCCGCCCGGATGTCTCTGGTTCACGGCGACGGCACTCGACAGCTGGCAGCCCTGGTCGCCGGCAGCGGTGTGGCGCCACAGGTGATTCACCTGGATCCGATGTTTCCCCACCGCCACAAGTCTGCCCTGGTCAAGAAGGAGATGCGTCTGTTCCGCGCCCTCGCCGGTGATGACGTCGATGCTACGCAACTCCTGGAAGCCGCCCTTGATGTGGCGACGCATCGCGTGGTGGTCAAGCGGCCGCGCAAGGCGCCCCCCATCGAGGGGCCCATACCGCGCCACGTCATCGAAGGCAAGACCAGTCGCTACGATCTGTACGTTCATCGCTCGCTAAAGCCCGACTGAACCGCCGTCGCGGTGTCGGGTAATGAGCTGCAGGCGATGGCGCAGCGCCGGATCGAAGAGTTCGGCGGACAACCTGGCCGCCGCCGGCAACCGGTCATCAAAGACCAGCTTGCCATCTTCCTGCCATAGCCAGCCTTGTACTTCCAGGCTCTCCACCAGGCTCACGAACACCCGGGTATCGAAGAATTCGGGGGCATCGAGCCCCGAGAGCACCGCGAGCCGTTCGGCCAGTTGACGGCTCAGGTTCGCCAGGTCCTCGCGCGCCAGCCGGCCCGATCCCGCCTCGAGCAGCAGGGCGATGAGCAGGTAGCCGCGCTCCAGGGTCGGCTGCATCAACTGGCCGAGCAGGCGCAAGTGCTCGCCGGCTTCCACCGGCGTGTCGGGCCGGCACCAGGTGTCACCGTCACGACGCAACAAGCCCTGCTCGACCAGCAGGTCGAGCATCTCCGCCAGTGCCTCTCGCAGCGAAGCCGGCGGGGCAATGACGAGTTCTCGGGCGAGTATCGGCCAGCTTGGCGCGAGCATCGCTTCCAACTCACAGAGGGTGTGACGCGGCCGATGCCGGAAGCCGAAGGCCGTCAGCCCGGCCAGGGCGAAAAGGTGCAGCACATTGTTGCGGTACCAGGCCAGCAGGCTGGCCTGGTTGGGGCCGGCGACCAGCATGTCGCCCAGGGGATGAGCGCGTCGCTCGATCATGCCCAGTGCCACAACCTCCTCGATCCACGCAGCGGGTTCCCCTTCCGGCAGGCTCGCATGCTTGCCCCCGGGGCAGCGACGCTGGAGCGTGACGAGCAGGGCCAGCTGGCGCTCGAGCAGGCTGGCTTCCAGGGCATGATGCGGCGTGGCCAGCAGCACCAGCGCCACCAGGTTGACGGGATTGAGCGCGGCGGCGGCATTGATGCGCCGCGAGAGCTCCTCTCCCAGCGGCGGGATCAGAGACGTGAACCACGCCGGGCGCGAGTCGCCGAGCTCGCTTCGCCAGTCGCCTACCGTGCGGTCGAGGTAGTCGGCCAGGATGAGGGGTTCGCCGATGTTCACCGCCACGCGACCGAAAGGCTCGCGCAACTGGCCGATCACCCGCAGCAGGGACAGCGGCGTTTCCTTGCGTTTGCGCCCGCCACGCAGCTCGCGCTGATAGCTGGCGTTCTCGATGATCCGTTCATAGCCGATATACACCGGTACGAAGGCCAGCCGCTGTGGGCCGCTGCCTCTGGCGCTGCGCAGGTAGGAGCGCAGGGTCATGGCGAGCATGCCCGGGCGCGCCGGCAGCAGGCGTCCGCTTCGCGAGCGCCCCCCCTCCATGAAGTACTCCAGGGGGTGTCCGCGGGAGAGCAGGCGATGCAGGTATTCATTGAACACCGCGGCGTAGAGGGGGTTGTCGCGGAAGCTGCGGCGCATGAAGAAGGCGCCGCAGCGCCGCAGCAAGGGGCCGATCAGGGGCATGTCGAGATTGCGGCCGGCGGCGATGTGGGGGGGCATCAGGCCTTCGTGATAGAGCACGTAGGAGAGCAGCAGGTAATCGATATGGCTGCGATGGCACGGCACGTAGACCAGCGTATGGTCTTCCGCCAGTGGCTTGAGGCTATCCAGCCCGCGCACCTCGACCCCGTCATAGAGCTGATTCCAGAGCCTTCGCAGCAGGCCGTCCATGAAACGCAGCACCGGATACGCCATGTTCGAGGCGATCTCGCGGCCATAGCGCCGGGCGCGGTCCTGCAGACGGGCCGGGGAGACGCGCTCGACGGTGGCGACTTCGTCGATGACCCGGCGTACCTCGGGGCTTGTGGCCACGCCCTCGATCAGGGTTCGGCGGTGGGACAGATCCGGCCCCAGCACGCGGGTGCGCAGGCGGCGAAAGTGCACCCTCAGCAGCCTGGCGGTCTTGCGGTTGGTGATCGCCGGGTCGCGATCATCGAGGACCTCCCCGAGCCTGAGTGGCGCGCCGAAGTGCACTTCCACGTTGCGGGCGTTGACCATGACCGACAGGGCACGGCGCAGACGTCCGGTGAGGTGCCAGCTGTCGGCCGCGAGCATGTTCCAGAAGCCGTAACGCTTGCCCGGCGCACGCCCCCAGAAAACGCTCACGGGCACTAACTGCACCTCGTGCTCGGGGTGAGCGCGGCATTGCGCCAGAAGGTCGAGAAAGGGCGCCTCGGGTGGTGAAGCGCGCCGCCAGAGCCGGCGACGCAAGAAGGGCAAGGCCAGGCAGGCGGGGAGACGCAGCGCTCCCAACTGGCGCTGCCCACTCGCCGGGGGCAGGCCATGCTGGCGGGCCAGCGATGCCAACAGCAGGGCATCGGACAGCGCCGGACGCGGCAGGACATACAGCACCGGTAGCGCGGCATCGAGGCCCAGCGACGCGGGATCGGGCTCGATGAGACGCACGTTCACCCAGGTTGCGATCAGGCGGCCCAGCAGCGCATGCCAGGGGGCGAGAAGCGCTCGCCGGGGCGTCAGGCGCGAAAGGGAAAAGGCCATCCGGTCGTCCTTGCCTTGGGAGAGGAGGGCCAGTATAGCCACGCCGCCCGCCCGCGGTCAGGCCGCGTGGCTTTTCCTTCCCCGGCAATCATGCGTCAATGCAGTGGGATCTCGCAGGGGAACGTGGTTATGCATGGGGTGTGGAAAGACGGCAATCATTTCGAGTTGTTGCCGGAAGCGGCTCGTTTCCTGCCGGCCATGTTCGAGGCGGTCGGCGAGGCGCGTGAGTCGGTGATGATCGAGCTGTACCTGATGGAATCGGGGCGCCTGGCCACGGCGATGATCGAGGCGTTGTGCAAGGCCGTCGATCGCGGCGTGACGGTCATGCTGATGCTCGACGGCTATGGGGCCATGGGGCTTGCCGACGAGGATCGCCAGCGTCTGGAAACCGGCGGTGTGGCGCTGCGGTTCTTCAATCCGCTGGGCTTTCATTCACTGGCTCGCAACTTGAGTCGTGACCATCGCAAGTTGCTGGTGGTGGACGGGCGCGTTGCCTTCACCGGCGGCTTCGGCGCCGTGGATGAGTTCCTGGACGCCTGGTACGAGGTGGCGGTGCGTATCGAGGGACCCGTGGTGGCGGACTGGGTGAGGCTGTTCAGCCGCCTGTGGGACTCCTCGCTGACGCGGGGTAATGGCGACCCGACGCTGGTGCGCCATCTGCGCCTGGCGGTAACACCGCTGGCGGATTATCGCGGCATGCGCGGCCGGGTCGTCTGGGGTCAGGGCTACCGCTACCAGGCGATTCGTCACTCCCTGCAATCCCGCGTTTCCTCGGCGGAGAAGCGAATCTGGATATGCACGCCGTACTTCGTGCCGACGCTGGACCTGCGCCGACGCCTGGCGAGGGCCGCCCGGCACGGCGTGGATGTGCGGCTGTTGTTGCCCGGCGAGCATCACGACCATCCGGGAGTGCGCTATGCGGGACAGCGCTTCTACGGCCGCCTGTTGCGGGCGGGCGTGCGAATCTTCGAGTTCCAGCCGACCTTCATCCATGCCAAGTGCACGCTGGCGGACAACTGGACCAGTGTCGGTTCCTGCAACTTCGATCACTGGAGCCTGCACTGGAACCTCGAAGCCAATCAGGAGGTGGAGGATGGCCGCTTCACCGGGGACGTGTCGGCACTCTTCGAGCGTAACTTCGCGGCGAGCCGCGAGATTGACTATTCGGCATGGTCGCGGCGCTCGCGACTGCAGCGCTTGCGCGAGTGGCTTTTCGGCTCGCTGGATGGCCTGCTGACGCGGCTTCGCTAGCGGCGAGTGCCGCGCCCGGCGGGAGACTTGCGGCGCGGCTTGGGCTTGGGGGTCTCGGGCGGTACGCGATAGTGCAGGTAGAGGTCGAGGACCAGGTCGGGCAGCTGTTCGGCGAGGCTCTCCAGTCGCCCGGGTTCGGCGGTGAATTCGGCCATGTCCGGCTCCTCGTCGAACAGACCCGACAGCGCCATGAACGGCAACAGTAGAGTGGCGACGGCGGCCTCATCGGCCTCGAACCAGGCCGCCTCGTCGAGGAACACGCCTTCCATGAACCCGGCACACCAGTCGCCGATGGGCGTCTCTTCCGGTGGCAGGCCATCGAGTGCAAGCTCGAACGGCAGTTCCGGAAGCAGGCCCTGTTCGAGCGTGGCGATGGCGTTGTGCCTGAGCTGCTCCAGCAGGCCAAGGATGGTGTCGCGCTCGGCGGTGTCAGCGAAGGTCGGTTCGCCGTGAAAGAGCTCGGCAATCCAGGTGGCGGCGTCGACCTCACGCGGCGCCACGGCGAGCGCGACCAGCAACCCGTGCGCACCGATCAGGTCCAGCGCGTCGGGGTCGACCTGCTCGGAATCGAGAAAATCGTCGAGTCTGTCGAGGTCTTCATCGTTGAGCAGGGGGTGAGGGGGGAGCGTCTCGGCATCGGACATGGCGGCTCTCGCTGGGTAACGTTGGCTTGGCATCGTCAGGGGCTTGGATCTGAGGCTTTGGTCGAGGATCTTTACGCGTCTGCGCTGACGCTGCATTCTACCATCCCATGACCACTCCCGTGCTTCCCTCCCCGGTTACCGGCCGACTCGACGGGCTCGATACCAGCGCCCTGCATGCCGCGCTTCACGAGCGGGTGGAGGCTGCCTGGCGGCTCTGTCGCGAGTTCCATCCCGGTCTGCCGCGACCGCGTGTCTGGCTGGACCTGCGCGGAAAGTCGGCCGGCCAGGCGCATCTGGGCCGCGGTGGACTGCGCTTCAACCCGGTGCTGCTCGAGGAGAATCGCCTGGCCTTCATGGTCGAGGTGATCCCTCACGAGATGGCGCACTGGTTGGTCTTTCACCTCGAGGAGGGGCATCGAGCCCGTCCTCATGGCCACGAGTGGCAGACGGTGATGCAGCGTCTCTTCGGCCTCGAGCCGCGCACCACGCATCGTTTCGATGTCAGCCGGGCCAGCCCTGCGCCGCATCGCTACGGCTGCGGTTGCCGCGAGCATGCCTTTACCCCCCGGCGTCACGCCCTGGTCCGCCAGGGGCGGCCCTATCGCTGTCGTCACTGTGCTCAGACCTTGGTGTATCTTGGTAAAGCCGTTGGCGAAAAATAACATAACGTATTGTTATAAAAAGAAAAAATATTTCTACCAATGTCTAAAGGGAAGGCCGGCGTCCGACGTATATGCTGGGATGAGAATGGTAGTGCCGGCTTGTCCGTAATATCGGGTCGGTAACATCAATCAAGGATGCATTTCCCGGAAGAGGCCGATTCATGACCGAACAGCAGAAAGTCCACCCGGTACGCGACGATTTCGCCGCCAATGCCCATGCCGATAAGGCCACGTATCAGGCCATGTACCAGCGGTCGCTGGACGACCCGAAAGGCTTCTGGGCCGAACAGGCGAAGCGCCTCGATTGGTTCAAGGCGCCGACGAAGATCAAGCACACGTCCTTCGATTCGCACAACGTGGACATCCGCTGGTTCGAGGACGGCAGCCTCAACGCCAGCGTCAACTGCCTCGATCGTCATCTCGAGACACGCGGCGACCAGACCGCGATCATCTGGGAAGGCGATGATCCCGCCGATTCCAAGCACATTACCTACCGCGAGCTGCATGCCCAGACCGGCAAGCTCGCCAATGCGCTCAAGGAACTGGGGATCGGCAAGGGCGATGTCGTCACCCTGTACATGCCGATGATTCCCGAGGCGGCGGTGGCCATGCTGGCCTGTGCGCGCATCGGCGCGGTGCATTCGGTGGTGTTCGGCGGCTTTTCCCCGGATGCCGTGGCCCAGCGCGTTATCGGCGCCGACTCCAAACTGGTCATCACCGCCGATGAGTCCGTGCGCGGCGGCAAGCAGGTACCCCTGAAAGATAATGTCGATGCGGCCCTGACCCGCCCCGGCACGGATATCGCCAAGAACGTGCTGGTGGTCAAGCGCACGGGTGGCGAGGTGGAATGGAAGGAAGGCCGCGACGTCTGGTATCACGACCTGGTCGACAAGCAGTCCAGCGACTGCCCCGCCGAGGAAATGAACGCCGAGGACCCACTGTTCATCCTCTACACCTCTGGCTCCACCGGCGCGCCCAAGGGGCTCAAGCACACGACGGGCGGCTATCTGCTGCATGCCGCCCTGACTCACCAGTACGTCTTCGACTACCAGGACGGCGAGGTCTACTGGTGCACCGCCGACGTCGGCTGGGTTACCGGTCACAGCTACATCGTCTATGGGCCGCTGGCCAACGGCGCCACCACCCTGATGTTCGAAGGGGTTCCCAGCTACCCGACGCACGGGCGCATGGGCGAGATCGTCGACAAGCATCAGGTCAGTATCCTCTATACCGCGCCGACGGCGGTGCGCGCGCTGATGGCACATGGCGATGATGTCATGGCGTCCAGTCAGCGCGACAGCTTGCGTGTGCTGGGCTCGGTGGGGGAGCCGATCAATCCCGAGGCCTGGGAATGGTTCCATCGGGTGATCGGCAACTCCAAGTGCCCCATCGTCGATACCTGGTGGCAGACCGAGACCGGCGGCATCATGATCGCTCCCTTGCCCGGTGCCACCGATCTCAAGCCGGGTTCCGCCACGCTGCCTTTCTTCGGGGTGATGCCGGCCGTCGTCGACAACGAGGGCAACCTGCTCGAGGGCGCCACCGACGGCAATCTGGTGATCCTGGATTCCTGGCCGGGTCAGGCCCGCTCCATCTGGGGCGACCACGAGCGCTTCGTACAGACTTACTTCTCCACCTACAAGGGCATGTATTTCACCGGCGACGGCTGCCGTCGCGATGAAGACGGCTATTACTGGATCACCGGTCGCGTCGATGACGTGCTCAACGTCTCCGGTCACCGCATGGGTACCGCCGAGATCGAATCCTCGCTGGTGGCCCACGAGGCCGTAGCCGAGGCCGCCGTGGTTGGTTTCCCTCACGATATCAAGGGCCAGGGCATCTATATCTATGTCACCCTGACCGGTGGCGTGGACCCGAGTGATGCGCTCAAGAAGGAGCTGACCCAGTGGGTGCGCAAGGATATCGGCCCGATTGCCTCCCCGGACATTATCCAGTGGGCACCGGGATTGCCGAAGACCCGCTCTGGCAAGATCATGCGGCGAATCCTGCGCAAGATAGCCGCCAACGAGTGCGATGGCCTGGGTGACACCAGTACCCTGGCCGACCCCTCGGTGGTCGATGAGCTGATCGAGCACCGCGCCAACCGCTGAGGTTTCTTCCAGGGGGAAGGGCATTCCCGAGCATGCCGGCTCGCCTTGCGAGCCAAGGGGAGGGCGCGCCAGCCGGTCCTTCCTCCTGCCTTCTACCGGCCCAAGTGGCCGGTTTTTTGTGTCCGGCGCTACTGCACTGCGACCATGCCGCCGTTAACATGGATCTCGGCCGATGCCGCCGGGCTTTCCCGCCCTTGGGAATCGGTTTGTGCATGGGGTAACATGCCAGATCAACAGCACTACCCAGGTGGCGGCTACCCGCCCGCTGCTCGAGGAACCGGAGGAGAATCCATGGCCTATGCCCAGAAGTTCATCGTTGCCGATGATCATCCGCTGTTCCGTGCCGCCCTGACTCAGGCTCTCCGACAGCTGGCGCCCCAGGCCGAGATCGTGGAATCCGACACCATGGCGGCCACGACCGAGGTGGTGACGCGCCATCCCGATGCCGACCTGATCCTGCTCGACCTGCACATGCCTGGCGCCCATGGGTTTTCCGGCCTGATCCAGTTACGCGGCCAGATGCCGGATATTCCCGTGGCGGTGGTGTCGGGGAGCGATGAGCCGCACGTGGTTCGCCGCGCCATCGATTACGGCGCCTCGGGATTCATTCCCAAGTCCTCGTCGCTACAGCTGATCGCCGAGGCAGTGGGTGAGATTCTCGACGGCGAGGTATGGCTGCCAGCGGAACTCGCCGCGGCGCTGGGTGAATCCAACGAGGAAGAGACCCGCTTTGCCGAGGCGATTGCCTCGCTGACGCCTCAGCAATTCCGCGTGCTCAACATGTTGACCGAAGGCCTGCTCAACAAGCAGATCGCCTACGAGCTCAATGTCTCCGAGGCGACCATCAAGGCTCACGTGACCGCCATCCTGCGCAAGCTCGGCGTGCATTCCCGCACCCAGGCGGTCATCGCCGCGCAGAAGCTCGAGGTCGAGCCGCCCAAGGTCGAATCCTGACTCTCTCGAGCTATCCGGCCTGAAGTGAGCCCCGCTGGCGCGATGCCGGCGGGGTTTTTTATGGCTCCTTGGCAGATCAGCGTGAGCCGGCCGCGCGACTTGCACTTGCCATCCGTTTCAGCTCTCCTGATGGGCCGCCCGGCTAGCCTGTAGCGTGCGTGTCAGCAGCGCACGCAGGGCCGCGGGGCGCACTGGCTTGAGTAGCAGGTGATAGCCGCTGCGCTTGACCTCTTCGGCCACTTCCTCGGTGCGATCGGCGGTGATCACGATGCCCGGTACCGCGCCACTGAGGCGTTCGGCCAAGGCGTCGAGGGCCATCAGTCCGGTGACTTCATTGTCCAGGTGATAGTCGGCCAGGATGGCATCGGGGTCCGCCTCGAGATGGCGCAGCACGGATTTGGCGCCGCCGATGGAGGTGGCGGTAAAGACCTCGCAGCCCCAGCCGGAAAGCATCGCCTTCATGCCTTCGAGTATCAGCGTTTCGTTATCGATGCACAGGATCCGCGTGCCGGCGAGCTTGTTGCCGGCCCGCTTCGGCGTCGCCTCCTCGATCTGCTGTGCCTCGCTGCGTGGCGCGACCACCGGCACCGTGACCGAAAACATGGTGCCTCGTCCCTCGCGGGAGCGAATGCGGATGGGATGGTCGAGCACTCGGCTCATGCGATCGGCAATCGAGAGCCCGAGCCCCAGCCCCTTCTCGCTCTCCTTGTGCCGCGAGGCCTGATCGAGGCGGCGAAATTCCTGGAAGATCTCGGTCTGCTTGGAGGCCGGAATACCCGGGCCGCTATCCCACACCTCGATGGAAAGCCGCTCGCCGAGGCGACGGCATCCGAGCAGCACGCGGCCCTCCTGGGTGTAGCGAATGGCGTTGGAGAGGAAATTCTGGACGATCCGGCGCAACATCTGCGGGTCGCTGTCGACCCAGGCGCGAGTGGGTACCACCACCAGGTCGAGCCCTCGGTCCTCGGCCATCACCTCGAACTCGGCGCGCAGCGGACGGAAGATGTCGGCCAAGGCGAAGTGGTTACGGCGAGGCGTCAAGGCGCCGGCATCGAGTTTGGAGATGTCGAGTAGGGTCCCAAGCAGTTCCTCGGCCGCCTGAAGCGAGTTGTCGATATGGCCGATGGTGCGCTTCATGTCGACGGCATCGCTTTCATAGGCGAGCGCCGAGGTGAACAGCCTGGCGGCATTGAGGGGTTGCAGCAGGTCGTGGCTAGCCGCCGCGAGAAAGCGGGTCTTGGAGGCGTTGGCATCTTCCGCGAGCTGCTTGGCCTGACGCAGGGCCTGTTCGGCCTCGGCGCGCACACGGTTTTCCTGACGCAAGGCGGCGTTGGCCTCCGACAGTGCCTGGGTGCGTTCGCGCACGCGCTCCTCGAGCGTCTCGTTGGTCTCCTTGAGGGCTATCTCCGCCGAGCGGCGCTCGGTGATGTCCTGATAGAGGGCGAAGAAGCCCAGGATGGTGCCGCTGTCGCCGAAGTGGGGGGTGTAGGTCACCAGCATGTAGCGGGTGACCTCGGCGAGAGGCAGCGACACCTCGAAGCTGACGCGTTCCCCGGCCAGAGCGCGTTCGATCCAGGGCGCACGATGGCGCGACATCTCGGTGGAAATCACCTCGTCGATCTGCTTGCCGATCACCGCGTTACGGTCGATGCCAAAGGCCTGCTCGTAGGCCCGGTTGGTAAAGAGATAGCGGCACTCCTTATCGAAGTAGGCGATCAGCGCCGGCACGTTATCGGTGTAGATGCGGATGTTGTTTTCCGAGCGGATCAGCGCTTCCTCGATGCGCTTCTGCTGGGTGATGTCCTGATAGGTATAGACGAAGCCGCCGCCGGGCATGGGATTACCCTGCACTTCCAGCACACTGCCGTCCTGGCGGTAGCGCACGTAGCGATGGGGGTGCCCCGCACGGATGTTGTCGATCAGCAGCTGTACATGCTCCTCCGGGTCGCCGGGCCCGTATTCGCCGTTGTGGGCGTTGTAGCGGAAGATGCGATCGATCGGCGCGCCGACCCGGATCAGGTGGTCGGGAAAGCGGAACAGCTCCAGATAGCGCTGGTTCCAGACCACTAGGCGCAGGTTCTGGTCGACGACGCTGATGCCCTGGTTGATGTTCTCGATGGTGGCCTGAAGCAGCGCACGGTTGAACTCGAGTACCTGGGACGCCTCGTCGACGATGGAGATGACGTCGGAGATGCCGATGCCTCGCCCCTGCAGGGCCGAATTGACGACGATGCGTGCCGAGGAGGCACCGAGCACCGAGGCGAGAAAGCGCTCGGTGAACTGGATGATGTCGATGGACGCCCGGGTGCCGTTCTCGAGGGGCTTCGCCGTGCGCCGGGCATAGTCCTCGAAGGCTCGGTCGACCTGCTCGGCGCCCAGGAAGCGTTCGCAGAGTACCTTGAGGTCGCCCACGGTCGTGGCCCCGGTCCAGGGGCGATTCACCGAGGTCTGGCGGGTCTCGACGCTGTCGACGAACAGCGAGGCCTGAATGCGCTCGACGACCCGCTGAGGAGTCATCTGGGAGACGAAGATGTAGCAGAACAGGTTGACGCCCAGCGAGAGCATCACGCCATGGGTGAAGCTGTCACCGACGTTGAGGCCGAACAGCGAGGTGGGGGCCAGCCAGGCGAGCCCCAGCGGACCGCCGTCCAGCCAGGCCTCGGGCAGGACACCGGCACCGATCATCGCGGGCATCAGCAGGCTGTAGACCCAGATGGCGAAGCCGGCATTCATGCCCACGACCACGCCCAGGCGGTTGCCGCGTTTCCAGTAGAGCCCGCCGATCAATGCCGGGGCGAACTGGGCGGCGGCGGCGAAGGACAGCATGCCGATGGAGGCCAGCGAGGCGAACTCACCGATCAGATGGTAGAACCCGTAGGCCATGGCCAGTACCGCGGCGATGGTGATGCGCCGCGCGCGCAACACCAGTCGCCCGTAGTCGCGAGCCTTGGTATCGAACCAGCGCAGCCGGAAGAGCGCCGGAATCACGATCTCGTTGGAGATCATGATCGATACCGCCACGGCGGCCACGATGACCATGCCGGTGGCTGCCGAGAAGCCGCCGATGAAGGTCAGCAATGTCAGCCAATGATTGTCAGCGGCCATCGGCAACGCGAGGACATAGGTGTCCGGCTCGATATTGCTGCCGGCGAACATCGTCAGGCCCGCGGCGGCCAGCGGCAGGACGAAGAACGAGAACGCCAGAAGGTACAGCGGGAAGAGCCAGCGCGCCTTGGTGGCGTCATCGCGGTGGGTATTTTCCACTACCGCGACATGAAACTGTCGCGGTAGGCAGAGGATCGCCAGCATGGCGAGCAGTGTCTGGGCCCAGAAGCTCTGGCCGAAGTCCTGACGGGCCAGCTGATTCTGCAGTTCCAGCAACGCCTCGGCGCGGCCCAGCAGGTCGCCCAGGCCATCGAACATGCCCCAGGTGACATAGGCCCCGAGTGCCAGGAACGCGACCAGCTTGACCAGCGATTCGAAGGCCACCGCATGGATCAAGCCTTCGTGGTGTTCGGTGGCGTCGGTATGACGGGTGCCGAAGAGAATGGCGAAGACCGCCATGACCAGCGCTACGAAGAAAGCGGTGTCGCCGAACAGCGGCGCCCGGATGATATCGGCATCGTCGGTGAGCACGCTGAACGACGTCGAGACCGCTTTCAGTTGCAGGGCGATGTAGGGCAGGGTGCCGATCAGCGCCACCAGGCTGGCGAAGGCCGCCAGCGATTGGGTCTTGCCATAGCGCGAGGCGATGAAGTCGGCGATGGAGGTGACGTTCTGATGCTTGGCCACCCGGATCATCTTGGTCAGCACGGGCCAGAACAACAGAAAGGTGAGAATTGGTCCCACGTAGATGCTGGCGAAGGACCAGCCCGCGGTGGCGGCCTGGCCCACGGCGCCGTAGAACGTCCAGGACGTGCAGTAGATCGCCAGTGCCAGGCTGTAGATCACTGGACGCCGCCGACTGGCGCCGTGCTCGCGGGCTCGACGGTCGCCACGCCAGGCTATGCCGAACAGCACGGCAATGTAGATCAGCGAGACGACGATCAGAAGCCAGCCAGCGAACATTCATTTCTCCCTTCTTGGTGTCTGCATTCTAGGGGAATGCAGGCGGTGAGGGCAGTAGCGGCCGAGGGCGGAGTGGCGTTACTCCTGCTGGCAGACGACCTGAAAGAGGCGGTCCGTTTCCTTGAAGGTCTGCGTTGCCTCGGTGCGTGGGCGTGGCGGCTCGCCTGCCAGGGGAACGGTTTCACGCGAGGTGCAGTTCATCAGATAGGCCTGGTGGGTGACCTGATCCACGTATTCCTTCTTGAAACGGTAGCGCCGGTACTGGACCAGCCGCTGGCCGTCTGCCTGGCCGGTGACCAGATCGTCCTGATCGACGACGCTGAACGCGGTGGTCATCGGGAAGGCATACGTCCAGGGACGCCAGAAGGCCTGACCCTTTTCGATATCCACCACCCTAGCCGAGTCGGGTAGTTGGGCCTGCTTGTGGCTGAACCAGGAATATTCGTGGTTGATCTGGTAGGCCAGCATGCCCAGGCCGGCGCACACCGGGACGATCCAGCGCGGTAGCCGCTTGCCGCTGACGAGACGGAGCAGAAGTCCTACCCCTGCCGCGCCCAGTCCGGCAAATACTGCGGCGATGAGGTGCCATATCATAAAGCATTCTTCCTAAAAGCAATCGGGCTTCCTGATGGAAGCCCGATTGGGTGTTGATTCCACAACGCAGACGGTCTGTGTCAGGAACCCATTATCGCTTAGTGATCAAGCGCAGTACCAGCCCCTTTCGGGGAGCGCACGCTCTCCACCAGATCCTGAATTTCCTGCGGCGGCTCCTCGGTAACGCTGGAGACGGCGAAGGCAACGGCGAAGTTGATCATCGCGCCTACCGCACCGAAGGAGAGTGGCGAGACGCCCAGGATCCAGTTGTCCGGCGTGTTGGGCAGCATGTTGGTGCCCGGTACGAAGAACCAGCCCAGGTAGGTGAAGATGTAGAGCAGGGTAGCGAGCAAACCGGAGAGCATGCCGGCAACCGCGCCTTTGTTGTTCACCCG
>DATISN010000119.1:0-1603 GCA_035581765.1 Halomonas sp.
CGCCACCACCGGCACGGGCAGGGTCTCCAGCCGTTTGATGGTCCTCAGCGCCTGCCCGGCGAAGGCGCGCGCCTGTTCCGGTGTCTTGTCGCGCATCTCGGCGATGTCGGCCCCGGCCACGAAGGACTTCTCGCCGTCTCCCGTAATCAGTACCGCGCGCAGATCATCGCGACGCTCCAGTTCGTCAAGTACCGTGCCCAACTCGGCAAGTACCGCACTGCTGAGGGCATTCAGCGCCTTGGGGCGGGTAATGGTCAGTCGGACAACACCGGCGTTTTCGACCACGTCTATCAGCTTGTCGCTCATGGAGGCTCCTTGAAATGTGTGTAGGGGGGGCGAGCTACCGTTTCACCCTAAATAACACCGCCCGGGCCGGCAATCCTCTCTGATGTTGCGAACGGCCTGTTTTATCGCAAACGACTAGGCATCACGCAACGCGCCGAGCGTCGCGCGAGGAACTAGCCGTAATGGTGAAACCCGCGGCCACTCTTTCTTCCCAGATACCCGGCGGCGACCATGCGCTTGAGCAGCGGGCAGGGACGGTACTTCGGATCGCCGAAGCCCTCCTGTAGGACCTCCATGATCGCCAGGCACACATCCAGACCGATCAGGTCTGCCAGCGCCAGCGGCCCCATGGGGTGGGCGGCGCCAAGTTTCATGGCTTCATCAACCGCCTCGGGCGTGGCCGCACCTTCCTGAACCAGGAAAGCGGCCTCGTTGATCATCGGTACCAGCAGACGGTTGACGGCGAAACCCGGAGAGTCCCCCACCGGCACGGCCGTCTTGCCGAGCGCCTTGGCCAGCGCCTCGATACGCGCCACGGTGGCATCACTGGTCTGCTCGGCACGAATCACTTCGACCAGCTTGAGCACCGGCACCGGATTGAAGAAGTGCATGCCGACCACTCGCTCGGGATGATCGCAAACGGCGGCCAGACGAGTCAGCGACAGCGAGGAGGTATTGGATGCCAGTATCGTCTCCGAGCTCAGGGCCGAAAGATCCCGGAACAGCTGCTCCTTGAGCTCGGGCTTTTCCGGGGCGGCCTCGATGATCACCTCGCAGCCTTTCAGGTCGTCAAGCGACGCGCTGGTGGCAAGCCGGGCCAGTGCCGACTCCTTGTCGGCATCGGAGAGCTTTTCCTTGGCGACCAGCTTGCCCAGGCCTTTTTCGATGGCGGCACGGGCACGGGTCAGTGGCTCCTCGGCCACATCGAAAAGCTTCACCTCGAAGCCGCTGGTGGCCAGCACCTGGGCAATGCCCTGCCCCATGGTTCCGGCGCCGACCACACCGATCGGTTGTTGGCTCATAGTGGGTCTCTCCTGTCAGATGAATGCCTGTCAGATGAATGCCTGTCAGATGGATGCCTGTCGGATAAATGCATGGATCGCCTACCCTACGTCAAAATTGGCCAAGGTCATCATACCCGCCTCGATCACCGCGCGCTGGGCACGCCCCACGGGAAGCCAGTGGCGAATGGCATAGTCGGCACTCGCCAGCTTGTTACGATAGAACGCCACATCGCCGCGCCCTTCCTGAATGGCGGCGGTGGCTACCAGTGCCGCTCGGCCCATCTGCCAGGCGCATAGCAGATGGCCGGCGAGGC
>DATISN010000120.1:0-11582 GCA_035581765.1 Halomonas sp.
CGAGGCGCTGTTGCGCTGGCAGCATCCCGAGCGAGGCATGGTGCTGCCCGGTGCCTTCATTCCCCTGGCCGAGGAGAATCGGCTGATCCTTCCCATCGGCGACTGGGTGCTGGAAACGGCCTGCGCGCAACTTGCCGCCTGGGCCGAGGACTCGTCCACGGCGGCACTGACGATCTCGGTCAACGTCAGTCCTCGGCAGTTTCGCGAAGCGGATTTCGTCGAACAGGTCATGAGCGTACTCGAACGCACCGGGGCACCGGCCGACCGTCTCAAGCTCGAAGCCACCGAGAGCCTGCTTCTGGAAGCCCGTGACAATGCGCGCGACAAGATGCTGCGGCTCAAGGAGCGTGGCGTGATCTTCTCGCTCGACGACTTCGGCACCGGCTACTCCTCGCTCGCCTACCTCAAGCGGCTGCCGCTGACGCAGCTCAAGATCGACCAGACCTTCGTGCATGACCTGCTCGAGGATGATGCCAGCGCCGCCATCGTCGCCAGCACCATCGCGCTCTCGAACAGCCTGCAACTGGACATCATTGCCGAGGGCGTCGAAGGGGTAGCCCAGCGCGACTGGCTGATCGAGCATGGCTGCCTGGCGTTCCAGGGCTACCTGTTCGGCCGGCCGGTCGCGATCGAGTCGCTTGACCTGAGCGGTATGGCGCATGGCGCGGCGGCGATGTTGTCCTACCAGGGCGCCGCGTCGCGATAGACGATCACGCGGAGGACATGGTGACGTGGAAGGCGACGTGGAAGGCGACGGGGCTTGCCAGCCAGGGATAATTGTCGAATACTGAATTTATATACAGTATTCATAGGCACGTTATCGGGAGGCCCTCATGTCGCATGTTCCCTCATCGGCGCTCAGTATTCTCGGCCGGGCCGTGGCCGCTTGCCCGAGCGTGACCCAGCCGCTGATGGGCTGCCGGGTACGGGCCGGTTTTCCCAGCCCGGCCGACGATCACCTTGACGTGGAGATCGACCTGCACGCCCATGTGGTCCGCCGGCCGGCGTCCACGTATTTCGTGCGTGCCGAGGGGGACTCCATGCTCGGCGACGGCATCCACCACGGCGACCTGCTGGTGGTGGACCGTAGCCTCGAAGCGCTGCCCGGGCGGGTGATCGTCATCGCCGTGGATGGCGAGCCCACCGTCAAGCGCCTCGAGTGCCGCCAGGAGCGAACCTGCCTGGTGGCCAGCAACCCGCGCTTCGCCCCGATTCCGCTGGAGGGGCGTGAATGCCAGGTATGGGGCGTGGTCACCCATGTCGTGCATGAGTTGCCGGGGATCGCCTCGTGATCGCCCTGGTCGATTGCAACAACTTCTACGTCTCGTGTGAGCGCGTCTTCAATCCGCGCCTGGAAGGCCTGCCGGTCGGCGTGCTCTCCAACAACGATGGCTGCGTGGTGGCACGCTCGCGAGAACTCAAGGCATTGGGGGTGGCCATGGGCGCGCCCCGGCACCTGCTGCCGCCGGCGATACGCCGCCAGGCGGTGCTGCTTTCCAGCAACTACGCGCTCTATGGCGACATGAGCCGGCGCGTCAACGCGATACTGGCCGAGTTCTCGCCCGACGTGGAGGTGTATTCCATCGACGAGAGCTTCCTGAGCTTCGCCGGCTTCGATGCCTCGACGCTGGAAGCGCGTGGCCAGCGGCTGCGCGAGACGGTCGGTCGCGATACCGGCCTCCCGGTGTGCGTGGGCCTGGCGCCGACTCGCGTGCTGGCCAAGGTCGCCAATCGGGCTGCCAAGACGATCGCCGCCTACGAAGGCGTGTGCCGGCTGGGCGCCGACGAACCGGCCACCCGGGTACTGCTGCAGAGACTGCCCGTCGGGGCGCTATGGGGCGTGGCCCGGCGCACCTCCGAGCGGTTGGCGCTGATGGGGATCGAGACCGCCTGGCAGCTGCGCGAGGCCGACCCCAAGCTCATCCGCCGCACCGTCTCCGTGGTGCTGGAGCGCATCGTCTGGGAATTGCGTGGCCATGCCGCCATCGTGCTCGAAGACATGAGCGAGCCGCGTCAGCGCATCATGGTGTCGCGCTCCTTCGGGCGGCTGACCGGCGAGCGCCACGAGCTGGAAGCCGCCGTGCGCCAGCATGCCGCCCGCGGGGCGGAGAAGCTGCGCCGTCAGGGAAGTCTGGCCCGCGCGGTGATGGTCATGGTGCGCACCAATCCCTTCCTGGCCGGCGAGGCCCAGCACAACAACAGTGTGGTCGTGCCGCTGGTGCGGCCCTCGGACGACAGCCGTGAGCTGCTCGCGGCGGCGCAACAGGCGCTCGGGGCACTCTTTCGTGAGGGTTATCGCTACCAGAAATGCGGGGTCATGCTGCTCGATCTGGTCGATGCCCGGTATCGACAGCTGACCTTGTACGAAGCCGCGCAGAGCGACTCGGCGAAGGGACGTAGCCAGCGCTTGATGGCCGCGGTGGACAGGCTCAATCGCGAGATGGGCCGTGATACCGTGCGCTTCGGCCTGCCGCGCCACAACAACGCCTGGGCACTGCGTTGCGAGCGGCGTTCGTCGCGCTACACCACGCGCTGGGACGAGCTGATGACGGTCAGGACCGGCTGAGGGCGTCCGCTAGTGCGAGCCACCCCCCGCGCAGGCCATCACGCCGCCCGTTGGCGAGGCACCTGGCGAAGGTGGCTGGCGGTCTGCCCGCCGGGCAGCGCGGCGATGGCATCGGCGGCCAGCAACAGGCGTGCCATGTCGATGCCGGAATAGACTTTGCCGCCGTCGAGGGCATGCAGTAGGTCCTCGGTGGCGGTATTGCCCGTGGCGCCGGGGGCGAAGGGACAGCCGCCCAGGCCGGCACAGGCGGTGTCGATGGCGGTGGCGCCGTGATGAAGCGCGAACAGCGCATTGGTGACCCCCATGCCAAAGGTGTCGTGGCCATGGAACGCCCACTTCAGGCCGGTGCGGCCGTGGTGGTCGATCAGGCGGGAGAAGTGCTCCGCCACCTGATAGGGCGTGGCGCGGCCGGTGGTATCGCACAGCGCGACTTCCATTGGCAGGTCGCCGCAGATCGCCATGGCGCGCGCGAGCACGCTATCGACTTGGCGCCAGTCGATGGTGCTCTCATAGGGACAGTCGAAACTGGTGCCCAGATCGAGCCGGAGATAGGTATTGCCCTCCTGCTGCATGAGGGCGACGATGCGCGCGAGATCGGCCAGGGAGTCGTCGACGCTGCGCCGCACGTTGCCCTGATTGTGCGACTCGGAGACCGAGACCACGAACACCAGCTCGCGAACGCCGTAGTCCAAAGCCAGCTCGGCGCCGCGCAGATTGGGCACCAGGGCCGAGAAGCGCATGGCGGCCCGGTCGGCGAAGGCGGCAACCAGTTCGCCGGTATCGGCCATCTGCGGAATCGCCTTGGGGCTGACGAAGGAGCCGATTTCCAGACGCGTGACGCCGGCATCGATCAGCGCCTGAATGCAGCGGATCTTGTCGGCGGTGGGCAGAGGCTCGCGGATTGACTGGAAGCCGTCGCGAGGGGCGACTTCGACGATATCCACCATGGCGGGAGGCGAGAGCATGTTCATATCGCGGCCTCTTGGGTCGTTGAGATGAGTGTCATGAGACAGGGGAAGAATCGCTGGAACGGGAGAGGTAGTTGATGACGCCGCCGGCGGACAGGATCTCGCGCTGACGGGCACTGAGCGCGTGGCGCAGGGTGAGCGTCTCGCCGTTATCCAGTGTCGCCGTGACCTCGTGGCTGGCGGCAAGCTGGTCGCGCCAACCCTCGATGCGCAGCCGTCGGCCTTGGCCGAGACGCGCGCGGTCGGCAGGATCGGCGAAGGTCAGCGGCAGCACGCCGAAGCAGGGCAGGTTTTGCCAGTGGATGCGCGCGATGCTCTCGGCGATCACCAGCTGCAACCCCAGCAGGCGAGGAACCAGGGCGGCGTTCTCGCGGCTCGAGCCCTGCCCGTAATTGGCGCCGCCGACGATCGCGTGACCGGCCTTGCCCTGTTCGCGGGCGCGTCCGACATAGCCGGGGTCCACGGCCTCGAAGACATGCTCGGCCGAGGCATAGACATTGCTCCACAACGGCAGCACGCGGGCACCGGCAGGCATGATGTCGTCGGTGGATATGTTGTCGCCGACCTCAAGCAGCACGGGCACCTCGAGCGTCTCCGGCAAGGCGTCGATCAGCGGCAACGGCGGGGTGTTGTCGGTCGCCAGCAGATCGACCTGGCGGGCCTGCTCGGCGGGCAGCGGTGGCATGAACCAGGCATCATCGACCTGCATCTGCTGCGGTTCACGAGGGCGCGGGTAGGCCATGTCGAGGGTGCGCGGATCGGTGATCACCCCCGCGAGCGCCGAGGCCGCCGCGGTTTCCGGGCTGCACAGGAAGACGCTATCTTCTCGGGTGCCGGAGCGGCCGGGGAAGTTGCGCGGGACGGTGCGCAGGCTGTTGCGTCCCGCCGCGGGGGCCTGGCCCATGCCGATGCAGCCGTTGCAGCCGGGCTGGTGGAGTCGCGCGCCGGCCGCAACCAGCGCCCCCAGATGACCTTCGTCGATCAGCGCGGTGAGAATGCGCCGGGTCGAGGGGTTGATGTCCAGTGAGACGTTGCCGGACACGCTCTTGCCCTTGACGATCTCGGCGACCACCGCGATGTCGCGATAGCCCGGATTACCGGAGGAGCCGATATAGGCCTGATAGAGCGGCTGTCCCGCGGCCTCGCTGACCGGCACCACCTTGTCGGGGCTGGAGGGCAGGGCGATCAGCGGCACCAGCGTCGACAGGTCGATCACCTCGTCACGGTCGTAGCGGCAGCCGGGCTCAGCGGCGAGCGCCCGCCAGTCGGCCTCACGGCCCCGCGAGCGAAGGAACTCGCGCGTCACCTCGTCGCTGGGAAAGACGCTGGAAGTGGCGCCCATCTCGGTACCCATGTTGGCCAGCACGTGGCGGTCCATGGCATCTAGCCCGGCCAGACCGGGGCCGTAATACTCGAGGATGCAGTTCTTCGCCCCGGCCACGCCGTGACGGCGCAGCAGTTCGAGGACGATATCCTTGGCGCTGACCCAGTCGGGCAGCTCGCCTTCCAGTCGGACACCGAGGATCTCGGGCATGGTCAGGTAGAGCGGCTGGCCGGCCATGGCCATGGCCACCTCGATGCCGCCGGCACCGATGGCCAGCATGCCCAGGGCGCCGGCCGCGGTGGTGTGGCTGTCGCAGCCGACCATGCTCTGGCCGGGAATGCCGAAGCGCTCCATGTGCACTGGATGGCTGATGCCGTTGCCGGGGCCGCTGTACCAGACGCCCAGCCGCTCGCAGGCACTCTTCAGGAACAGGTGGGCATCGGCGTTGATGTTGTCCTGCTGGATCAGGGTGTGGTCGATGTATTGCACGCTCGGCGAGGTATGTACGCGGTCGAGCCCCATGGCATCGAGTTCGAGCATCACCAGGGTGCCGAGAATATCCTGCAGCAGCGCTTGCTGGATGGTCAGGGCAATCTCGCTGCCCGGGGTCATGTCGCCGCTGATCCGGTGGGCGGCGATCAACTGGTGGCTGAGAGTCTCAGGCATCGGGAGCGGCCTCCTGGGGGGTGGGGGCGTCAGGGTGTTGGAAGCGCTGCGCCGATCGCCAGGCATCGAGCAGGAACTGCAGGCCGAGCAGGCCAAAGCCGATGGGCAGCATCGCATAGGGGATGCCGATGGGCGTGCCCAGCGAGCTGGAGACGCGCTCGCCGTACTCGAAGGCCTGGCTCATCATGATGCCGCCGCGCCAGACCATGATGAAGCTGAAGGTTGCCCCCAGCAGGCCGGTGGCCACACCCACCAGGGCCTGGATGCGTGCCGGCAGCTTGTCGGCGAAGAACTCGATGCGGATATGGGCGTCGTGGCGCTGGGCCTCGGCCGCCCCCATCACCGCCAGATAGACCAGCAGGAAGGAATTGATCTCCAGGCTCCAACTGGTGGGCGCGGAGAAGACGTGACGCATCATGGCGTCGTAGCAGATGGTGAGCGCCATGAAGACGAGCACCAGGATCGAGGCGCCGCGCAGGACGGCCATCAGGCCGTCCCAGCCGCGCATGACGGGGGATGTCATGAGCGCACTCCTCCTCAGGCCTCGCCCAGCGCCAGGGCGATGGCGCGTTCGCCGACGTCCACGCCGACCTGCTCCTTCCAGTGGTCCCAGACGGCCTCGGTGGCGGCGTTGAAGGTCTCGAGGTCCTCCTCGCTGGGATCGATGACCTCGATGCCCTCTTCCTCCATCATCGGCCAGTACTCGTTGGGGTAGACGTCGTCGTTGCAATGTGTGACGAAGTTGTCGTCGTACCACTTCGCGGCTTCCTCGAGGGCCGAGCGGACCTCGCCGTCCAGGCTGTCCCAGCGGTCGCGCAGCATGAAGGGCGCCACCGTGAAGGCCGTGGTCGGCAGCTTGTAGCAGGTGGAGAGCTGTTCAAAAAGGCTGCGCCCCACCACCGTGGAGATGTTGAAGATGCCGGCGTCCACGGTGCCGCGCTGCAGCGCCTGGTAGGTCTCGGACGAGGGGATGCGAGTGGCGCCGATGTCGAACTCCTCCAGTGCCATGGTCGCCTCGTAGCCCACCACCCGGATCTTCTTGCCGCGCAGGTCGTCGAGCGAGCGGATCGGGTTCTCCTCGGTGCTCCAGATGTACTCCGGCTCGAGGATGCCGCCGCCGGAGCAGAGCATGTAGAGGTTCTCCTCGGCGAGTTGCTCGTTGATCAACTCCATCAGCGGGCTGCCCAGCTTGAGTCGTTCGGGGTTCTCGTAGAGCGCGTTGACCACCCCGGGCAGGCCGGTGATGCCGAGAATCGGCAGTGAGCGAGTGATGTAGGACAGGGTGTGGAACATGAAGTCCACACTGCCTGCCCGCAGGCCGGGCAGCTGCTCGTCGGCGGTCAGCAGCTGGCCGGAGTGGTGGTAGTCGAAGTCGATGACGTCGGCATGGTTGTCGGCGAGGAACTTCACGAAACCGTCGGAGCCGTAGCTCAGCGCCTTGTAGGACGGCGTGATGTAGTTCACCCCGGTGAGGGCGGTGGCAGCCATCGCCCGTGGGGCGAACAGGCTCTGGGTGCCGAACAGGGTGGCGCCGGTGGTGGCGACGGTGCCGTACTTGAGCACTTGGCGGCGGGTTAGGGTCATGGTGGGACTCCTTGTTGTTTTGCTTTTGCGTGATGTTTCAGTTGCATTGCGACGGTTGCGACCCCGGAGAGTCGCGTTGCGCCGGGGCTACATCAGACCCGGCAACCACAGGCTGAGGCTTGGGAAGAACACGAACAGCATCAGCACGAGGAATTGCACGCCGACGAAGGGCAGGGCGCTGCGGATGATCTCCTCGATGGAGAGCTCCGGACAGACCCCTCGCAGGGCATAGAGGTTCAGGCCCACCGGCGGCGTCACCACGGCGATCTCCAGGTTGAGCACCATGACGATGCCGAACCACAGCGGGTCGTAGCCCAGCGCCTCGATCAGTGGCAGCAGCACCGGCGTCGTCACCACGATCAGCGATACGGCGTCGACCAGCATGCCGAGCAGGATCAGCAGCAGCATGACCGCCAGCAGGATGGCCCAGGCCGGCAGGCCGCTGGTGGTGAGCGCCTCGGTGAGTAGCTGGGGCACGCGCACCAGGTTGAGGTAGTCGCCGAAGATCTTGGCGCAGCCCATGATCAGCAGGATGGAACCGCTGATCCGTGCTGTGTCGCCCAAAAGCTTCAGAAGCTTGGACCATGTCAGGCTGCGAAAGATCACCGCGGCGATCAGGAAGGCCCCCACCGCCCCGATACCCGCTGCCTCGCTGGGGGTGGCGAAGCCGGTATAGATCGAGCCCAGCACCACCAGCACCAGCAGGGCGGCATGCCAGATCTGGCCAAGGCTCTGGAAACGCTCCTTCCAGGTGAAGCGCTGCTCGCTGGCCGGCGCTTCTTCGGGGTTGAGGCTGACACGGATGTAGATGTAGAGCGACAGCGCCAGGGCCAGCACGATGCCCGGCACGATGCCGCCGATGAACAGGTCCGCCACCGAGACGCTGGAGACCGCGCCGTAGATGATGAAGGGCACGCTGGGGGGGATCAGCATCGCCAGGGCGCCGGCGGTGACCACCGAGCCGGCGGCCAGGGTACGGCTGTAGCCCCGATCGAGCATCTGAGGCACGGCAATGGAGCCCACCGCGGCGACCCCGGCCAGGCTGACGCCCGAGACAGCACCGAACATCGCCGAGGCCCCCACCGAGGAGATCGCCAGGCTGCCGCGCAGCCAGTTCAGCCAGCGTACCGCGGCCTGGAAGAGGTTGGCGCCCACCGGGGTGGCACCGAGCAGGCTGCCCATCAGGATGAACAGCGGCAGGGCGACCATCTCGAAGATGTTGAGCTGGCCGAACAGCGAGGAAGGCGCGAAGAAGAAGGCCATCGAGCCGCGAGCCATGTAGAGACCGAGCATGCCCGAGAGACCGAGGGCCAGGAAGATGGGGAAGCCGAAGCCGATCAGCCCCACCAGCAGAAGTACGACAATCATGGGTTCCATGAGGATGCTCCGCTCAGATCACGTGATCGGCGCGCAAGGCGTCGAGGGTGTCGGGTGCCAGACCAAGCCAATCCGAGAGAATGGTCTCGGTGTGCTCGCCCAGCTCGGGTCCTACATGGCGCACGCGTCCCGGGGTTTCGGTCAAGCGCGGGAAGACGTTCTGCATCGGCAGCGGCTTGCCATGGCGGTCAGGAACCTCGACGATCGCGTCGCGGGCCTGGAAGTGGGGGTCGTCGAGCATGTCAGGGGCGCGGAACACCAGCCCCGCCGGCACCCCGGCCGTGGCCAGGTGGTCGACCACGGCCTGGGCGTCATGCTCACGGGTCCAGGCCGCCACCAGGTCGTCGATGGCCTGCTGGTGCTCGCCGCGGGCACGATGGGTGGCATAGTCGGGATGATCGGCGAGGCCGGGCTGGCCCATGGCCTCGCAGAGGCGACGAAACACCGAATCCTGGTTGGCGCCGATGATGACGTCGCGTCCGTCGCGGGCGGGATAGGCATTCGACGGCGCGATCTTGGGCAGGAAGCTGCCGCTGCGCTCGCGGACCTTGCCGGCTCTCGCATACTCGGGTACCAGACTCTCCATCATCGCCAGTACCGACTCGAAGATGGCACTGTCGACCACCTGGCCGCGGCCGGTTCGCTCGCGCTGATGCAGGGCCACCAGCGCGCCCATGGCGCCGTGCAGCCCGGCCAGGGTGTCGCCGATGGAGATACCCACTCGAACCGGCGGGCGATCCGGATAACCGCTGAGATAGCGAAGCCCCCCCATTGCCTCGCAGACCGAGGCGAACCCCGCGCGAGTGGCATAGGGTCCGTCCTGGCCGAAACCGGTGACGCGCACCATGACCAGTCTTGGGTTATAGCGCGACAGCGTCTCGTAGCCCAGGCCCCAACGTTCCATGGTGCCAGGGCGGAAGTTCTCGATGATCACGTCTGCCTGTTCGGCCAGCTCGCGCAGGATGTCCTGTCCCCGCGGTTGGCGCAGATCCAGGGTCAGCGACTTCTTGTTGCGGGCGATGACGTTCCACCACAGCGGCTCGCCGGTCTCGAGGTCCGCCTCGCCCCATTGGCGCATGGCGTCGCCCCTGCCCGGGGGTTCGACCTTGATGACGTTGGCGCCAAAATCGGCGAACACCTGTCCGCAATACGGGCCGGCGATCAACTGGCCGAGCTCGAGCACCTTGAGATCCTCGAGAGGAAGGTCGGTGAGGGAGGTCAGGTCGGTCATTGTTGTTGTCATTCCTCGGGGTGTCGGTGAGTGTCGTGAAGGGTCGAGTCAAGGCTCTTGCCGGTCGCGGGGGCGGCGTCGGCAACGCTTTCATGCAGCTCTCTCGCCGAGAGCAGGTGCGCGTGCATGATGCTTTCGGCCCACTCGGGGCTCTGCGCCCGTATGGCCAGCAGAATCTCGCGGTGATGGCGCATGCTGCGCTGCAGGGCCTGGCGGTCGTACAGGTCGAAGTTACGGCGAATGATCGAGGTACGGACCACCATGTCGAGCACGGCATAGAGACGCTGGTTATTGCTGGCCCGGATCAGTTCACGGTGGAACTCGTGGTTGAGTACCGCGATTTCGTTGCGCGCCTCCACGGTGGGTTCCATCGGTTCGGCCAGCACCTCCATTCGCGACGCCAGCCCCTCGAGGCGAGCGAGTCGCGACGGTTCCATGAGGCGGCACGCCATGCCTGCTGCCATGGGTTCGAGTACCAGGCGCAGTTCGAACACTTCCCGGGCGTCACGCTCGGTCCAGGCCACCACCCGGGCGCCGTGATGCGGAATGGCCTCGAGCCAGCCCTCCGACACCAGCTCGCGAAGCGCCTCGCGAACCGGCGTGCGACTCACTTCGAGCTCGCGAGCCACGCTGGTCTCGCGGATGTAATCGTTCGGCCGATAATGCCCGTCGAGGATGCCCTGCTTGATGGCCTCATGAACCTGGGCGGTGGCCGTTCTCGCGACAGGCGCGGCATCGAGATGACTAACCTTGCTCACGTTAGAAACCTGATTGTTGTATGCAAAGTACAGCCTAGGCGAGTTCTCGCGCGCCGTAATGCTAGACTTTAGGTGTATGTTGCATACAATCTACCGAAATTCGATCAAGACCCTTGACGCGCGGCGAACCTCTGATGGCGTCATCGGGGAGCCTCCATCAAAGACTCAGACAACGCAAAACCGCCACCCGGCATGATCCGTAAGTGGCGGTTTTTTATGATGTTCTGGTGCCGCAAAGAGGAGTCGAACCTCCGACCTACGCATTACGAATGCGTTGCTCTACCAACTGAGCTATTGCGGCAGCGATCGCATGATATCGCCGGCGCCGGCGCGATGCCAAGTATCAGGTTCGCAGCCGGGTGAGGCCTTCCTGCGCCGCGGAGGCGACCAGCCGGCCGTGGCGATCGAAGATGCTGCCACGCGCGAAACCGCGGGCCCCGCCGGCCCAGGGGCTGTCCATGTCGTAGAGTAGCCAGTCGTTGACCTTGGCGTCGCGGTGGAACCACAGCGCGTGGTCGAGACTGGCGATCTGCAGCCTCGGGTCGCCGTAGGTGATGCCGTGGGGCACCAGCGCGCTGGTCAGCAGATTGAAATCCGAGCTGTAGGCAAGCAGGTAGCGATTCAGCACCGGGTCGTCGGGCAGTTCGCCGGCCAGGCGAAACCACAGTCGCTTGCGCGCCGGCTGGCCGGGTTCGGTGGTATCGCCCAGGTTCAGAAATTCGATGGGGTGGCCGGGGAAGCGCTCCATGCGTGCCTCGGGGCCATTGAGGGTTTCCGGCATCGGCACGTCGGGCATGATGGGCTGATGGTCGAAGCCCGCTTCGTGGCCGTGAAAGGACGCGCTGCAGAAGAAGATGGGGCGGCCCTTCTGGATGGCGGTGACGCGGCGAGTGGTGAAGCTGCCGCCGTCGCGTACCGCATCGACCTGATAGACTACCGGGCGATGAGGATCGCCGGGACGCAGGAAATAGCCATGCATCGAATGGACGGCGCGGGCGGGGTCGACGGTCTGGCAGGCCGCCGACAGGGCCTGGCCGAGCACCTGGCCACCGAACAGCTGGGGAAGGCCGAGATCCTGACTGTGTCCGCGAAAGAGATTTTCCTCCAG
>DATISN010000121.1:0-7946 GCA_035581765.1 Halomonas sp.
CTTAGGGCGACGATCTCGGCGGAGTAACGCGACCAACCGTCGATCAGGTCATCGACGAAGCGCGTCACCAGGCTCAGGAAATCATCATGCTCCGCCTCGACCAGTGACAGCGACAGGTGCTGTGTCTCCATGCTATCCAGCGCCTGGCCCGAGCGCACAAAGACCTCGCCGTCGGCATCGGTGATGGCCTGGGTGGGCTGCCAGTCGTCATCTCCGACCGCGATGGCGATACGCGCATCCCAGCGCTGATTCGGTTCGGAGTGACGAATCAGCGCGGCGCGCAACTGAATAGCGGCCGTCATGGCCTGGCCGGCATCGCCCAGAACGAGCTGGAAGCCGTCACCGCGGTAGCGTTGCCCGCGACCTGCATGGCGCTTGGCAAGCGTGGTCAGCGTGGCATCGAGCACGCGGTAGAGGCGTGCCGTATCAGTCACCTGGCGTGAGTCGATCACATCGCCGGTGAGCACGGCGATTCGCCGAGACATGTCGATCTCTCCTTGTCGTTGTCAGGCTTTTATCATAGCCCAATGAGGCTATTTATCAATTAAATAGCATTATAAGGCTATCTATTCAGGATGTCGATTTCAAGCTGGCAATCGACATGGAGAGACGCGCCACCATGACGCGCAAGACTCGACAGAAACGGCATGGGATTCGATAAGTTAAATCATAAAATAGTATTCTTTAATGCTAAATAAGGATTGCTTGCAGCATATATAAAATAATCACGATAATTTTCCTATCCTCGCCAGAGTGGTCTAGCTTTAGAAGGCACGACTTAAATGGAGAGTATGATGAAAAGGACAGCACTAGCGATTGCCATCGGCGCAATTTGTGCCGGTTTGTCAATGGGCACCTGGGCGCAGGATCCGCCTGACGCGGAAAACGAAACGGAAACGCAACAGCCCTCTTCCGAACAGGCATCTCCTGAACAAGATAACGAGATGGAGGTTCAGGTCGAAGAACAACCCGCCGATATCCAGGTAGAGCAGGAAGCGCCGGATGTCACGGTGGAGCAAGAGCCACCGGAAGTGACGATCGAACAACCCGAGCCGGAGGTGACGATCGAACAACCCGAACCCAATGTGGAAATCCAGCAAGCCGAACCCGAGGTCACGGTGGAAGACAGCGGTGAGCCCGAGGTGACCGTCGAGAGTTCCGGTGAGCCTGAGGTGACCGTAGAGGATGAGGAGGAGTCGCAGGATCAGTCTACGGAAGAGCAGGAGCAGACGCAGCAGGAGTCGGCAGCCAGCTCGAGCAGCGCACTGATGTCCATGCAGGTCAGCGATCTCGAAGGCATGACCGTCATCAATCAGGATGGCGAGGAAATTGGTGAGGTTTCGCAGATATCGCAACACAACCAGAGCGGCGATCTTTATGCCATCGTGGGTGTTGGGGGCTTCCTCGGTATCGGTCGGACGGAAATTGCCATGACCGTCGATGAAATGGAAATGCAGGGCGAGGAGTTGGTGCTAACGACGCACCGCACCCAAGACGAGATCAAGGAATCTTCAGAAGATTATAATGAAGACGATTACACACAAGTGGATAGTGATGTGACACTGTCGGAGGCGTCTTCTCAGTAATCGTGATCGCGTGCCGGTTGCCTATGGCGAGACAAGCCAGGGCGTAAAAGAGGATAGGCACCATGGCTTTCAGGTGATAGGGAATCGTATGGCTGAACGGCTAGCGACACTAGTGAAGTAAAGTAAGCCGGGCAGCAATCCCAGAAGGGCAAGGTCGATACCTTGCCCTTTTTTGGGTTTGCTGAATCGTTATGTTTTTTTGATGGTTACGCTTTTCTCGATGGCCGTCCGGTTTCGCTTGGAGGCTTACTTGGCGAGCTGGCGCATGGCGTTTTCCAGGCCCTCGAGCGTCATGGGATACATGCGGTCATTGATCAGCTCACGGATCAGCCGGGTCGAGTGAGTGGCCTCCCAGGCGCGGGGCGACATGGGATTGAGCCAGGCCAGATGCGGGAAGGTATCCGCCAGGCGCTTGAGCCAGAGGCCGCCGGGTTCGTCGTTGAAGTGCTCGACGCTGCCGCCGGGGTGAGTGATTTCGTACGGCGACATGGCGGCATCGCCGACGATCACCACCTGGTAGTCGGCGCCGTAGGTATGCAGGACGTCCATGGTCGGGATGCGCTCGCCGTAGCGCCGGGCCCGGTGTTGAGAATTGCTGCGCCAGACGCCTTCATAAAGGCAGTTATGGAAGTAGTAGGGCACCAGGTGCTTGAACTCCGAGCGCGCGGCCGAGAACAGTTCCTCGCAGGTGCGGATGTGGTCGTCCATGGAACCGCCCACGTCGAGAAACAGCAGCACCTTCACGGCGTTGTGACGCTCGGGGCGCATCTGCACGTTGAGCAGGCCAGCATCGCGGGCGGTCTCGCGAATGGTGGCATCGACATCGAACTCCTCCGCGGCGCCCTGGCGGGCGAACTTGCGCAGCCGACGCAGCGCCATCTTGATGTTGCGCGTGCCCAGCTCCAGCGAGTCGTCGTAATCGCGAAAGCGGCGCTCGTCCCATACCTTCAACGCGCGACGGTGGCGCGAACCGTCCTGGCCGATACGAATGCCCTCCGGGTTGTAGCCATAGGCACCGAAAGGGCTGGTGCCGCCGGTGCCGATCCACTTGTTGCCACCGGCATGGCGTTCCTGCTGTTCCTCCAGGCGCTGCTTGAAGGTCTCGATGAGCTTTTCCAGGCCGCCGAGCGAGGCAATCTGCGCCTTCTCCTCCTCGGAAAGTTGCTTCTCGAACTCGCAGCGCAGCCATTCTTCGGGAATCAGCGCCTCGATCGCGGCATCGAGATTCTCGAGTCCCGCGAACCAGGCGGAAAAGGCGCGATCGAAGCGGTCGAAGTAGCGCTCGTCCTTGACCATTACCGTGCGCGCCACCTGATAGAAGGCCTGCATGTCGGCGAACACCACGCCGCGCTCGACCACTGCATGCAGGTCGAGTAGCTCGCGCAGCGACACCGGTACGCCGGCGCGCTTGAGCGTCTCGAACAGGCCGATGAACATCGTTTAGCGTCCTTGCCGGCGCAACATGAAGGCCAGCCGTTGCAACAGTTGGGTGTCCTGTTCGTTCTTGACCAGGGCGCCGGCCAGCGGCGGGATCGCCTTCACCGGGTCGCGCTGGTAGAGCGCCTCGCGGGCCAGTTCATCGCCCATCAGCAGCTTCAGCCAGTCCACCAGCTCCGAGGTGGAGGGCTTCTTCTTGAGCCCCGGCGCCTCGCGCAGCTCGAAGAAGACCTCCAGGGCTTCGCCGACCAGCTTGGGAGCGATGTCGGGGAAGTGCACGTCGACGATCGCCTGCATGGTCTCGCGATCGGGAAACTCGATGTAGTGGAAGAAGCAGCGACGCAGGAAGGCGTCGGGCAGCTCCTTCTCGTTGTTGGAGGTAATGACGATGATCGGCCGGTGTTGCGCCTTGATGGTCTCGCCGGTCTCGTAGACATGAAACTCCATGCGATCCAGCTCCTGGAGCAGGTCGTTGGGGAATTCGATGTCCGCCTTGTCGATCTCGTCGATCAACAGCACGACTCGTGTGTCCTGCGTAAATGCCTCCCACAGCTTGCCGGGTTTGATGTAGTGGGCGACGTTGTCCACGCCCTCGATGCCCAGCTGGGAGTCGCGCAGCCGGCTCACCGCGTCGTATTCGTAGAGTCCTTGGGCCGCCTTGGTGCTGGACTTGATGTGCCAGGTAAGCAGCCGGGTATTCAGCGTGGCGGCGAGCTCCTCGGCCAGCAGCGTCTTGCCGGTGCCTGGCTCGCCCTTGATCAGCAGCGGCCGCTCGAGGGTCACGGCGGCATTGACCGCCTGCTTCAGGGCATCGGTGGCGATATAGGAAGAAGTGGAATCGAACGCCATGGGGGTCGCCTCGGCTGTGTCGTCAAGGAAGGTCAGGATTCAAACAAGTGTACGGAAGCGGTCTGGCAGCCACTAGTCTGTCGTGTCTTTCCGGTAGGCCTCGACGAGGGTCGCCGGATCGTGCTCGCTATGGCCGCGGTTGGCATGGGCACGTAGCAATTGGGCTGCCAGGCTGCTCATCGGCGTGGCGCTGTTGTAACGCTGGCTCTGCGCCACGGCCATGTCCAGATCCTTGAGCAGGGTACGCAGGTGCCAGGGGGGCGAGTCATAGTCGCTCGCCGCCATGCGTGGGGTGAGGATCTGGAAAGGCTTGGAATCGGCGAAGCCGCCGGTGAGCGCCTCGGTCAGCCGGCAGGCGTCCACGCCGCTGGATTCGGCGAGCGCTACCATCTCGGCGAGTACCGCCGTCTGGCAGCCGACGACCATCTGGTTGCATATCTTGGTGACCTGGCCGCTGCCCACCGGCCCCATGTGTGTGACCCGCGCGGCCAGGGGGTCGAGCAGCGGGCGGATGGCCGCGATGTCGTCAGGCTCCCCGCCGCACATGATGGCCAGGCTTCCCGTCTCGGCGCCCACCACGCCGCCGGAGACCGGCGCGTCCACCCAGCTCATGCCATTTGCCGACTTTAGTAGCGCCGCAAACTCGCGCGTGGCCGTCGGGTCGCTGCTGGAGAAGTCGATCAGGCGCTGATCGGCACTGCCGTTCTCTGCCACACCCCCCGCGCCGAAGACCAATTCATCGACCACCTCGGTATTGGCCAGGCACAGCATCACCATATCGACCCTGGTCATCAGTTCGGCGATTGAGACGGCCACCGTGGCACCGAACTCCTGCAGTGCGGCTGCCCTTTCCACCGAGCGGTTCCATACCGTGACATCGAAGCCGGCGTCACACAGCCGGCGGCTCATGGGGTAACCCATCAGGCCGATACCGATGAAACCGAGGCGGGGAAGAGGCATGGGACGGTCTCCAAGGAGCAATAAAGGCCATAGCATGCGCGCTGGCAGGGGTTGCCGGCAATGCCGGCTCTTTCATTGATAACTGGGGGAGGTGTCAGCGCCGTTTGGCGAAGGAGTTCGGTACCTTAATGCCTGCGCTCGTCGCGTGTCGCGCGCAGCAGTACCCGGTCCATGGCGCGCGTCGAGAGCAGCCGCTTGAGGGTGGCAAAAAGATGCGTCGGCACGGTCACGTGATAGCGAGGCTTGGGGCGGCGGCTGTCGAGGGCGTGGAGCAGTTTGGCCACCACGGCATCGGCACCGAGCGTGAAGGCGCCGCCGGTGTCCTCGCCGGCCAGGCGCGCCGCGACGGCGCGGTAGGTCTCGGCGTGGTAGCTGTTGGTGGCATCGATATGGGCCACGAACGCGCGGTAGGCGTTCTCCCGAAAGCGGCTTTTGATCGGGCCGGGCTCGATCAGGCTGACGTGAACGTCGGTGCCTTGGAGTTCCTGACGCAGGGTGTCAGTCAGGCCTTCGAGGGCGAACTTGGAACACACATAGGCGCCACGATAGGGCAGGGCCGCGAAGCCGAGCACCGAGCTGTTGTGCACGATGCGCCCGCCGCCTTGCTCACGCATGACCGGGATTATCCGGCAGGTCAGCTCATGGGTGCCGAGCAGGTTGGTTTCCAACTGGGCGCGCAGCACATCGCGGGTCAGGTCCTCCACGGCGCCGGGCTGGCCGTAGGCGGCATTGTTGAACAGCGCTTCGAGGCGCCCGCCGGTCTGCGACAGCACCGTCTGGACGCAGGCGGCGATGGAGTCGCTTGACGCGAGCTCCAGTTCGACGGCCTCGAGGCCTTCGTCGCGCAGGCGGTCCAGGTCTGCCTGACGGCGTGCGGTAGCGAAAACCCGCCAACCGCGCGCTTTAAGGGCGTGCGCGCTGGCATGGCCGATCCCGCTGGAACAGCCGGTGACCAGTACGTTGCGCGTTGTCGCCTCGGTGGTCACGTGCATGGCGGTACTCCTGGCGTCAAGGCCGTCGCTTGATGGGGTGTGGTGAGAGGCATGCTATGTTCAAGGCAGTGCCTTTGCCAGTGGTTGCCCATGACTGCGCTGATCCAACGGCTGTTCAATGTTCGCCGCGAGGAAAGGCTGCCCGTCCTGTTGGCGGTGCTGTTCTTCTTTTGCGTGCTCACCGCGCTGATGCTGCTGCGGCCGGCGCGCGAGGCGCTGGGCCTGCGCGGCGGCATCGAGGCCGTGCGCTGGTTGTTCATGGGCACGGCGTTGGTCACGCTGCTGATCAATCCCGTTTTCGGGCTGCTGGTCAGCCGGCTGCCGCGCCTGCTCTTCATCACCGCCACGTACGGCTTCTTCGCCGCCAGCTTGCTCGTTTTCTACCTGATCATGGTGCTCGCCCCGCAGGCGATCGGCGTGACCACCGGCCAGGTGTTCTACGTCTGGTTCAGCGTCTTCAACCTGTTCGTGACCATGGTGTTCTGGGCGCTGATGGCAGATCGCTTTTCTCTCGAGCAAGGCAAGCGCTTCTTCGGCCTGATTGCGGTAGGGGGCACCTGCGGCGCCATCTTCGGCCCCTGGCTGGCCTCTCGGCTCGCCGAACCCCTGGGCACGCCGGCGTTGCTGCTGGTATCCACCGGTTTTCTGCTGCTGGCGCTATGCGCCGCCTGGGCCGTCGCCCGGCTGCGGCCCAAGGCCGGGGACTCGCCGCACGCGCCGCCCGCCGTGGATGAACGCGAGCTCATCGGGGGCAGCGCCTGGGAAGGTCTGCGCGCGGTGTTCCGCTCGCACTATCTGATAGGAATCGCCGGCTACGTAGTGATCCTGGCGATCATGGCGACCTTTCTCTACTTTACGCGGCTGCAGATGGTCGCTGCCGTGGGAGACGAGATGGACCTGCGCACCACGCTGTTCGCACGTATCGATCTGATCACCCAGGTCGCCACCCTGGTCATGCAGGCGCTGGTCGCCGGCCATCTGATGAAACGGGTCGGCGTGCCGATCACCCTGGCGCTGCTGCCGATCACGGCGGCGCTGGGGTTTGTCGGTCTCGCGCTGGTGGGCTCGCTGGCGGCGCTGATTACTTTTGAAGCAACCTTTCGGGCGGTACAACGCGCCCTGATGCGCCCGGCCCGAGAGACCCTCTACACGGTGGCGAGCCGTGAAGACAAGTACAAGGCCAAGGCCTTCATCGACACCTTCGTTTATCGGGGCGGCGATGTGGTGGGCGCCCAGGTGGAAGGGTTGCTGGGACGCCTAGGCATGGGGCTCGCCGCCGTGGCCAGCGTGGCCGTGCCGCTGGCCCTGGTGTGGGCCGCGCTGGCGATCTGGCTGGGCCGCACACAACAACGCATTGCCGCCTCGGTTGAGCCACCCAAGCCCGGGGTTGGGGCGGCCCCGGACACACCCCTTCGCTCGAGGAGTTCATGATGATTTCACGCCGTGATTACCTGAAACTCAGCCTGGCCGCGGGGGCGGCCCTGACACTGCCACCGGGGCTGCTTTCCGCGCAGGACAAATCGCTGGAGCTGATCACCCGTGCCATTCCGTCCTCCGGTGAGCGCCTGCCGGCCATCGGCCTTGGCAGCTCCGCCACGTTTTCCAGTGTCGCCAGCAGTGACGACGTCGCGACATTGCGCGAGGTGTTCCAGGCCATGGTCGACAATGGCGGCCGAGTCTTCGATACCGCGCCTTCCTATGGTGCCTCCGAGGCGGTGGCGGGCGAGATCGCCGCCAAGCTCGGCATTACCGAAACGCTGTTCTGGGCCACCAAGGTCAACGTCGCCGGCAGGGGCGGCGGCAGCGCTGACCCCGACGATGCTCGTGCCCAGATCGAGACCTCGTTCGAGCGGCTCGGCAAGCCGGTGCTCGATCTCATTCAGGTGCATAACCTTGGCGATGTGCCGACCCAGCTCGGCATCCTCAAGGAGCTGCGCGAGGAAGGGCGGGTGCGCTACATCGGTGTCACGACCACCTTCCCGCGCCAATACGACGAACTCGAGCGGATCATGCAACGCGAACCGCTGGATTTCATCGGCGTCGACTACGCCATCGACAACCGGACCATGGAGCAGCGCATCCTGCCGCTGGCCGACGAGCGGGGCATCGGAGTGCTGGTCTA
>DATISN010000122.1:0-3702 GCA_035581765.1 Halomonas sp.
CGTCAGCTGGGTGGGCCGCAGCATCGTCGACAACGTCGAGAAGCCGCCCTCGGTGCTGGTCGGCCAGCTACGCGACCACCTCAAGGCCGGCTGGCAGGCGCAGGACGAAAGCGTCCTGCTCGACGCCTTGACCACCGTGCATCCGCTGCAACCGTTCAGCCGCGCCTATTTTCCTGACGCTCGCCAGCAGGCCGCGCGCAGCATCGCCGACCAGCGGTTGTTCACTTACGCCCACGAGTGGCACGAGGTGCACCCAACCAAGCTGGATCCGGGCCTCGAACAACGTCAAAGCGTCACGAGCGAAGACGAGACAAGGCAAAGCCCGCCGAGAACGCGGAGTTTACAAGTCGTAAATGAGCAGTTTGAGAAGGGCTTTAACGCCGTATCGTCGAGCGAAGTAGCTTTGCGGCCATTCGAGCAGGACACGCCGCTCACTCTGATCCAACTCGGCAACTTCCTGCGCGACCCGGCGAAGGCGTTCTTCACTACCCGGCTCAAGGTCTTCCTCGACCAGGAAGGCTTCACCAGCCTGGACCAGGAACCCTTCGCCCTCGACGGCCTGGGCAACTGGCAGCTGCAGGACCTGCTGATCCAGGCGCAGCGTCGCGCCGTCGATCAAGGCGAGCCTCGCGAGCCGGCCATGCTCGCCACGCTGGACCGCCTGCAGGGCCAGGGCGTGCTGGCGATGGGGGCGCTCGGCAGTCGCATGCGCGAGAAGCTCATCGAGCCGATGGACAAGCTGTTCGAGGCCTACGACGAAGCGCTTCACGAGTGGCCGCATGTCGTCGACGAACCTGAGCCGATCCGCCTGGACGTGGCGCCGAATCTGCCGGTGGAAGACTGGCTGGACGAGCTGCGCCAGGACGCCGACGGCAACCGCTGTCGGCTGCTGCTTTCCACCAGCAGCCTGATCAAGAAGCACCAGTACCACTGGCACCACCTGCTGCGGCCCTGGGTGGCGCATTTATCCGGCCAGTTGAATGGCGCGCCGCTGACCACCCGGCTGCTCTCCAAGGCCGGCCACGTGACGCTGCCGCCGCTGGAACCCGACGAGGCCCGCGCCCACCTGCAAACGCTGGCCGCCGCCTGGCAGGCCGGCATGCGCGCCCCGCTGCCGCTGGCCGTCGGCGCCGCCTTCGTCTGGCTGAGCAAGCGGGGGCCCAACGACACTCCCGCCGACATCACCCCGGACCACGACGCCTGGCAGGCCGCGCGCAAGCACTACGAGGGCGACGACTTCAACGCCGGCGAGGTCAGCCGCAACCCCTACCTGGCCCACCGCTGGCCGAATTTCCGCGCCCTCGTCGAGGCCAACCGCCACCAGCCCGACAGCTTCGCCGAGCTGTCCGAGCGGCTGCTGAAACCCGTGCATGACGCGGTCAAGGGAGGACGAGATCCCGCTACATAATTGTATAGTGTATATATACGCTATATAGTCACTATGACGAGGATTTGAGAGGCGGCATGACCATTAGCTTCAAGCACAAGGGCCTCAAGGCCCTGTACGAGAAAGGTGCAACGAAGGGCGTGCAGCAGGATCACATCAAGAAGCTACGCCGCATACTGGCCGATCTGGAAGAGGCGGAAGCCCCGGAAGACATGGAGCTGCCAGGCTACAACCTCCACGAACTCAAGGGCGATAGCAAGGGAACCTGGTCGGTACAGGTCAGCGGTAACTGGCGAGTGACGTGGAGATTCATGGGACGCAATATTGAGGTGGTGAACTACGAGGATTACCACTGACAAGGCGGGGCCATCCCCCCGTTTTCATCATCTTCAGAGGTAACGAATCATGGCTATGTTCAATCCCCCACACCCCGGAGAAAGCCTTCGCGAGGATGTACTCGAGCCACTGGGACTCAGCATTACCGAAGCCGCGAAACGTCTCGGCGTGACACGCGTCGCGCTATCCCGAGTCGTCAATGAGCATGGCGGCATCAGCCCCGATCTGGCGGTACGTCTCGAGCGTGCGGGCGTGAGCACCGCACGCCACTGGATGGCCCGCCAAACCGCCTATGAGTTATGGCAGGCAGAGCATCGCGACCAACCCGATGTGAAACGCCTCGACGAGAGCGCGTGAATGAGCCACGCCCCTAAGCAAGCCAGAGCTTCACGCGGTCAAGGGAGGCGATAAATGAGCGCTGTCACTCAGCTCGACCCTCTTGAGTTGCCGCTACACGGCAGCCGCCTGATCGAAGCCAGCGCCGGCACCGGCAAGACCTTCACCATCGCCCTGCTCTACGTGCGCCTGGTGCTCGGCGCCCGTTCGGATAGCGACGAGGCCGCCTTCGAGCGCCCGCTGACCCCGCCGGAGATCCTGGTGGTGACCTTCACCAATGCCGCCACACAGGAGCTTCGTGAGCGTATCCGCACGCGGCTGGTCGAGGCAGCCAACGTTTTCCTGCAACCAGCAGGAGGCGCCGAAGGCGACGCGTTGCTGCTTCAACTACGCGACGACTACCCCGAGTCCAGCTGGCCGGCCTGCGCGCGGCGCCTGCAGCTCGCCGCCGAATGGATGGACGAGGCCGCGGTGTCGACCATTCACAGCTGGTGCTACCGCATGCTGCGCGAACACGCCTTCGACAGCGGCAGCCTGTTCTCGCTGAACCTGGAGAACGACCAGACCGAGCTGGAACTCGAGGTGGTGCGCGACTACTGGCGCAGCTTCTACTACCCGCTCGGCGACGACGCGCTGGCAGGCGTGGTGCGCCACTGGGATTCGCCCGAAGCGCTGCACCAGGCGGTGCGCAATTTGTTGGCCGAATGCGCGGCGCTGGACAACGGCGCCCCGCCCCCCGGCGAGACCGTGGCCCGCGCCCAGCAGGAAACCGCCCAGCGCCTGGCCGAGCTCAAGGCGCCCTGGGCGCAATGGGTCGAGGAGTGCGAGACGCTGTTCGAGGACGCCGCCAAGCAGAAGGCCTTCAAGGGCCAGAGCTTCAACGCCAAGAGCCGCGCCAACTGGCTGGGTGCGCTGCGCGAGTGGTGCCAGAACGAGGCCACCTGGCCCGGGCTGACGCCCGCCGCCTGGAAGCGCCTGACGCCGCAGGGCATGGCCGAGATCTGGCTCAAGGGCGAGCCGCTGACTCACCCGGCGCTGGGGGCGCTTGAACGCCTGCAGGACGAACTCAACGCCCTGCCCGACCCGCATGCCGACCTGCTCACCCACGCCGTGCACTGGTGCCGCGAGCGCCTCGACCGCGAGCAGGAACGCCGCGCCGAGATGGGCCCCAACGAACTGCTGACCCAGCTCGACCGCGCCCTTGCCGGTGCCAACTGCGAGGCGCTGGGCGCGCAGATCCGCCGCCAGTTCCCGGTGGCGCTGGTCGACGAGTTCCAGGACACCGACCCGGTGCAGTACCGCATCTTCGACTGCGTCTACCGCATCCGCGAGAACCGCCGCGAGTGCGGGGTGTTCCTGATCGGCGATCCCAAGCAGGCGATCTACGCCTTTCGCGGTGCCGACATCTACACCTACCTGCGCGCGCGCCGCGACACCGAGGGCCGCCACGTCACCCTGGGCACCAATTTCCGCTCCTGCACCGAGATGGTCGACGCGGTCAATCGCTGCTTCGCGCATGCCGAGGCGCACCCGCCCGGTGCCTTCCTGTTCAAGGAGCCCGACGACAGCAACCCGGTTCCGTTTGCGAGCGTGAAGGCCAAGGGCCGCAAGGACGCGCTTATCGTGGCCGGCAAGCCCCAGCC
>DATISN010000123.1:0-2742 GCA_035581765.1 Halomonas sp.
ACTGGCCATGCTGGTCTGCCCGCTTTGCAAGGGCAAACTCAAGTACCATCGGGACGCCGAGGAACTGCATTGTCTGTTCGACGGATTGGCCTATCCGATTCGCGACGGCATCCCCGTGATGCTCGCCGAAGAGGCGCGCGCCCTCGATGTCGACGAGAAGCTGCATACGTCTCCGGGACGCTCGGGGGAGGCCTGATGGCGCCGCGGGAGTTTATCGTCGTGATTCCGGCTCGCTACGCCTCGTCGCGATTGCCCGGCAAGCCGCTTGCCGAGATAGCGGGGGAGCCCATGGTGGCTCATGTGTGGCGACAAGCCTGTCAGAGCGGTGCTGCACGGGTCGTGGTGGCCACCGACGATGCGCGTATCGCCGATGCCATGGCCCCCTATGGCGCCGAGGTGGTGATGACCGCCGCCGAGCATCCCACGGGTACCGATCGCCTGGCCGAAGTGGCAGAGCGGCTGGGGCTTGCCGATGAGAACGTATTGGTCAACGTGCAGGGTGACGAGCCACTGATTCCGCCGGTGTTGATCGATCAGGTGGCCGATAGGCTCCTCGATGATCCTCAGGCCTCCATCGCCACGCTGGCAGAACCGATCGCAGATGTCGAGGCGCTGTTCAATCCCAGCGTGGTCAAAGTGGTGCGGGCGCTTTCCGGTCGGGCCCTCTACTTCTCGCGCGCGCCCATCCCCTGGGACCGCGATGCCTTCACGGAGCGGCCAACGCTGCTCGAGACCGATGCCTGGCTGCGGCATATCGGCGTCTATGCCTACCGGGCGAGCTTTCTTGCCGAGTACCGGGATTGGCAACCCTCGCCCCTCGAGCGCATCGAACAGCTCGAGCAGCTGCGTGCGCTCCACTATGGCCATGTCATTCAGGTGGCGCTGGCCCGTGTGCCCAACCCGGCCGGCGTGGATACCGCCGAGGATCTGGCGCGCGTCAGGGCATTGCTGGAAGCCGGCACGGGACGCGAAGGGACGTCGTGAAGGCCTGAGGTACTGATCCCCCGCAAGGAGAACGATGATGCGCGTGCTGTTCGTCTGTCTGGGCAATATCTGCCGTTCGCCCACCGCCGAGGGTGTCTTTCGCCACTTGCTGGAAACGCGTGGCCTGGAGAGTCGTGTAGACGTGGACTCCTGCGGCATCGGCCCCTGGCATGTCGGCAAGAGGCCTGATTCCCGGGCCTGTGAGGCGGCGATACGGCGTGGTATCGATCTTTCCGCACTTCGCGCCCGCCAACTCGCCGATGAGGATTTTCATCGCTTCGATTATCTGCTGGCCATGGATCACGACAACCTGGCCGCCATCGAGGCGCGCCGCCCCGCTGACAGCCAGGCCCATGTCGGGCTGTTTCTCGCCTTTGCCGGCCAGGACGATAGGGCCGTGCCGGATCCCTACTACGGCGGCGATACCGGCTTTGAAACGGTGCTCGATCTGGTCGAGGCGGCGTCCCTGGGCTTGATCGAGGAGATCGAGGCCAGGCTGGAGCCCAGCTCTTGAGCGCGACGCTGCAGCACGATCACGACCACAATCACGATCTCTCCGGTGCCAACACCCTCGGGCTTCCGTGCATTGCCGAGCGCTTCGCCGCACCTCGCCATGTCGAGGCCCTTGGCGAGACCCTGCGGATGGCTCGTGCCCACGCCTGGCCGCTCACGATACTCGGCGGCGGCAGCAACCTGATCCTGCCCGAGCGTCTTTCGGGCCTCGTGCTGCAGCCGGCCATGAACGACTGGTGGCTGGAGGAGCAGGGCGATGCAGTGCGTGTGCATGTCGATGCCGGTGTCGTCTGGCACAAGCTGGTGATGGCCCTGGCCTCACGTGGTTTGTGGGGCACCGAGAATCTTGCGCTGATTCCCGGGCATTGCGGCGCGGGTCCCATCCAGAACATCGGCGCCTACGGGGTCGAACTCGCCGAGGTGCTCGAGACCGTTCATATCCTTCATCTCGATGATGGCCACGAGACGGTATTGGCGGCCGCTGACTGCGGCTTTGGCTATCGCGATAGCATCTTCAAGCGGGCACTGGACGGGCGAGTCATCATCACCCGGCTGGTCCTGCGGCTTTCGCGCACGCCGACCCCCAGGTTGGGCTATGCCGACCTGGCGAGCCGGGTCAGCCAGACCCCTACGCCACTTTCGGTGGCCGAGGCCATCTGCGCGATGCGCCGTGAGAAACTTCCCGATCCCGCGCTGCTGGGCAATGCCGGCAGTTTCTTCAAGAACCCGCTGGTGGACATGCAAACGGCCGACAGCTTACGAGCCGATTACCCCGGTGTGCCGCATTTCCCCCAGCCCGATGGGCGGGTGAAGTTGGCCGCCGGCTGGCTGATCGATCGCTGTGGCCTCAAGGGCTGGCGGCGGGGGCACTTCGCGGTGCACGATCGCCAGGCGCTGGTCCTGGTGCACCTGGGGGGCGGTAGCGCCACGGAACTGCTGACCTTCGCCGACGAAGTCGCCGCCAAGGTGGCAGATCGCTTCGGCGTCGCGCTGGAGCGTGAGCCGCGGCTGGCATAACCAACACGCCTCACCCGCCCACAAACGACGACGCCCGCGGCTTTCACCGCGGGCGTCGTTCAGGATGCCAGGATATTATCCCTGATTGCCGTCCCCGGCCTTGGTTTCCTGCTCGCGGCGGCGAATCTCGCGCGGGTCGTTATGAGCGCGACGACGCCGACGCGACGCCTTGACGGCCCCGTTGGCGACGTCTTCCTCCTCAGTTTGGTCGTCATTCTTCGTCGGAGA
>DATISN010000124.1:0-6605 GCA_035581765.1 Halomonas sp.
CACGCGGGCCTTCTCGACGTACATCCAGCTGCGCCGCTGGGCACGCGCTTCGCTGCCGATCTCGCGAGCCAGGCGCTCACGCTCCTGCTGACGGGCGGAAAAGGCCTTGATCGTCCACACGTTTGACACCAGATCGACGACCTCGCCACCGATCTGGGATGACTGGCGGGCGAACTCCTGATGCAGATGGCGACCTCGAATACCGAAACCGATGATAATAGCGGCGACGACACCGACGAAGACGACCAGGGCAGCGGCCATGCGCCAATCGATGATCGCAAAAATCACCACGGCGCCAATGAAGTCGACACAGGGAGGGGTGATATTCCAGGTCATGGTGCTCATGATCGACCCCGAGGAGCCACCGGTCGCCGAGATGCGTGTCCCCAGCGCGCCGGTATGGTGGCTGCCGAAGTAGCGCATCGAGTGCCCGGTCAGGTGCGTGAACAGGTCGACGCGCAGGTCGGCACAGGTTTTCACGATGGTTCGGCAACCGAGCCAACCACTACTGCGCCACAGTACGTTCTCGATCCCGATCAAGCCGATGAACAGCATGAACGGTGTCCATACACTGGCCAGACTGCGCTCCTGATCCGCCATGCCATCGACCAGCAGCTTCATGCCGTACTGCACGGCGACGGCACAGGCCGCCGCACTGATGACCAAGGTTGCCAGCAAGCCGAATTGCCAGGGGCGGATGCGGACATAACGCATCAGGAAGGCGACTGGCCGACGAGGCAGGGGCCGCCGTGCGAGAGAGGCAACGTCCTCGGTGGGCGTAGTAAACGTCATGGCGATGCGTCTGCTGTTCGAGCGCGCGGGTGTGAAGTGAACAAGGCGCTGAATCGCGCTTGCTGATCGGCAATTTCTTTGGCCAGCGGCGGATGCAGGGGGCGTACGCCCTGATCGTTGGGATAACTCAGCAGGCCGGTTTTACAGTGGCGATAATTGGTCCAGCCAGGGTAATCCGTTACCGGATAGAGGCAGATGCCTTCGACCGGAACATTGCGGCGCAGTGCCTCGCCCACCTGCTCACTGACATAGCGCAGCCAGGGTGCACGCTTGTCGCCTTCGGCACCGGTTTCGGCCACCAGCAGGGGCCGACCGTAACGTTGGTGGGTCTCGGTCAAGATATCCTTGAAGGGCCTATAGTTGGGGTCATTGCGGGTAATGGTCTCGCCGTTGGCATACCACTGGTTGTCGGAGTAGTAGTTGACCCCGACGATGTCCAGATATTCCGGCTTGCCGCCCAAGCCGGGATAATCGCGACCGGTGACCAGATCCCACGCGTGGTACTGGGCGAGTCGCGCGCCCTCGACATTGTCGCGATCGCGACGCCGCGAGCCACGCGAAACAATATGAATGACCGGATCGACCTGCACGAAACGCGCATGAGGCAGCACCTCGCGAATGCTGTCGATGGCGGCGATCGTCGCTCGCACCAATTGGAATTTGAGCTCGTCCCCACGACCACGGGCCGAGGGGTTGAAACGTGCCGTGGTCCCGCCGGCCCAGGCCCAGTAGGATATCTCGTTGACGGGGCAGAACAGCGGAGCGGTAATGCCTTCGTCACGCATCACCCGGGCCACCGCCGCGGAGAAGCGCGCAAAGCGCTCGACAAACTCGGGATACCAGATGTCGATATCATCGGGCCAGCCATAATGGCACAGGTCCCAGATCACCTGGGTTTGGCTGTGACGCGCCGCCCGCAGCATGGGCAGAAAGCTCGACCAGTCGTATTGGCCCGGCGCGGTTTCGATAAGATGCCAGCGCACACCATCACGCACCGAGCGAATGCCATGCTGCGCAAGGCTGCGGTAATCCGCCGCCGCCATCTGATCGTGTTGCGTCGAGGCAATCAGATCCAGACGACGGCCATCGCGGCGACGCTGGGTCGAGCACTCGAAACCGCCCAGAAAGAAGCTGTCGAGCAGGCTCGGCTTGTACATTTCTGATTCTCCTTCCTACATCACGTCCCGCCGCATCCTGCCCTGGATTCGCCAAACATTGATGACACGTGGCGAATCCGGGAGGTCGCCGGTTGGAAAGTTTATGGCTTGATGCCGTCAGGGCGCGCGCGCGACCTGCGTTTCTAGGTCGTTGTCTGCGCGTTCCTGCTCCTGCTCGACAAGATGTTCGAACGTCGCCAATGCCTGGCCGACGATCTGGTCCATGTTGTAATAGCGATAGCTACCCAGGCGACCCAGGAATGTCACATTCGGCGTGTCATCGGCAAGTGCCCGGTAGCGCTTGTACAGCTCGGCATTCTCGGGGCGGGGAATCGGGTAGTACGGGTCGCCCTCGGCCGAGGGGAATTCGTAGGTCACCGCGGTCTTGTGGTGCTGCTGCCCGGTCAGGTGCTTGTACTCGGTGACGCGGGTATAGGCGACATCCTCCGAAGGATAGTTCACCACACCGACCGGCTGGAAGTTCTCCTGATCCAGGGTTTCGTGCTGAAACTTCAGGCTGCGGTAGGGCAGCTTGCCGAAACAATAGTCGAAATACTCGTCGATCGGCCCGGTGTAGATGAGATGGTCATAGCTGACCTCGTGGCGAATCTCCTCGAATCCGGTGTTCAGCATGATCTTGATGTTCGGGTGCGATAGCATCTTTTCGAACATCTTGGTGTAGCCATGCTTGGGCATCATCTGAAAGGTGTCGGTGAAATATCGATCATCGGTATTGGTGCGTGTCGGCACGCGGGAGGTCACCGACTTGTCGAGTTCCGACGGATCGAGGTCCCATTGCTTGCGGGTATAACCGCGAAAGAATTTCTCGTAGAGTTCGCGACCGATCTTGCTGATGACGACGTCCTCGGAGGTGCGAATCTCCTCGATGTGCTCCGCCCTGGAGGCCAGGAACTCCTCGGCCCCGTCCGCATTGAGCTCGAGGCCGTACAGCTTGTTGAGGGTGGTCAGGTTGATCGGCATTGGCACGAGCTGGCCATCCACCTGGGCAAGCACGCGATGCTCATAGGGATGCCACTCGGTGAACTGCGACAGGTAGTCGACGATGCGCTGCGCATTGGTATGAAAAATGTGCGGGCCGTAGCGGTGGATCAGCACGCCTGCGTCATTGTAGTGATCGAAGGCATTGCCGGCGATGTGCGGGCGGCGATCGACGATCAGCACGCGCTTATCCCGTTCATTGGCCAAGCGTTCGGCAAGCACACTGCCGGAGTAGCCGGCGCCCACGATCAGGTAGTCGAACCCCTCGCGCGCACCGCCATGAGGGGTACCGGCATCGCCGGCACCATCCCGACTCGGGCTGGCGCCCTGCTTCGTCGTGATGGCATACGCTGTCTTCATACTGCACATTGCATCTTCTCCCCCATGAGTTTCCAGGTAGTGTCCCAGGACATGTCCTGTAGCACCTTGTCGGCCATCCGCAGCAATTGGGCCGGGTGCTGCGCGTCGACGAGCGCGGCTTCGACGGCGGCAATGAACTCCGCCGTGGTGCGCGCAATCCTGACGACACCGGTATCTCCGTAGGTACGCACCACGTCGGTGATTGGCGTTGACACCACCGGGCGACCACCGGCCAGGTACTCAGGCGTTTTCGTCGGACTGATGAAGCGGGTGGATTCGTTCAACGCGAACGGCATCAATGCCACATCCCAGCCGGACAGGTAGTAGGGAAGCTCGTCATACACCTTGCCGCCCAGATAATGAATATTGTCGTGCCGAGGCAGAATGGCGGGGTCGATCTTGACGACGGGGCCCACCAGCACGAGTTGCCAATCAGGGCGTTGGGAGGCTATTTCGCTTAGAAGATCAAGGTCCAGGCGTTCGTCGATCACGCCGTAAAAGCCCAGCCGCGGGCCGGGAATGACGGCCTGATCTTCCGGCTCAGGCAAGGCCTGGCGGGCGGTCGCGAAGTGAGCGACATCAACGCTGCTGGGAAAAGGATGGATATTGTCATGTTGCGAGCGCTTGGCTTCGTACAGGCTGACCCCGCCGGTGAAGACCACATCGGCCATGCTCATCAGCTGCCGCTCATGCTCTACCAGCTCCGGCGGCGCTCCCTTGAAGGCGGACAATTCGTCCATGCAGTCGTAGATGGTCAGCTGGGGTGTCAGGTGGTCGGAATAAGCCAGGCTCATCGGCGAGTAGTACCAGACCACTACATCTTTGGCACCGATCTTACCGAGATAGCGGTCCAGCAGATCGCGCTGGGCCTGAACGGCGGCCTCTTCGGGATAGGACTCAGGCAGGCGCGGGATAAGCACATGCACCCCATCCTCCGGCTCGTCACGGACTTCAAGCCAGGGGTCTGGTTGGTCAGTGGGCATCGGTTCCTCGACATACAGCACCCGATGGGTTGCCGTGAAGCGCGACATCAAGTGTTGCGGCCGCTGATAGACGAAGCTCCAACGCAGATGCGAGAAGCATACGAGCAGCGGGGTATCCGGATCGAAAGTCACCGCAGGCACGCTGGCCATTGGCGAGGAAATAGTGCGGCGTTTCTTGCCGATGTCGTATTGATAGGGGCCTGCCCAGCACATAGGGATCATCTCCTTGATCATTGATCGATATAGCCAATTCCCTGCGATATCGAAATACAGCTTTTCCCTTTCCCAGGGAAAATGCATTTTTGTCGTGCTGACGTTGCTTGTTTTAGCGTTTCTTATTTCTTCTTTGCTTACATAGTTAGCCCTTTGCGCCACGTTAGACTTGATAAGCTCTACATAATTTAAGCAAGGTATAACTTCTTTTATTATGCCCAGATTGGGCAAGTGTACAAGCCACCCTTAAGAAAGCGTTAATTAAGCATTCATCCTGCTATTAAAAATGAGCGTAAAAATAAAAACTTAGACTGACGGAAGCATACCGACAGCCTGCAGCTTTTTTGGTAACCCCGAGAAACATGCGCGATAAGAGCTTGACGAGTGTTATCAGGTGACACTACGCAGCCCTGCGCTTTTTTGGCTAACCAAGGATTCGAACGCCCCCGCCTGAATCGAGGCGGGGACCAAGACGTCATCTTGCCCTATCTTATGGCGAAACCACGCTTGCGATTCGCACAAATCAATCGCATGGCTGAAGATAAGAGGGTCTTGAGCCTGTATCAATGGGCAAACGCCAATGAAGTGAGGCATAACAAGACTTAGTGTAATGGCATCAAGAGGCCAGCGTCATGCAACCACTCAGCCCCCAGGAACACGCCATCGTCGATGAGCTCGCCGAGCGTCACGATTTCAGTCACGACGCCATTGCACACATGGTATCGGCCGTGAACGACGGTAATGGCCAGATGGCGATGTTTTCGCATCCCGAGTTCGGGGGCCCCGGTCAGTGGATGCTGGGTGGCATGCTGATGCTGAGCGACCCCGTCAACCATGCCTTGAAGGCCCGGGTGGACGCGCTGTGTCATGAGATTGGTGAGCTCCTTGCCCGCCAGCCGGGTCGACTCGTCGCGGAAGGGAGCACTGACTGGTGGCCGGCGGAATTCGGCATGCCCAACGCGACCGGCGAACAGAACGGTTATCGCTATGCCTACTTTGCGCAGGCACGGCGCCTCGTCGTGCAGACCGGAGATACTGTCAATATTTATGACACGCTTGACCATCGCATCGATGGCCTCGCCCAGCAGCAGGGAACCCGAAGTCGCTTTACGCTGACCAGCCAGCATGGCGAGGTCGACCTCGCGAGCCTGCCGGTTGTGTCCACCGGCAAGCCCCCGCCGGGCTAGACCACGAAAGGGTCTACCGGTGTGCAGGGACCGAACGCGGCTTCGATGGTCTCGGCCGCATCCAGCACCAGGTCGTCGCGAAAGCGGTCGGCATACAACTGGACGGTCATCGGGGCGTTGACGATCGGCTGGGTCGGCACCACGGCGGCGGGGATGCCGAGCAGGTTTCCCGGCGTCACGAACCATTGCATGCTCAGCATCAGGTCGCCACCAGCCGGCGATGCGACATCGGCGTCATGCACGAAGGGCGCCGACGGCCAGACGGGGCCCAGAACAATCGGATAATACGCAAAGAACGCCGACCAGGCGCGGCCGAGACGCGAGCGCTCCTGATGCAGCAGGGCATGCGTCACCGTCGGATCGATCTTGGCGATCAGGGCATCCATGAGCATGGCCGCCTCCGCGCTGAGCATGGGGCGCATCGCCTCGGCCGTAACACTCAGGTCGGACATCTGGAATTGTGTCCAAAGATGGTTGATCAGCTCGATTTCCGGCGGTATCGCCTCCTCCACCTGGTAGCCGGCGGCAGCGAGAACATCGCCTGCCGCCCGCACGCTGGCGACGATGGCGGGGTCAACGACACTGCCGGGCAGCGATGTCACCATGGCCACACGACGGGCCACTCGCGGGCCTTCCAGTGCCACCGTGACGGAGCGAGGGTCGCGCACATGCTGCCCGTGAACCTGCTCCAGAACGAGCCTGAGATCATCCACGCTACGGGCGATGGGGCCATCGGTCAGCATCAGCTGGGCACTCAGGTAGCCGTCGCCGCTACCGCCGAAGGGGACGCGCCCCTGGGTGGGCTTCAATGCCGCGACACCGCAGCAGAAGGCGGGATTTCTCAAGGATCCGCCGATGTCATTGCCGATGCCGAGCGGCGACATGCCGGACGCCACGGCCGAGCCTTCGCCACC
>DATISN010000125.1:0-11236 GCA_035581765.1 Halomonas sp.
GTCTTCGAGGCGCCGCTCGTCCATAACCTGGCGTGGATGCAGCGCTTTGCCGATGCGCATGGCGCGCGCCTGGCGCCTCACGGCAAGACCACCATGACGCCGTCGCTGTTTCACCGCCAGCTCGAAGCCGGTGCCTGGGGCATCACCTTGGCCACCGCCCCGCAGTGTCGCGCGGCCTTCGCCCACGGCGTGTCGCGGCTGCTGATGGCCAATCAACTGGTCGGCGAGGCCAACATGGCGATCGTTGCCGAGCTGGTCGAGGCCGGCGCGGATGTCTATTGCGTGGTCGACAGCGGTGAGAACGTGCGCCAACTGGGGTGCTTCTTCTCGGCGCGCGGCTTGCGTCTCAAGGTGCTGATCGAACTGGGCGTCATGGGCGGGCGCTGCGGCTGTCGTGACCAGGACGAGGTCATGGCGCTGGGCGAGCAGATCCAGGAATTGCCGTCGCTGGTGCTGGCGGGCCTGGAGGGCTACGAGGGCGTGGTGACCGGCAACGAGCCCCAGCAAGACGTTCTGGCCTATGCCTGGCAGCTGGTCGAAGCCGCCCAGGCGCTGGATCATGACGGGCTGTTCGAGGCTCGGGAGCCGATTCTCACCGCCTCGGGGTCCGCCTGGTACGACCTGATCGCCGGCGTCTTCCACGAGGCGCGCCTGGGCAAGCACTTCATTCCCGTGCTGCGCCCCGGCTGCTATGTCGTCCATGACCATGGCCTCTATCGCGAGGCGCAGCACGGCGTGCTGCAACGCCGCCCCGAGCTCGAGCAAGGCCTGATGCCGGCACTGGAGGTATTCGCCCAGGTGCAGTCGCTCCCCGAACCGGGGCTTGCCATCGTCGCCATGGGCAAGCGCGATATTGGCGGCGATCGCTTGCCCATGGCGCTGCGCCGCTACCGCGAGGGCGGGAGCCCCGGGCGGGATCTTGGCGTGGCAGGCTGGGAGGTCGTCAAGCTGATGGACCAGCATGCGTTCGTCCGCTTGCCCGCCATGCCCGAGGAAGCGTTGGGCATGTGCGAAGGCGACGTGCAAGGAGGCGACGTGCGCGTGGGCGATATCGTCGCGTTCGGCGCCTCCCACCCCTGTCTGACGTTCGACAAGTGGCGAACGATCCTGCTGGCCAACGAGCGACTCGAGGTCACCGAGGTGATGTCGACCTGTTTCTAAGCTGCCTAGATAGCGGAGGAGTGAATGAGAACAGGATGGCGAATCGCGCTGCTCGGGTTGCTGTCGTTGCTGATGCCGGCGGTTCACGCCGCGGTGCCCACCGTGGCCGCGGCGTCGGACCTGCAGTTTGCCCTGACTGACGCGGCGCAACGCTTCCAGGACGAGACCGGTCGTGAATTGCGGCTGAACTTTGGCTCCTCCGGCAATTTTCGCCGCCAGATCGGCCAGGGCGCGCCCTTCGAGCTCTACCTCTCCGCCGACGAGGCCTATGTGCATGCGCTTCTCGAGGAAGGCCTCACGGAAGATGCCGGGGTGGTGTATGCCATCGGTCGCCTGGCCTGGTTGCAGCGGGCCGGCCGAGACGATCTGCCGGAAGCGGACGATCCACTGGCCGGCGTGCGTGACGCCTTGACGGCTCACCAGCAAGGGCAGGGCCGCCCACGCATCGCCCTGGCCAACCCCGAGCATGCCCCCTATGGCGTGGCGGCCAGGCAGGCCATGGTACATGCCGGGCTCTGGGACGACAGCGCCGAGCTGCGAGTGCTGGGCGAGAACGTCTCCCAGGCCGGCCAGTTCGCGCTCTCCCCCGATGCCCGCGGTGGGCTGGTCGCCTATTCGCTTGCTCGGGCGCCCTCGCTTGCCGAGCGCTCGGAACATGTGCTGATCCCTGAGGCGTGGCACGAACCCCTGGTGCAGCGCATGGTGTTGATTGACGGTGCCGGTGAAACGGCCCGCGCCTTCTATGACTGGCTACAGCAGGACGAGGCCCGGGAGATTCTGGACCGTTATGGGTTCGCGCTGCCGACGGAGGCGTCTCCTGCAGAAGGACGCTCGCCCTGATGGATTGGACGGCGCTGTCGGTCTCGTTGAAGCTGGCTCTGGCGACCTGCGTGTTGCTGGTGCCGTTCGGCCTCTGGCTGGGGCGTTTGCTGGCGCGGGGAGGCTTTCGCGGCAAGCCGTTCTGCGAAGCGCTGGTGGCCCTGCCGCTGGTCATGCCGCCCACCGTGCTGGGATTCTACCTGATGCTGTCGTTCGGTGCCGATGCGCCCGTGGGGGCGGTGTGGCAGCGGCTCACGGGCGACGGGCTGACCTTTACCTTCAGCGGCATCCTGCTGGCCTCGCTGGTGGCCAATCTGCCGTTTGCGGTGCAGCCGATCCAGCGGGCCTTCGAAACGATACCCACCAATCTGCGCGAGGCCGCCTGGTGTAGCGGCCTGTCGCCCTGGCAGACGTTCCGACGCATCGAGCTGCCACTGGTCTGGCCGGGCATCGTGTCCGCCCTGGCGCTGACTTTCGCCCATACCCTGGGCGAGTTCGGCGTCATCCTGATGGTCGGTGGCTCCATCGACGGTGAAACCCGCACCCTGGCGATCGCCATCTATGATCGGGTGCAGGCCTTCGACGAGCAGGGTGCCGCGATCATGTCGGCCATGCTGCTGCTGGTGTCGTTCCTGACCATCGGCGTCGTCTACGGGCTGGCCGGACGCCGCAGGTGGCGGCGTGTCTGAGACCCTTCCACATGCGACATCCGCTTGCCTCGACGTGGGGCTTCACCAGGCAGGCCCGATACCGCTGGCCGCAAGCTTTCACTGCGAGCCCGGCGAGTTGCTGGCCCTGGTGGGCCCCTCGGGCAGCGGCAAGACCACCTTGCTGCGTGCCATCGCCGGCCTCTATCGGCCGTCAGGGGGCTGGGTGCGCTGCGCCGGCGAGACCTGGTTCGACGCAAGCTCAGGCCTGTCGCTGGCGCCACAGCGGCGGCGAGTGGGACTCGTCTTTCAGGATTATGCGCTCTTTCCGCACTTGAGCGCGCTGGGCAACATCATGGTGCCGCTCGATCATCTGCCGGCGGCCAGGCGTCGCGAACAGGCGCTCACCTGGCTGTCGCGGGTGCGCCTGGAGGGGCTGGCCGACCGCTACCCGTCCGAGCTCTCGGGCGGCCAGCGCCAGCGGGTTGCCCTGGCACGAGCCCTGGCTCGTCAGCCGAGGGTGCTGCTGCTCGACGAGCCGTTCTCGGCGGTGGACCAGGTCACCCGACGACGCCTGCAGCGCGAGCTGGCGCTGCTGCGCGAACAGATCTGCATTCCCATCGTACTGGTTACCCACGATCTGGATGAGGCCTGCGCGCTTGCCGACCGCATCTGCGTGCTGCATGCCGGCTGCAGCCTGCAGCAATCTCCCCCCGATACGCTGTTTCGCCGGCCGGCGAGCCCGGCGGTGGCACGCCTGCTCGATCGCCATAATGTCTTCACCGGGGTGGTGGTGGAGCAGGGCGGTGAGCGCTTCCTGCAGTGGGGACGCTACCGTCTCGAGGTCGAGCAGGGCCTGGAACGCTTGGCGGTCGGTGAGAGCGTCGACTGGTACCTGCCACACGCCGATGTGGTGCTGCACCGTCGCAACCGACCCTCCCAGGGCGAGCGTGAGAATCCCGTCACCGCCCGCGTCGTCGAGCAGGTTGCGCTGGGCGGTATCACCTCGGTATCGCTGGCCGTCGAGCATAGCGATGCTATCCTGCGTTTCGAGATTGCTACCCACGCCGCGCGTCGCAATGGCCTGGCGCGCGGCGAAATCGTCCAGGTCTCGCTGCTGGCCTCGGGTATCCACCTGATGCCTGGCGGCGCCACCCTGGATACCCACAAGGCTACCGAGAGAGAACCGCTATGAACCCGACACGCCGCCAACTTCTGCAGGGCCTGGTCGTCCTGGTGCCGGCCGTCGTCCTGCTGCCGCGCTCCCTGCTGGCCGAGACCACAGAAACGCTGCAAACGGTGCCTGTCGTGGTGCACAGCGATCAGGGACCCCACCGGCTGATGGTCGAGGCGGCCCGCACCCAGGCCCAGCGCAGCAAGGGGCTGATGGACCGCGATCATCTCGAGCCAGAGGCCGGGATGCTGTTTCTTTATCGTCAGACCCAGGCGTCACGCAATGGCTTCTGGATGTTCCGCACGCGCATTGCGCTGGATATCGCCTTCATCGGTGAGGATGGCGAGATCGTGGCGATCGAGACGATGCAGCCCTGTGAATCCTCGAGTCCCGGCGATTGCCCCGTTACCCGGCCGGGAGCCGCCTATGTAGCGGCGCTGGAGGTCAATGCCGGTTATTTCGAGGAGCGCGGCATCAAGGTGGGCGATTGCGTGAGCTGGCCGGGCAGCTGTGATCTCTGCGAGGCCGACGCCCCCTCAAGCTGAACCGCTTCCGCGCCCCGGCTTGCCGTCGGGGTTCGAGTTCATGATTCAGCCCTTGGCGCGTACTTGGTGACGGCCAGGGTGCGCGATAGGGATGGCTAATTAATGAATACGTATTCATTTGTTATACTAAAGTATATTTATTTTTAAATCATGGGGATAAAAAAGATATTGGCGTTAGGGTCACGACAATATTTGCATACGTAGTCATAGTGATCTAGAACTTACCGTCGCCACGACAATAAAGGTGTCGGGCGGTTATCGATTGACCGCCGAACGATGACCCTCACCCTGAACCGGTAAACGTCACTGCTCTTGCCGGTACGGACAAGGAGTACAAGATGCACAACGCCACTGTTTCCGTCTTCGCGAAGACCCTACTGACCACCGCCGTCATGGCCGCTTCCCTCTCGGCGGCCCATGCCGGGACCGAGCGCGTGATCGATGTCAGCCTGCCGCTCGGGCCGGATTCCCAGCAGGGAATCGGGGTGCTGAAATTCGGCGAGGAGCTCGAAAGGCTCTCCGAGGGCCGCCTCTCGATCGAGCCTCACTACGACAACGCGCTGGGTGCCGAGCGTGAAGTGGTCGAGGGCATGGGCTTCGGCATCATCGATGCGGGCATTGCCTCCACCGGGCCGATGGGCGGCTTCGTCGATGAATTCCTGCTGTTCGACCTGCCCTATATTTTCGAGAACTATGAGCATGCCCATGACTTTCTCGATAGCGAACACGGCGAGCGGCTGGCCCAGTTGGCCGAGGAGCAGATGAACGTCAAGTTCCTCGCGTGGATGGAGAATGGCTTTCGTCACAACACCAACTCGGTCAGGCCGTTGAATCATCCCGACGACCTGGAAGGCATCAACCATCGTACCCAGGAGAGTCGGGTGCAGGTGGATACCTGGGAGGCGCTCGGCGCCAACGCCACGCCGATGGCATGGACGGAGGTGTATACGGCGCTACAACAAGGCGTCATGGACAGTCAGGAGAACCCGCTGGCCACCATCTACGACGTCAACTTTTATGAGGTTCAGGACTACCTAAACATGACCCAGCACGTTTATTCACCGGCGCCCCTGATGATGGGACTCGACCTCTTCAATTCCTTCAGTGCCGAGGATCAGGAAATCATTCTCGAAGCGGCGCAGCTCGCCCTGCCGGTACAGCGTGAGGCGAGCCAGGAGCTCGAAGCGCGCTATCTGGTGCAGCTCGAAGAACTGGGCATGACGGTGACCCATCCCGACCTGGCGCCTTTCCGTGAGGCCGTGCGTCCGGTGCTCGAGGAGTGGGCCCCGACCGTCGGGGAAGACCTCGTCGATGCCGCCATCAACTTCGACGACTAAGCCGACGACTAAGCGTTCGGACCCGAAGGCGGTCACGTACCGTCTTCGGGTACATCGTCGCTGCACACACAAGAGACAGCCATGAAGAACCTCCTGCTGCTCACGAACCGCGGCATCGATCTGTTCAACCGGCTTATCGGTTGGGCGCTTGCCATCTTGATGCTGGTCATGACCGTGCTGATCTTCTGGCAAGTGTTTGCAAGGTTCGTGATCGGAAGCCCGCTGCACTTCTCCGCCGAGATTGCCCGCTTTGCCATGATCTGGCTGACTTTCGTCGGGGCAGGGTATGCCTATCGCAAGGGGCTGCTCATCTCGGTGGATGTCGTGCTCGAATTCGCCGGACCGAGAATTTCACGGCTCTTTCGCATCCTGATCATTCTCGCGTCCGCCCTCTTTGCCTACATCCTGGTCAAGTATGGCTTTGAAATGGTCGGCCGGGTCGTCAACCAGACCGCGCCGAGCACGCGGATATCGATGATGTGGCCCTACCTGGCCATTCCTGCGGGTGGCATTGTCATTCTGGTTAACTCCGTGGCCCTGCTGATCGATGAAATCGTCGGCACCGATGAAAAGAAAGGAGACTGATCATGGCGCTGCTGCTGTTTCTGTTGTTGATCGGGCTCTTCATCGTCGGCGTGCCCATTGCCTTTTCCCTGGGCCTGGCCTCGGCGATCACGGTCTGGCATGGCGATCTCATGCCGATGTTGATCGTTGCCCAGCAGCTGATTACCTCGGTCAATTCCTTTCCATTGATGGCGATTCCCTTCTTCATCCTGGCCGGCTATCTGATGCAGAGCGGTGGCATCTCCCAACGCCTTGTGGATTTCTCCAATACCTTGGTGGGCAGCATGACCGGCGGCTTGGCCATGGTGGCCATCGTGACCTCGCTGTTCTTTGCGGCGATTTCCGGATCCGGTGCGGCGACCACGGCCGCTATCGGGTCGATCCTGATTCCCGCGATGATCGCCAAGGGCTATTCGCCGCGCTATGCCGCTGCCAACCAGGCGGCGTCGGGCGCGCTGGGGGTCATTATTCCCCCCAGCATTCCGCTGATTCTTTATGCCATTGCCGCCGATGTGTCGGTGGGCGACATGTTTATCGCCGGGGTCCTGCCGGGCCTGATGATCACTCTCAGCCTGATCATCTACGCCTACGTCTATTCCAAGCATTTCGGCCACGGCGGGGGAGAGCGCAGTACCTGGACGGAGGTGCTGACGGCGGGACGCAAGGCAATCCTGGCGATCCTCATGCCGATCATCATCCTGGGCGGTATCTATGGCGGCATCTTCACGCCCACGGAGGCGGCCGTCATCGCCGTGGCGTATTCCTTCGTGATCGGCTGCGTCATCTATCGCGAGATATCGTTCACCGAACTGGTCAGGATCCTCAAGGAGTCGGCGGTCACCACCGCCGTGGTGCTGAGCATCATCGGAGCCGCCGGCTTATACGGCCGGGTGCTGCAGAGCCTTCGCGTACCGGCGATGATCTCTGCCTTTGCCATCGAGACCATCCAGAGTCCGCTGCTGTTCATCGTCCTGGTCAACCTGTTGCTGCTGATGGCGGGCATGTTCATCGAGGCGGCGGCGGCGATCCTGATCTTCGTGCCCATCCTGCTGCCGATTGCGGTCAGCTTCGGCTTCGATCCAATCCATGTGGGCATCATCATGGTGGTCAATCTCGCCATGGGCATGTTCACGCCCCCGGTGGGGCTCAACCTCTTCGTGGCCTCGCAGATATCCGGGGTGGGCGTGGCCCGAATGTCCTATGCGATTCTGCCGTTTGTCGGCGTCGTGCTGATCAACTTGCTGATCATCAGCCTCATTCCCTCACTTTCCACCTGGTTGCCGTCGCTGGGCTGATCCGCGACGCTTGGCAGGAATTGCTCATTCAAGGAGACAACCATGAGAGTGCTCGATAGCCTCATCCCCCGGCAGGGCCTCAAGGTGCTGGTCACGGCAGGGGCCAGCGGGATCGGCCGCGAAATTGCCGTGGCCTTCCATGAGGCGGGAGCGCGGGTCCACGTCTGCGACATCGACGAGGCCGGGCTTGCGGCGCTGCCGGAGGGCATCGCCTCAAGCGTGGCGGATGTCAGCCAGGAAGATCAGGTCGAGCGAGTGTTTGGCGACGCTGCCGCCCTCGGTGGCCTGGATATCGTCGTCAACAACGCCGGTATTGCCGGCCCGACCGGTGGCATCGACGAGATCGCTTCCCGGGACTGGCTGAAGACCATCGACATCAACCTCAACGGCCAGTATTTCGTCGCCAGCCGCGCTGCGCCGCTGCTGCGCGCGAGCCAGGGGCTGCTGATCAACATGGCGTCCGTAGCCGGCCGCCTGGGCTTTGCCTACCGCACGCCCTATGCCGCGAGCAAGTGGGCGGTGGTCGGCCTGACCAAGAGCCTGGCCTGTGAACTCGGCCCGGACGGGGTGCGCGTCAATGCCATTCTGCCGGGCATCGTCAGCGGGCCGCGCATCGAGCAGGTGATCCGCGATCGGGCCGAAAAGCGCGGAATCAGCTACGCGGAGATGGAAAAGGAGAATCTCTCCAAGGTCTCCATGCGCAAGATGGTGGACGCCGCGGATATTGCCGCCATGGCGCTGTTCCTGGCCGCGCCGGGAGGCAGCAATATTTCCGGCCAGGCGCTCAGTGTCTGTGGCAACGTCGAAACCTTGTAATCCATAGCGCGGGGAGAATGAACATGACCAACAAGGTTGCCGTGATCGGCGCCGGGCTGATCGGCCGGGCCTGGGCGATCGTCTTTGCCCGGGCGGGAAAACCGGTGTGTCTGTACGACGTCAGCGAACCGGCCCTGGCCGAGGCCCGAGGGGCCATTCGCACGTCGCTTGAGGACCTGGTGAGCTTCGGCCTGGTCGATAATCCGGATGCGGTCATGGCCTGTATCAGCATCGAGCCGGACCTGAGCCGGGCGCTTGGCGACGTCGGCTACGTGCAGGAGTGCGGTCCCGAGGACGTCGCGGCCAAGCGCGAGATCTATGCCGCAATGGAGGCGGTGGTAGCGGCTGACACCATCCTGGCGAGTTCGACCTCGGGGATCGCCGCGTCGCGTTTCACCGATCACCTGCGCCATCCCGAGCGCTGCCTGGTGGCGCATCCGGTGAATCCGCCCTATCTGATTCCACTGGTCGAGGTGGTTCCCACCCCGGCGACCAGCACCGAGGCCGTCGAGCGCACGATGGCGCTCATGACCGCGGTGCGACAGCAGCCGATCCTGGTCAAGCGCGAAGTGCAGGGGTTCATTCTCAACCGCCTGCAGGGCGCGCTGCTAAACGAGGCCTTGCGGCTATTTCGCGACGGCTATGTATCCGCGGAGGATCTCGACAAGACCGTCAAGCACGGCCTTGGCCTGCGCTGGTCGTTCATGGGCCCGCTCGAGACCATCGATCTGAATGCCCCGGCGGGGGTGGTCGATTACGCCCGACGCTACGGACCGCTGTATCGCGATGTGGATGCCCAGCGTGATGGCAGCAACCCTTGGGCGGAGGAGACGCTGACAGCGCTCGACGCCGAGCGGCGCACCCTGCTGCCCATTGATGGCCTGGCCGAGCGGCAGGCCTGGCGGGACCGCCGGTTGATGGCGCTGATGGCCCATCAGCAATCCGCCAACGATGCCTGAGATCGCATCAACACGCTAAATCAGCGAGCTACGTCAAAAAGCTACGTCAACCAGTAACGTCAACGAGGACACGCCCATGGCGACCCAGCGAAAGGTCATTATCACCTGCGCCGTGACCGGTGCGATTCATACCCCTTCGATGTCCCCGCATCTGCCGGTGACGCCGGAGGAGATCATCGAGTCGGCGATCGCCGCGGCCGAGGCCGGCGCCTCGATCCTGCACCTGCATGCACGGGACCCCGAGACCGGCAAGCCGACCCAGGATCCTGCGGTGTTCGAGAAGTTCCTGCCGCAGATCAAGGAGGCCACTGGGGCGGTCATCAACCTCACCACCGGCGGCAGTCCGCACATGACGGTGGAGGAGCGCATGCGTCCGGCTATCGAGTTCCAGCCGGAACTGGCATCGCTGAACATGGGTTCGATCAACTTCGGGCTGTTCCCGATGTTGCAGCGCTTCAAGACCTTCGAGCACGAGTGGGAGCGCGAGCACCTCGAAAAGAGCCACGACCTGGTCTTCAAGAACACCTTCGCGGATATCGAGAAGATCATGACGCTGTGTTCGAAGAACGGCACGCGCTTCGAATGCGAATGCTACGACATCGGCCATCTCTACAGCCTGTGCAATATCATGGATCGCGGCATCATTGACGGCACGCTGTTCATCCAGAGCGTATTCGGCATTCTCGGCGGCATCGGCCCGCACCCCGAGGATGTGCTGCACATGCGTCGTACCGCGGATCGGCTGTTTGGCAGCAACTATCAATGGTCGGTGCTGGGCGCGGGCAGCAGCCAAATGCGCATCGCCGCCCAGGCGGCCGCCATGGGCGGTAACGTACGGGTCGGCCTGGAAGACTCGCTGTGGCTGGGGCCGGGCAAACTGGCGGAAAGCAATGCCAGCCAGGTGCGAAAGGCTCGGGAGCTTCTCGACGGACTCTCGCTGCCGGTCGCCACGCCCGATGAGGCACGCAGCATGCTTGGCCTGAAGGGCGGCGACAAGGTAGGCTTTTGAGCCGCATGATTGAGACGATGCCTGCCCTCGGCAGGCATTTTTGATGCGGCCATTTCCTCCGGCATGAGCGTTCGTGATGAAGATGAAGTCCGTGACATCGAGAGATGTTGCTCAGCTGGCGGGTGTCTCGCAGTCGGCGGTTAGCCGCTCTTTTTCCCCCAATGCCAGCGTGTCGGCCAAGACCCGCAAGCGGGTGCTCGAGGCCGCGCGTCAACTCGGCTATCGGCCGAATACCATTGCCCGCTCGCTGATCACCCGCTCGAGCAAGACCATCGCGGTAGTGATCTATAGCCTGGACAACCCCTTTTATTCAAGCGTCCTGGAGCGGGCCTCGAAGTTCTTTCAGGCCCGAGGCTATCATCTGCAACTGTTCGTGGCACCGCTGGGCAAGGCCTTCGATGAGGTGATCGACGACATTCTCAGGAGCCAGGTCGAGGGCGTGCTGATGCTGGCGATTCCCATCACCCGCGCTCAGGCCGGCGAGATCGCCGCGGTCGGCGTGCCGGTGGTGATCATCAACCGTACCGTCGATTACGAGGGCATCAGCCAGGTAAGCTGCGACAACTATCAGGGTGGCTATTGGGCGGGGCAGCTGCTCGTCGCGTCGGGCCACCAGCGCATCGCTTTTCTAGGCGGGCTCATCGGGTCCTCTACCAACGAGCAGCGCCAGGCCGGGTTCCTGTCCGCCCTGGCCGAGCGCGGCATGACCTGTCACGGGGTGGATGTAGGCAACGATCGCTACGAGGCTGCGCGCTTTGCCACGCGGCGAATGTTCTCGGCGAGGCAGGTGCCCGACGCGATCTTCGCGGCGAACGACCTGATGGCCATCGCGGCAATGGAAACCCTGCGCCACGAACTCGGGCTCAAGGTGCCACAGGACGTCTCCATCGTCGGGTTCGATGACATTCCC
>DATISN010000126.1:0-9148 GCA_035581765.1 Halomonas sp.
AAGCCTGCCCCGCACCTGCCGCGAGTGCGACGTGCTGACCTCATGCTGGGGAGGCTGCCCCAAGCATCGTTTCATGTCCTCCCCCGATGGGGAGCCCGGGCTGCATTATCTCTGCGCGGGCTACAAGAAGTTCTTTACCCACATACGCAAGTACCAGCAGGCAATGACCACGCTGTTACGCAATGACCTTCCGCTGTCGCTGGTTATGGATGCCATGAAGGGACCGCTGATCATTCGCAAGGATGCGATTCCTGCGGGAGAAAGAGAGCGATAAGCATGCGTGCGCCACTCCGACGGCTGAACGACCCGGGTAAGAATAAGTAGCACAACGTGAAAAGGGGTAGATGACATGAAAGGAAATCACAACAGGTCACAGATGCCTGGCGATAGGTGGTCACGCAATGTGCTGAGCAGTGCCATCATGTTGGCGGTGGGATCAGCTTCGGGGGCAACGGCCATGGCTCAGCCGGCACTGGATCGCACGGTGCTGCCCATCGCCGAACCTGCACGCGCCCTGGAGACGGAGCTCGACGTCCGTAATGCGACGCCGCCTCCGCGCTTCGAGGTCAAGGCACCTGACGATGCCCCCAACATCATCGTGATCCTCATTGACGACCTCGGCTTTGCCGGCACTGGCGCCTTCGGCGGTCCCATCGCCACGCCGACCTTCGACCGGCTGGCCACTCAGGGGTTGCACTACAACAACTTCCACACCACGGCCGTCAGCTCGCCGACACGCTCCGCGATCAAGAGCGGGCGCAACCACCATGTCAACAACATGGGCGGAATCATCGAAACCGGCACCGCGTTCCCGGGCAATACCGGTCAGATTCCCACTGAGGTGGCACCGGTCGCCGAGATGCTGAGTCTTAACGGCTACAGCACGGCAGCCTTCGGCAAGTGGCACGAGACGGCCGCCTGGGAGGCCAGCATCTCCGGGCCCCTGGATCGCTGGCCGACGCAGCAGGGCTTCGACAAGTTCTACGGCTTCCTCGGTGGCGAGACCAACCAGTGGGCGCCGTTCATCTACGACGGCACGCACCAGGTCGAGCTGTCCGACGACCCGGACTACCACTTCCTCACCGACATGACCGACCAATCGGTCGCCTGGGTCAGGCTGCAGAAGGCCTTGACGCCGGATCGCCCCTTCTTTGTCTACTATGCACCCGGTGCCGTGCATGCGCCGCACCACGTGCCCCAGGAGTGGATAGACCGCTGGGAGGGCAAGTTCGACCAAGGGTGGGACCAGATGCGCGAGGAGATCCTGGCGCGGCAGATCGAACTCGGTATCGTGCCCGCGGGTACTCAGCTCGCCCCCAAGCCGGAGGCCATTCCCGACTGGGATGGCCTGTCCGAGGACGAGAAACGGCTTTTCGCGCGCCAGTTCGAGGTGTTCGCCGCGTTCATGGAAATGACTGACCACGAAGTGGGTCGCCTGATCCAGGCCGTTGAAGACGCTGGCCAGCTCGACAACACCCTGATCATGTACGTGGCCGGTGACAACGGCACCAGCGCCGAAGGTGGCCGAAACGGGATGTCAAACGAGTACACCTATTTCAACCAGGTTCCGGAAACCGTCGAGGACATGCTCGAGGTCATGGGCAAGTGGGGCGGCCCCGAGACCTACCCGCACATGTCGGCAGGCTGGGCCGTGGCGCTGGATACCCCCTACCAGTGGACCAAGCAGGTGGCCTCGGACCCTGGCGGTACCAAGGTCGGCATGGCCGTGCACTGGCCCGCCGGCATTCAATCCCAGGGCGGGCTGCGAACGCAGTTCCACCATGTGATCGACGTCGCACCGACCATCCTCGAGGCGGCCGGACTGCCGGAGCCCGAGATGGTCAACGGCACACCCCAGCGGCCGATGGACGGCGTCAGCATGGTCTACAGCTTCGACGCCGCCGAGGCGAAGGAACGGCACACCACCCAGTACTTCGAGATGTTTGGCAACCGCGCGATCTACCACGATGGCTGGTTCGCCAGGGTCATCCACAAGGCGCCCTGGGAACCCAAACCCCGTCGTGCGCTGAACGATGACGCCGCTTGGGAGCTATTCGACACGCGGACCGACTTCAGCCTGGTCAACGACCTCGCCGCCGAACAACCTGAGAAGCTGGAGGAGTTGAAGGCCCTTTTCTTGGAGGAGGCCATCGCGAACCACGTACTGCCCATCGATGACCGTACCTTCGAGCGCTTCAACCCGGCGCTGGCGGGTCGCCCCGACCTGATGGGCGGCCGGACGTCGCTCACGCTCGCCGAGGGCATGACGGGCCTGAGCGAGAACGTGTTTCTGAACATCAAGAACAAGTCCAAGACCATCACCGCGGAGATCGAGGTGCCGGAAGGCGGCGCGCAGGGCACGATCATCGCACAGGGCGGGCGCTTCGGCGGCTGGTCGCTGTATGTCAAGGACGGCGTGCCGGCCTACGACTACAACTTCCTCGGCCTGGAGCGGACCACCGTCGCTTCGAACGAGGCGCTTGAGCCCGGCCCGGCGACGATCCGCTTCGAGTTCGACTATGACGGCGAAGGCCTGGGCAAGGGCGGCATGGGCACGCTGCACGTCGACGACAGGAAGGTCGGCGAGGGGCGTATCGAGCGCACCCAGCCGATGGTCTTCTCGGCGGACGAGACGGCGGACGTCGGGATCGACCTGGCTACGCCAGTGGTCGAGGCGATCGGGTCGGAAGCAAAGTCGCGCTTCACGGGCCGGGTCCCGTCAGTGACGGTCGAGGTAAGGTAGGCCACCGGAATCGGGAGGACCAAAAATGAACGTCGCACATCCAATGAACTGGCTGGCAGCCACGCTCGCTTGCGTGCTGGTAGCGACCACGCTGCCGGCATACTCTGCGGCGCCGATGAAAATGACCACCGAACTGACGCCTGGGATTGCGATCCCCGACACGGTCGACACACGCCTGGGGACGTTGAACTTCTTCGACGGCTTCCCGGATGACGCCTCGGTCGAGAAGCTCTACGACAACCTCGATTTCCAGCGAGCCGTACAGGCGTACCTGCTAGCCCTTCCGGCCGTCAGTCAGGCCTACAACCGTAGCGAGATCCTGAAGCTCGGCCCCGCCAATACCACAGTGCCGATCTTCGAGAGCCGGATGGACTCCAAGTCCATCTTTCTGACTCCCAACACGCAGACGCCCTATTCATGGATGTGGCTCGACCTGCGCGACGGCCCGCTGGTTCTTGAGGCGCCTCCCAAGGTGCTCGGGGCACTCAACGATTTGTGGTTCCGGTGGGTCGTGGACATTGGCTTCACCGGCCCGGACAAGGGGGAAGGTGGCAAGTACCTGATTCTCCCGCCCGGGTACGAAGGCGAGATCCCAGAAGGTTACTTCGTAGTTGAGGCCCCGACCTTCAGCCTGTGGGCTCCCTGGCGCAGCTTCCTGGTCGATGGCGATCCAAAGCCCGGGGTTGATCTCGTGAAGCAACACACGAGGGTCTACCCCTTGTCGATGGCCGCCAATCCTCCGGCTATGAATTTCGTGAACGTGTCCGGCAGGGACTTCGGCACCGTGGCCCCGGCGGACTACACCGCTTGGGAACTGCTTGACGAAGTCGTGCAGCAAGAACCCGTCAAGTCCTTCGACCCGGTCCGCCTGGGCTTGTTTGCTTCGATCGGCATCGAAAAAGGCAAGCCTTTCGCGCCGGATGCGCGCATGAAAAAAATTCTCGAGGAAGCGGCACTGGTGGGAGACGCGACCGCCCGTGCCATTGCCTTCCGGACGCGAGGCACGGACGCCTTCTACTATCCCGGGGAATCCTCCTGGCAGCTACCCTTCGTCGGCGGTTACCGCTTCGAGAAGCAGCCCGGCGTGCTCAACATGGATGGCTACATTCTCTACTACTTCATGGCGACCGGGGTGACTCCGGCCATGGAGACAAAGATGGTGGGACAGGGCTCGCAGTACGCCTGGACAGCGAGAGACTCCACGGGGGCTCCGCTTGACGGCGCGAGGAACTACCGTCTGCACTTGCCGCCGAACATTCCGGTCAAGGATTTCTGGTCCGTCATCCTCTACGACAATCAAGCTCGCTCGATGCTGCAGACGGATGCTCGATTCCCAAGCGCGAGCAGTCAGGACAAGGACCTGGCCATCAACGTGGATGGGTCAGTGGATATCCACTTCGGGCCAGAGCGGCCGGATGGAAAGGCGAACTGGATCCAGACCGTGCCGGGCAAGAGTTGGAACACTATCCTCCGCCTCTACGGCCCGCTAGAGCCGTGGTTCGACAAGACCTGGCGGCCGGGCGAGATCGAACTTGTGGAATGAAACAGTCGACCTGAGCGCGGCAGCAGTGGCGACTGCATGAGGCAACCACAAGCAAGGGAGGGCATAAAATGACACTTACCATTGATGTAAAAGCTGGCAGTCGGCGCTCCGCTGCCTGGGTTGCCACACTATCAGTTGGTTGCGCCTTCACCATGGCAGCGACCGCCAACGATGACATGGAAATTGCCAAGAAGCTGAACAACCCGATTGCGGCCATGATCAGCGTGCCCTTCCAATTCAATTACGACGAAAACATCGGCGTGACGGAAGAAGGAAGCCGCTTGGTGCTTAACGTACAGCCGGTCATCCCCTTCAGCCTGAATGAGGAATGGAATGTTATATCCCGAACTATCCTTCCGCTGATCGACCAGCAGGATATCCCGCCTGCCACCGACGAGAGCGGCGTGGGGGATGTTTTCCAGAGCATGTTCTTCTCGCCCAAGTCGCCGACGGCCGGTGGCTGGATCTGGGGGGCAGGCCCGGCGCTGCTGCTGCCGACGGCTAGCGATGAACGGCTAGGTGCGGAGAAGTGGGCTGCGGGACCGACCGCCGTGGTCTTGAAGCAGCAGAACGGCTGGACCTATGGCGGGCTGGTGAATCATGTCTGGTCGTTTGCCGGCGACGATGATCGCGATGACGTGAGTAACACGTTCTTGCAACCGTTTCTGGCCTATACGACACCGACGCTCAAGACCATCACCTTGAATACCGAATCCACCTATGACTGGGAAGTCGAGGAGTGGTCGGTACCGGTCAACTTGATGGCAACTCAGTTGTTCCGGGTAGGCAAACAGCCCATGTCACTGCAGCTGGGGGCACGCTACTGGGTAGATGCCCCCGAGGCAGGGCCTGACGGCTGGGGGATGCGTCTTACCTACACCCTGGTATTCCCTAAATAGTCCTGCATATCGGCGGGATAACAGATCCCAACTTCGTGGATAACATGACATGAAAGCCTTAAAGATCAATATACTAGCCGCCCTCCTATCCATTGTATTCGCCTGCTTGCTGTTGACAACGGCCACGGTACATGCCGCCACACCCACGGCAACCGAGATCGATATCAGTGTCGCCAACGCCTTGAGGAAGTTTCGCAACGAGGTCGCCGGTGCCGACGACTACCTTCGCGAGGCCAAGGGTGTGCTGGTTATCCCGGATGTAAAGAAGGTCGGCTTTCTGGTAGCGGCCCAGTGGGGGACCGGTGCTCTCCAGGTGGGGGAGCGTACAATCGATTATTACAAGATGGAGGCCGGCTCTGCCGGCTTTCAGGCCGGATACCAGAAGACCAATCAGGTCTTCATCTTCTTTACCGACGACGCCCTGAACAAGTTTCGTAGCGGTGAAGGCTGGACGGTAGGCGCCGAGGCGGGGCTTACCCTCGTGGAAGTGGGCACCGGCGTCTCTGCCGACACCCTCAGGAACCAAGGAGCTGTTGCCGCCTTTGCGTTCGGAAGCGAGGGGTTGATGGGAGGATGGTCGGCAAAGGGCACCAAGTTCAGCCGTATAGAGCCTGGTCGTTGATCACAACACGTCATCGAGAGTGTTGCGTAGGGAGAATGCGATCGCGATGAACAATATGTGTTTAAAAGCCTTGATCGTACCCGGCTACTGTCTGTGGTTGCTGATTCCCCACATGGCTGTGGCTGTAGAAATCGAAGGGGCCCACCCGGCTCGCCAGAAGGTTGGCCTCGCCCTCAGCGGTGGCGGCGCGCGGGGTGCCGCCCACGTCGGGGTAATGAGGGTTCTTGAAGAGATGCAGATCCCTATCGACTACATTGCCGGCACCAGCATGGGCTCCATCGTCGGTGGTCTCTACGCCTCGGGGATGCCGCTGGATGAGATCGAGCACGCACTCAAGACCATGGACTGGGAGAATATCTTCAGTGACTCCCCGCCCCGCGCGGAGCGTTCTTTCCGGCGTAAGCGTGACGACGATCTGTACCTGGTCAAGGCACGGCTGGGTATTTCCGATGACGGCGAGCCGCTTTTCCCAACCGGCGCCATACAGGGACAGAAATTTGACCTGGCATTGAGAGATCTCTCACTACCGGTGGTCGATATCACGGATTTCGACCGGCTTCATATCCCCTTCCGGGCGGTGGCTTCCGATATCGGCAACGGAAGGATGGTTGTGCTCGGTGAGGGAGACCTGGCAACGGCAATGCGAGCCAGCATGGCGGTACCCGGCTTCTTCTCTGCTACCGAAATCGATGGTCGCTTGCTGGTAGACGGTGGCATTACCGGGAACCTGCCGGTGGATGTGGTACGGGAGATGGGTGCCGACATCGTGATTGCAGTGGACATCAGCACCCCAATCATGCAAGCAGAAGATGTCAACAACCTGTTCGCAATAACAGGCCAGCTGACATCACTCATGACCCGCAATAATGTGGAGAAACAGATTGCGACGCTGACAGAGTCCGACATCCTTATCATTCCTGCCCTCGGAGACTTTTCCAGTACTGACTTCGTAAATGCTACCGATGCGGTTCCTATCGGCTATGAGGCCGCCGACGCTCGAAGAAATGAACTGAGCCACCTGTCACTAACGGAAAACGAGTACCAGGCACATCTTGCCTCCCGTGCCTCCAGGCCCTCGCGTGATGTTCCCGTCATTCAGTTCGTACGCATCGAGAATGACTCTCGGATATCCGACGAGATGATTCGTGCCCGGATAAACCAACAAATCGGCTCACCGCTTGATCGACAGCAACTGGAACAGGATATCGCTCACATCTACGGACTTGAACTGTTCCAGAATGTTCGCTACGGCCTCGTTAAGGACCGAGGTGAAACCGGCTTGCTGATCGATGCTCGTGCCAAGACCTGGGGCCCGAACTATCTTCAGTTTGGCCTGGACCTTTCCAGCGATATACGGGGCAACAACAGTTATAACCTGGGTGCAGCGTATCTTCGCACAGGGATCAATCCTCTGGGTGGAGAAGTCCGCCTGGCGGCGCAGGCCGGACAGGATCCACTACTCGCAGCAGAATGGCATCAGCCCCTCGATAACCTGTCACGTTATTTTGTTTATGCCGGGGCCCGTTACGGAGCTTCCAATGTTGATGCATTCGATGGCCGAAGAGACTCGATTGCGGAATACCGGGTCAAGGAGGCAAGTGCAAACGTAGCCCTTGGACGTGAGCTCGGTGTGTATGGTGAATCTAGACTCGGCTATCGTTACCGTAGCGGTGAAGTTGATGTTAAGACGGGCACGCCTGACTCGTCTGAATTCAGCTATAACAGTGGACAAGCCTACGCACGACTCTCGGTGGATCGGTTGGATAATTATTACTTCCCGGAAGATGGTTGGCTGGGCTCAGTCGAGTACGACATCGCCCGAGAAGACCTAGGTGGCGATAGCGAGTTCGATCAAATCAGGTTGGTCGCTAATGGTTTTACCAGCTTCGGAGATGGTCATGTGGTAGGCCTTGGTGGTCTGGCATATTCAACCATTAGCGGGTCAGCCGACGTCCAGGACCGCTATCGGATCGGCGGATTTCTCAATCTGTCAGGGTATGCAGAAGATAGCCTGAGCGGCCAACAGGCAGGTGTGCTCAGTGCCATCTACTACAGGCGGTTCGAGGCTCTCCCCTTCCTGTCATGGTATCTAGGTGGTTCATTGGAGTACGGCGGGGTCTGGGAAGATAAGAAAGATCTCTTTGATGACGGCATCATTTCCGGAAGCGTCTTCCTTGGCGCCGATAGCCCTATCGGCCCGCTCTACATTGGCTACGGGCATGCTGAAGGGGGGTATGATTCGATCTTTTTCTATCTTGGCCGACCGCAGTTTCAATAACGCCGGCTGTCATGAGCGGCCCATGCCGATAGTGAAAGTCTCCCACCCCCGCGCAAGGCCTGCTGCTGCTGGCTATCCCCTGGCGCTCTGCCATCAGGTTTTTGTTCATGGGCGCCCCACGGACAAGCCATGCACGGGCATGACCGCGGCTTGCGCACGCAATCGGTGCAATCCATCCCCCTGATACGCCACCGCAGCGTGTTGCGAGCGGGGCCTTTACCAGTGAGGTCTCACCCCTATGAGGTTCTTCACTCCAGCAGCGCGCAGGTACTCGGCCCTCACTTCCCGTGCCGACACTACGCATGTCAACCAAGTGAGCGAGACAAGGCACGATGACGCAAAAAGGCCTGCGCCTTGTGCAGGACAAGACCCAGACATGAGACACCCAAATGCACCACCCCACTGTGTAGGGTTATCTAGACCGGGAGTGGCGTTCAGAGCGTGTCCGGAGCTATTTTGTGGTTGCTATCCCGTTTTACTCCCGTTCCCGAGGTTCACTTGAGCCATGGCGAATGATGTCATCAGGCGCCGTACCTCAACGAAGACCCAGAACTGAAAGGACGACCAGTACGATAACGACTGCCCCGACGATCCACACGATATTATTCATGAAAACTCCCTTTAAAAGCTATTTTACTGAATCACTAACCACGTTGTCGTCATCCGCGATGCAGGACCGCAACGCAGCAACCGATGGTGAGACTGCCACAATCGGCTTCAATTCACCACACTTCTTACTAATAGCTGATTTTTTGCTCGGTGACCGTAAATCTTCCCGCTTACCTTGCTATTCTCCCGGCTCGCCATTTCCTGGCTTGACTGGGTTGGCGTGAAGGCCGGTTTACGGCCATCGTCATGGTGCATTGCGCTGGCTAGGGCATCATGGCTCACGAAGCTCTCGAACAGGCAGGCGATGTACCCTATGGCACTGAAATCAACGATTCATAAGGTTCAGCTTCAGGTCGCCGACCTGGACCGGCACTACTTTGCCGAGCACACCCTGACCCTCGCTCGCCACCCATCGGAGAGCGAGGAGCGAATGATGGTGCGTCTCCTGGCATTC